>NZ_QMEX01000067.1 GCF_003284925.1 Mycolicibacter senuensis
GGCCTAGGCAAACTGCGTCACGTCAGTTTGACTGACCTCGAAGAGTCTGTTCGATCCGATCCAGCAACTCGTCCGGGTCTTCTTCGGCGCCGTCGTTCCAGGCGACGAGTGCGTTAGCGAGGTTGATCGGTTGGACGCTCAGATGCAGGCCGAGCAGGACAGTCTGGATGTCGGCGTTGTTCGAATCCGCGGCGCGGTAGGCGATCTCGGTCTGTAATGACTGGCCGTTGACCGGGTTCCGGACCATCTTGGAGGTGATCGACTCGACGTGCTCGCGGCGGATTTCGGTCAACTTAGAACCGGGAGTGGCTAGTCGTAGGGTCAGTGCCGACGGGGAGATGCAGAGTAGAGATCGGCGCCGCAGCTGTACGACACTCCACAGGATGATCGGCATAGCGGCCAGCAGTACGAAGCCGACGAACAGAATCCGCGCCGGGTTTCCGGGCTCGCGCCCGGCCGCAATAGCGGCGACACCCATCAGTGGAAGTGCCAAGCACAGGAAATACGCAGTGCCCTCGTACCAGGGGACGTAGCGACAGACGACCTCATTCGCTGTGCGGCTGATGCCCGGCCGAAAGATCTGGCGCTGGCTGACGACTAGGAGGAACGCCAGGCAAAGCACGATGACAGCCCAGTACCACTGCAAGCCAGCGTGGATCACGGCAGGCATCAACAGACACAGCGCTGCGGCAAAGGTATAGCGCAGCGCCCGTCCCCAATGAATTTTTGTTTTGGTCCTTGTCATCAGCGGCCATCCCGATTTCTGCTCGCCGGAGCTCCGCCCGCAAAACCAGCGGATGAGCGACCTGCGGCACCTTGTCGGACCGCTAGCCAGATATTCTGCCGGTCCACCGTCGAATCGTGTAGCGAGGTCACGGTCAGTTGCGCGATCAGCGTCGCCTGTTCGGTCGGGATGATTCTCGACCGAGACACGCTGTCGATGGTGCCGAGTTCATGGCTAATCCGTACGACGAGTGTCCCCGCGCCGCCGGGTCCCTCAGTGGCTGCTGCGAGTTCCCGGTGCAGTTCGTGGCAGCCTGACACCGATTGCATTTGCTGTTCGGACAGCATGGCGAATACCTCACCGGCGTCGAGCGATACCTCGACACGATGAAGTGTCAGCACCGCGTTAGTACAGAATTCGTTGATAGACGAGTCGCCGCGGCAGATCCGAGCCCCGACGCCGACGGTGGCATCGAAGGGTTCCCAGTCCGGGGGTGCGCCCACATCCACGGCAAAGCCGTCGAACCGATCGACCGGAGACACCGCGACGCCGTTCCGCGCAACGAACTCATCGAATCGCATAGCCACGCGCCTATCCGGAACCGAAGAGCGATTTCGCGCCACGGGCGACGCTGTCCACGGCATCTGTGACCGGATCCCAGGCCATTTCGACAAATCGGGATGTCCCCATCGCGGTCAAGCCGCCTACACCGGCGCCGATGACCACGCCAACCGCAGTACCCACCCCAGGAGCCGGAATGAACGAACCGGCGAACCCACCAGCTTGAGCGCCTGCCCAGAGTCCCGCTGCCACCCCCACGCCTTCACGAGTGACGGCTTCGGCAACTGTGTTTCCATCATGAATGTCGGACATCACGGCGGGTGCCGCGGCGGCAACACCGGTCACCCGGGCCACTCGGGAGAATCCCTTTAGCTCGACGCCGCCGATCTTCGGATCTTCGAACCATTTCAACAAACCGGGGTCAGCCGCACCGGGGCCGGTGCCGGGCCCTTTGGCGACTACGTCGAGCACTGTCTGACGCACGCCGTCTGCAGTGCCGCCAGCGATCGCGCCCTGACCAGCGATCAGCACCTCTTTCAGTTGCGGGACGAAGCTGGCGGCATCGTCTGCTGCGCTGCGCTGCGGTTCGGTGCCCGGTGAAGTCTTTTCACTTGGCGGCGTCGTGTGGGGCAGGCCAGCTGCGCCCGCTCCGCCGTCGGCGCCTTCTTCAGCGAAGCGCAGGTGCTCGAACCCGGCGGTGGCGGTGCTGAGGTCGCGGGCGATGTCGGCCTCGGCGTTGACCAAGTTGTTGAGGCGGGTGCGAATCGCGCTGACGTGCCCGTCTGCGGCCCGTTCTCGCGCGTCACGTTCGGCGGCAGAACTGTAGTAGGGCAGCGTGTCGGCGAGGGTGTAGTCGTCGTCGACGGTGAACCCGTCGCGCACGGCGGCCTCTACTGCGCTGAGTACCGACTGCTTGTTCGTGTCCTGTTGACCGCAGCATCGGCGGGCGATCTCGGCGGCGACGCGGAGCTGATCGGCCGGCGCCCGCACCGTGACGGCGTCGGCGGCAGTCCGCTCCTGTATGCCGTGGGCGCCGCTGCCTTCCCAGGCGGTGCCGCCAGGGCGCACCGACGCGTTGCGGACTTCATCGAAGGAGCTCTCCCACGTGTCGGCCAGATGCGACCAGCTCTCGCCCGCGGTCTTGAGGTGTTCCCAGCTCGCCGCCGTCACCTCGGAGAGCGACGGCCAACCATTGCTCAGCGTCACTGATGGCTACCTCGGCAGCCCGCGTCCACCGGCGCCGCCGTCTCCGCCGGGGTAGCCTCCCGGGTAGCCCGAGCCCACTGCGGCCAACGCCGCTGCGCCACCGTCGTCCATCTTCTCGTAGTCACGCGCAGCGTCGCTGAGTTTGGCCGCTGTCGCCTGCATCCGGCCGGCGAGGACGCCGCTGACCCAGTTCGCGGCGGCACTGGCTGCCCTCGCCGCGCCCCCGCTGGTTTGCCAGCCGGCTGCGGTTACCGGTGGCAACGGCACACCGACCTGACCAGCGAGAATGTCGCAGCGTTGCGCCAGCGTGCGCAGTCCGGCCGGCACAACGCTAAGTCCCGGTGTGGTCACGCGAGCAGGTTATCGGCATCGGCGGAGACGGCCAATTCACCCGGCCGTGTCCGCCAAGTCAGTCGAACGCCAAGTCAGTCGAACGCCAAGTCAGTCGAACAGCGTGGCGTGGCTGTGCCGCCGCTCCAGGTCCAACAAGGTCCGCTTGCGGTCGATACCGCCGCCGTAGCCGGTCAGGCTGCCGTTGCTGCCGATGACCCGGTGGCAGGGCACGATGATCGAGATCGGGTTGCGGCCGTTGGCCAGCCCCACGGCGCGCGAGGCTGTCGGTGTCCCGATCTGTGTTGCCAACTCGCCATAGGAGCGGGTCTGGCCGTAGGGGATCGTCAGTAACGCGGTCCACACCCGGCGCTGAAACTCGGTGCCGGCCATCTCATAGCTCAACTCGAATTCGGTGAGATCCCCGGCGAAGTACGCCTCGAGTTGTTCGACGACGTCGGGGAAAGCGGAGTCGTCGCGGCGCCATCCGGTGCGGTCGGGGGCATGGGAGTGGTCGAGCATCAGCAGATGGCTGAGCTTGCCGTTCCCGCCGGCCAGGGTGAGCGGGCCGATCGGGCTGTCGATGGTGCGCTGATAGGTCATGCGATCTCCTTGGACGTCCGGGGCCAGTCGTTCACGGCGTGATCGAGGGCAGTCCACAAATGCTGGGTCGCATACGACCGCCACGGGCGCCAGCGGAGACTGCGTTCGGTCAGGGCCCGCGGCTGCTCGGGTAAACCCAGCCGGCGCACGGCCACCCGCACCCCCAGATCGGTCGCCGGGAACGCATCGGGGTCGCCCAGGCCGCGCATGGCGATGAGTTCGGCAGTCCACGCGCCGACGCCGGGAAGCTCCAGTAACGACTGCCGGGCGCGGCCCCAATCGCATCCCGCGCCCAGGCTGATGCTGCCGTCGGCGAGGCCGGCCACCAGGGCCAGCAGCGTTCTCCGACGTGCCCGGGGCAGCGCCAGCTGGTCGGAGTCGATATCGGCCAGCCGTTCGACCGACGGGAAGACGTGAGTCAGCCCGCCGGCCGGGTCGACAATGGGTTCACCGTGGGCCAGCAGCAACCGCCGCGTATGGGTGCGGGCCGCCTTGACCGACACCTGCTGGCTGAGCACCACCCGCACCGCCAGTTCGGCTTCGTCGACGGTGCGGGGGATCCGCTGGCCCGGCGCCTTGGCCACCAGCGGCGCCAGTTCGGGGTCGTCCGTGAGAGCCTCGACGACGGCCTCCGGATCGGCGTCGAGGTCCAGCAGCCGCCGGCAGCGGGTGATCGCGGCGGTGAGGTCCCGGAAATCGTCGAGTACCAGGCCGCACCGGACGTGGTCGGGGGCCGGAGTCAGGCTGACGATGCCGTTGCCGTGCGGCAGTCGTAGGGTGCGGCGGTACGCACCGTCGCGTACCTCCTCACAACCGGCAACCGCGCAGGCCGCCAGATGGCCGAAGACCCCCTCGAACGCGAACGGGGTGCGCACCGGCAGACGCAGCGACAGCCCTCCCGGGCTCGGGGCGTGCCGGTCGGATTCGGCCTTGGACCGCGCGGCCGCGTGGTGCCGCAAGGCCGTCGGCGTGGTGGCCCACACCGCGCGGACGGTGTCGTTGAACTGCCGGATGCTGGCGAAGCCGGCCGCAAACGCGATGTCGCTCAACGGAAGATCCGTGGTCTCGATCAAAATCCGGGCCGTCTGCGCGCGCTGGGCGCGAGCCAGTGCCAGCGGACCGGCTCCGACCTCGTTGTGGAGCAGGCGCTGCAACTGGCGGGTGGAGTAGCCGAGGTGCCCGGCAAGACCCACCACCCCTTCGCGGTCGACCGTGCCGTCGGCGACCAACCGCATCGCCCGGCCCACAAGGTCGCCGCGGACGTTCCATTCCGGCGATCCCGGGGCGGCGTCTGGCCGGCAGCGTTTACAGGCCCGGAAGCCAGCCCGCTGAGCGGCGGCAGCGGTGGGGTAGAACCGCACGTTCCGCGGCAGCGGGGGCCGTACCGGGCAACTGGGCCGGCAGTAGATCCGGGTGGTCAGCACGGCGGTGTAGAACCAGCCGTCGAAGCGGGCGTCGCTGGACTGCACGGCACGATAGCAGCGGTCGAAGTCGTCGTGCACGTTGTAACCATCGCATGCGGCGACCGCCGACACTAGCGGGAATACGACACGATAGTGCGGGTCCCACGCCGCTCGCCGGGGCTACCATCTGGACGTGACGGCACTGGTGCAGCGGTACTTGGACGGGATACTGGCCGAGCATGCCGAGGTGAACATCGGTGCCCTGGCCAGCTACATTCCGGAGCTGGCGCGGGTCGACCCGACCGGCTTCGGTCTGTCGCTGTCGTCATCGGATGGCTATGTCTATGAATCGGGCGACGCCCAGGCGCAGTTCACCATGCAATCGATCTCCAAACCGTTCACCTACGCGCTGGCGCTCGACCAGTTGGGGCATGCGGACGTCGACGCGAGGATCGGGGTGGAACCCTCCGGCGAGGGATTCAACAGGATCAGCGTCGACCAGGTCACCCAGGTGCCGAAGAATCCGATGATCAACGCCGGCGCGATAGTGGCGTGCTCGCTGATCCCGGGCGCGACGGCCGACGACCGATTCGCCTTGATCCGGGAGTTCTACAGTGCCTGTGCGGGACGCGGTCTGGACTTCGACGAGGACGTCTACCGATCAGAGAAGGCCAGCGGCAGCCGTAATCGCGGGATTGCGTACCTGCTGGACAGTTTCGGTGCTCTTGACGCTGACCCCGATGACGCTCTCGACGTCTACATCCGGCAGTGCTCGTTGAAGGTCACCAGCACCGACCTGGCCCGGATGGCGGCGACGCTCGCGCGGGGTGGTTATAACCCGTTGACGGGGCGGCAGGTGACCGACGCGGCGGTGGTCCGGCGCACATTGTCGGTGATGGTGACCTGCGGTATGTACGACGCCGCCGGCGAGTGGGTCAGCGCGGTCGGCATGCCGGCCAAGAGCGGAGTGGGTGGCGGCATCGTGGCGGTGCTGCCCGGCCAGCTCGGCATCGGCGTCTATTCGCCGCGGATCGACGCCAAGGGCAACAGTGTGCGCGGAGTGCTGGTGTGCCGCAGCCTTTCTCAACAGCTCGGCCTGCATTTCCTGACGGTGAGCAGCGAAGCTCACTCGGCTATTCGTGGCGTCTACACGCCCCGCCCGGGCGTTCGGGTTTACGAGGTGCACGGAGACCTGCTCTTCGCCGGCGCCGAACAGGTGGCCCGCACCGCCACCGGCGACTGCGGCGACTTCGGCGTCGCGATCCTCGACGTGTCGCGGCTGCACGCCATCAGCGACCCGGCGCGTGCCCTGCTCGCCGGACTGGCCGACGAGCTGCAGAGCCTGGGCAAACGGGGCCTTCTCGTCGATCCGGGAGGAGCGCTGACGTCCGACCCGGCGACCCGGGGGACGCGGGTGTTCGCCACGGTCGACGACGCTCTCGCCGCGAGCGAGACCTGGGTGACCTAGCGACGGCTATAGCGGCCCGGCCAGCACGGTGGGCTGGTCATACCCGCGCAGTACCACCGAATCGCCCAGTACCCAATGGGCTTGCTCGCTGATGCAGGCGGCGCGCAGCGTCTGCGCCGTGGTCAACAGTGGGAGCTGGCGGGTTTTCGCCAGCTCGGACAACCGGGCCGCCTCGTTGACTGGTTCGCCGATCACGGTGTACTCGAAACGTTCTTTGGCGCCGACATTTCCGGCGACGACTTGGCCGGCCGCCACGCCGATACCGGCGCGGATCTCCGGCACCTCGTCGGCCAGCCGGCTGAGGATGCCGCGACCGGCGGCCAGCGCTTCATCTTCGGGTTGGGGCAGATGGTTGGGTGCGCCGAAGATCGCAAGGGTCGCATCGCCCTCGAATTTGTTGATCAGCCCCCGGTGGCGGTCGACCTCGTCGACGACCACCGCGAAGAACCGGTTGAGCAGGGTGACGACCTCGGTGGCGGGCTTGGAGGTCACAATCTGAGTTGAGCCGATGATATCGACGAAAAGCACTGCGACATGGCGTTCTTCGCCGCCGAGCTGGATCCGATCGCGTTCTGCGGCCGCTGCAACTTCGCGACCGACGTGACGACCGAACAAGTCACGCACCCGTTCCCGCTCCCGCAGCCCGTGCACCATCGCGTTGAAACCGCTCTGCAGTTCGCCGAGTTCGGTTCCGTCGAACACCACCAGATCGGCTCCCAGGTTGCCCTGCTCGACTCGCCTGAGCGCGGCGCGCACCACCCGCACCGGAGCTGCGGTGAGCCAGGACAGAATCCACATCAACAGGAAGCCGAAGATGGCGGTGGCGAGCGCCACTATCAGCACAGCGATACCGAACTGGGTCATGGTCAGGTTCTTCAACACCAAGGCAAAGATGGCCGTCAGCGCGATGCCCAGAACCGGTACGCCCGAGCTGAGCAGCCAGACCATCATGGTCCGGCCCATGATGCCCGAGAAGAACCGTCGTGGCGGCGGCCCGGCGGCGAGCGCCTGGGCGGCCACCGGCCGCAACGCGAATTCGGTGCACAGGTAGCAGGCGGTGGCCACCTGGATGCCACACACGCCGACGGTGAACGCGATGATCGGGATGAAGTAATGGTCGGCCATCCCGTACAGCACTGTGAACAGCATCGCGGCCACGCCCCACAACGCGAGCACCACCTGGGCTACCCGCCACGGCGCCAGGAACGCATTGCGCTCGTCCACCTGGGTCGGTTGCTGCTCTCTGATCGCCCAGCGCAACTTCTTGATGGTGCGCCGGGTGATCCAGTAGGTACCGAAGATCAATGCCAGCGCCACATAGCCCGGTACGACGCCATACGTCAGCCATCTCGGGGCATCGGCGAACACGCTGGGCGAAGGAAAGGCTACCGTCACCAGGATCACCACCACGCCGATCCCGATCAGGTTCGTGCCCACGATGACCACCGTCATGATGAACTGAATGCGAATCCGCCGCAGATACTGGCTTTCTGACACTCGGCCGAGCAACCAGGAGCCGTATTCCGGGGTTTCGGGCAGTTGGTCGGTCTGGCGGGTCAACAGCTCCAGAACCCGGCTCATCCGTTGGGCGGTCGTCTTCGGCGCTTTCATCGTGGCGTAAGAATAATTGCTCGGCGCTGCCCCTAAGGTGGTTCGGATGCGACTCGTCATCGCCCAGTGCACCGTCGACTACGTGGGCCGGCTCACCGCGCACCTGCCGTCGGCCCGGCGACTGCTGCTGCTGAAGGCCGATGGTTCGGTCAGTGTGCACGCTGACGACCGTGCCTATAAGCCGCTGAACTGGATGAGTCCGCCGTGCCGGCTCACCGAGGAAACCGCCGGCGAGTTCCCGGTGTGGGTGGTGACGAACAAGACCGGCGACCAGTTGCGGATCACCATCGAGCAGATCGAGCACGACTCCAGCCATGAACTCGGTGTCGACCCGGGTCTGGTCAAAGACGGTGTGGAGGCCCAGTTGCAGGCGCTGCTCGCCGAGCATGTCGAGCTGCTCGGCGAGGGCTACAGCCTGGTGCGTCGGGAGTACATGACCGCGATCGGACCGGTGGACCTGCTGTGTCGCGACGAGCAGGGACGCTCGGTCGCCGTGGAGATCAAGCGGCGCGGCGAGATTGACGGTGTCGAGCAGCTGACCCGGTATCTGGAACTGCTCAACCGTGACAGTCGGCTCGCACCGGTGAGCGGGGTGTTCGCCGCCCAGCAGATCAAGCCGCAGGCCCGAACGCTGGCGACCGATCGTGGTATTCGCTGTGTGACATTGGATTACGACGCAATGCGCGGCATGAACAGCGATGAATACCGGTTGTTCTGACCGCTGGGCGTCGGCGGCGGAATAGCAGACGGCGGCGGAGCGTTGCATCGCTCCATGGCGGTCAAAGATCTCTTCCAACCGTTGACCGTCCGCTCGCTGACCGTGCCGAATCGCTTCGCGATGGCGCCGATGACGCGGCAGGCGTCGCCGGGCGGGGTCCCGGGCACCGATGTCGCCGAGTACTACCGACGGCGTGCCGCCGGCGGTGTCGGGCTGATCATCACCGAAGGCATCCGGCTGCCCGATCCGGCCGCGGGTTACCCCTTCAGCGTGCCGACGATAGCGGGTGATGAGGTGCTCGCAGGCTGGACTCGGGTTGTCGATGGCGTGCACGCCGAGGGCGCGACGATCGCCGCCCAGTTGTGGCACCAGGGCGTGCAACGCGAGGACACCGACGGTGTGGTGCCGGTCGGTCCGTCGGGTATCGACGGCCACGGTAACCCGCGGGGCCGGGCGTTGCGAACCGATGAACTTCAAGCGCTCTCGCAGCTGTACGCGACCAGCGCCGCCAGCGCGCGCGACGTCGGCTTCGATGCGGTCGAGCTCCACGGCGCCCACGGCTACCTGCTGGACGAATTCCTTTGGGAGCGAACGAATCGGCGCACCGACGGCTACGGCGGATCGTTGGCCGAGCGGACGCGGTTCCCGGCCGAAGTGGTAGCCGCGGTACGTGCCGCGGTGGGGCCGGACTACCCGATCATCTTCCGCTTCTCGCAGTGGAAGGGCACCGATTACACCGCGTCGATCGCCGACGATCCGGCGCAATTGCAGGAACTGTTGGCGCCCCTCGTCGCGGCCGGTGTGGATGTGCTGCACCCCTCGACGCGCAGGCACTACCTGCCGGCGTTCCCCGACGACGACCCCGAACTGAGCTTGGCCGGGTGGACCAAGAAGGTCACGGAGGCGCCGGTCATCGCAGTGGGATCGGTGGGGTTGGAGACGCAGTTCCGCAGCGAAAAGCGGGGCGAGGTGATCCAGCCCGCGCCCATCGACCGACTGGTCGAGCAGTTCGACGCCGGCGAGTTCGACGTGGTGGCGGTAGGCCGGGCGCTGCTCGCCGACCCGACCTGGGTGGACCGGTTGCGCCGCGGCGCGCTGGACGGGTTCGGGGGCTACGACGCGGCGGCAGCGCTCGCCGCGTTGGCCTAAGCGATCGTCGTTAGGCTGTCCGGCATGGTTCGCCGCCGCAGCCCGTCGCGCCGGCGACAGGCGTCCCTACCGGTGCCGGCCCAGGAGCGTCTGGAGACTGGCCCCGATGGGTACGAGTACGCGGTGCGGCCGATCGCCGGCGCGCGGGCCGTCAAGACCTATCGATGCCCGGGATGCGATCACGAGATTCGCGGCGGTATCGCGCACGTGGTGGTGTGGCGGGCCGATGCGGGTGAGGCAGCGCTCGATGATCGCCGGCATTGGCACACACCGTGTTGGGCCAACCGCGCAACCCGCGGTCCGACCCGTAAATGGTCGTGACCGCAGTGGGCGCAGTGTGTCAGTGGGCCGCGGCGGGCTCGACCAACTCGATCAGCACCCCGCCGGCATCCTTGGGGTGGATGAAGTTGATCCGCGAGTTCGAGGTGCCGCGCCGCGGCGCGTCGTAGATCAATCGGACACCTTCGTCGCGCAGTCGCTGCGAGAGCGCGTCGATGTCGCTGGTCCGGTAGGCGAGCTGCTGCAGTCCCGGGCCGCGCTTGTCCAGGAACTTCGCGATCGTCGACGACTCGTCGATCGGGGCCATCAGCTGCAGCTGGGCACTGCCGACCGGGGCGCCGCGCACCGCGAGCATCGCTTCGACGATGCCCTGCTCGTCATTGACCTCTTCGTGCAGCACGATCATGCCGAGCTGGTCGTGATACCACTTCTTGGCCGCTTCCAGGTCCGGCACCGCGATGCCGACGTGGTCGATCGCCGTCACCAGGGCGGAGGCCAGGGTGGGGCGTACGTCTAACGGGCCAGCGACGGATTCGGTCGTCATAACGCAACGGTAACCTGAGCAGAAACATCGCGCTGCGGCGATCCGGCAGATCGGGCGCCCACATCCGGCTTGGAGGTAGTCATGACCACATCGGTGATCGTTGCTGGGGCCCGGACCCCGATCGGCAAGCTAATGGGTTCGCTGAAGGATTTCTCCGGCAGTGACCTGGGCGCGATCGCCATCGCCGGGGCCCTGGAGAAGGCGGGCGTCCCGGCCTCGCTGGTGGAGTACGTGATCATGGGCCAGGTGCTCACCGCCGGCGCGGGCCAGATGCCGGCGCGGCAGGCGTCGGTGGGCGCCGGCATCGGCTGGGACGTTCCGGCGCTGAGCATCAACAAGATGTGCCTGTCCGGAATCGACGCCATCGCGCTGGCTGACCAGCTGATTCGCGCCGGCGAGTTCGACGTGGTGGTGGCCGGCGGCCAGGAGTCCATGACGAAGGCACCGCACCTGCTGATGGACAGCCGGTCCGGCTACAAGTACGGCGATGTGACCGTGCTGGACCACCTCGCCTACGACGGCCTGCACGACGTGTTCACCGACCAGCCGATGGGTGCACTCACCGAGCAACGTAACGAGGCCGACAAGTTCACCCGCGCCGAGCAGGACGAACTCGCGGCCGAATCGCACCGCAGGGCCGCCGCGGCATGGAAGGACGGGGTGTTCGCTGACGAGGTGGTGCCGGTGAAGATCCCGCAGCGCAAGGGAGATCCGCTGGAGTTCACCGAGGACGAGGGCATCCGGGCCAACACCACCGCCGAATCACTGGCCGGGCTCAAGCCGGCGTTCCGCAAGGACGGCACCATCACCGCGGGCTCGTCGTCGCAGATTTCCGACGGCGCGGCCGCCGTGGTGGTGATGAGCAAGGCCAAGGCTCAGCAGCTCGGACTGGACTGGCTGTGCGAGATCGGAGCGCACGGCGTGGTCGCCGGGCCGGACTCGACCTTGCAGTCGCAGCCGGCCAATGCCATCAAAAAGGCCATCGCCCGGGAGGGCATCTCGGTCGACCAGCTCGGCGTGGTGGAGATCAACGAGGCGTTCGCGGCGGTGTCGCTGGCCTCGACCCGGGAACTCGGGGTGAACCCTGACGTCGTCAACATCCACGGCGGCGCGATCGCCGTCGGGCACCCGATCGGCATGTCCGGGGCGCGTATCACGCTGCACGCCGCCCTCGAGCTCAAACGCCGCGGTTCGGGCTACGCGGTAGCCGCGCTGTGCGGTGCCGGTGGGCAGGGCGACTCGCTGATTCTGCGGACCGGATAGGCCCTGTCCTTACGGTCGCGTAGGTTGCTGGATTCGCCGGTTTCGCATCGTTGGATTCGGGATGTGATTTTGGTCATAGGCGGGCTCGTCGGCCCCGAAATCAGCCATCGGCACCGGCGCTGCGGCGGCGTGACAGACTTGAAGACGTGACGCGTCCTCGACCCCCGATCGGTCCGGCATTGGCCGGAGCAGTAGATCTGTCCGGACTCAAGCAACCGCCCGGTGGTGCCGGCGGTGACGGCTCCGCCCCGCCGGGCGCCACCGAGATCACCGAGGCCAACTTCGAAGACGAGGTGCTGGTCCGCTCCAACCAGGTGCCGGTGGTGGTGTTGCTGTGGTCGCCTCGCAGCGAGGCCTGCATCAAGCTGGCCGACACGCTGGGCGCACTGGCCACCAGTGATGGCGGCACGTGGTCGCTGGCCACCGTCAACGTCGACGTCGCTCCACGGGTGGCGCAGGTGTTCGGCGTGGAAGCGGTACCCACCGTGGTGGCGCTTGCCGCCGGCCAACCGATCACCAGCTTTCAGGGGGTGCAGCCACCCGACCAGCTGCGCCGCTGGGTGGATTCGCTGCTGTCGGCCACCGCGGGCAAGCTCTCCGGCGGCGGCGAAACCGAGCAGCCCGAGCAGGTGGACCCGGTACTCGCCCGGGCCCGCGATCAACTCGACGCCGGTGACTTCGCCGCGGCTCGCGACTCCTATCAGGCGCTGCTCGACGCCGACCCCGACCATGTCGAAGCCAAGGCGGCGCTGCGCCAGTTGACGTTCCTGGAGCGCGCAACCGGCCGGCAGCCGGATGCGCCGGCACGCGCCGATGCTTCCCCCGACGACATCGAGGCCGCCTTCGCCGCGGCCGATGTGCAGATTCTCAATCAGGACGTCACCGCGGCGTTCGACCGGCTGATCGCGCTGGTGCGGCGAACCTCCGGTGACGAACGCAGTACGGTGCGGACCCGGCTGGTGGAGCTGTTCGAGCTCTTCGACCCGGCCGACCCCGAGGTCATCGCCGGTCGGCGCAACCTGGCCAACGCGCTGTACTGACCTGGCGCGCTGATCCGATGGGGCCGATCCGCGGCGCCCGGCTCCGCCGCGCTGGCGCTCGCCGCTACGCGGGCGCCAGCCATAGCGCCGACAGGGCCGGCAGCAGCAGCACCGCCGAGGCCGGCCGGCCGTGCCACGGATCATCGGTGGCCTCCACGCCGCCCAGGTTGCCCGCCCCCGAACCGCGGTAGCCGATCGCGTCGGTGTTGAGCACCTCGCGCCACCGGCCGGCGCGGGGCAGGCCCAGGTGGTAGTCGGCGTGCTCGATCCCGGAGAAGTTGAACACGCAGGCCAGCATCGAACCGTCCGCGCCGTAGCGCAGAAAGCTCAGCACGTTGTTGGTCGAGTCGTTGGCATCGATCCACGAGTAGCCCCGCGGGTCGCCGTCCTGACTCCACAACGCGGGCAGCGCCCGGTAGTGGGCGTTGATGTCGCCGACCAGCCGCAGGATACCGGGGGAGTAGCCGTCGGGCTCGGTGCCGGGATCAAGCTGGAACCAGTCGACGCCACGCTCGTTGCACCACTCGGCGCGTTGGCCGAATTCCTGGCCCATGAACAGCAACTGCTTGCCCGGATGCGCCCACTGGTAGGCCAGCAGCGAGCGCACCCCGGCGGCCTTGGCGTGATCGTCGCCGGGCATCCGGCTCCACAGCGTGCCCTTGCCGTGCACCACTTCGTCGTGGCTGATCGGCAGCACGAAGTTCTCGCTGTAGGCATACAGCATCGAGAACGTCATCTCATGGTGGTGATAGGAGCGGTGCACCGGGTCATGACCGAGATAGGACAGCGTGTCGTGCATCCAGCCCATGTTCCACTTCATCGAAAAGCCCAGGCCGCCCAGGCCGGTATCGCGGGTCACGCCCGGCCAGGAGGTCGACTCCTCGGCGATGGTCACGGTTCCCGGCGCCACCCGGTGCGCGGTCGCGTTCAGCTCCTGCAGGAACTGCACCGCCTCGAGGTTCTCCCGGCCACCGTGGATGTTGGGTGTCCAGCCGCCGGCGGGACGGGAGTAATCCAGATACAGCATCGACGCCACGGCATCCACCCGCAGCCCGTCGACGTGGAACTCGGTCAGCCAGTACAGCGCATTGGCCACCAGGAAGTTGCGCACCTCGGGACGACCGAAGTCGAACACGTAGGTGCCCCAGTCGAGCTGTTCACCACGGCGCGGGTCGGCGTGCTCGTAGAGCGGGGTGCCGTCGAACCGGCCCAGCGCCCACGCGTCTTTGGGGAAGTGCGCCGGCACCCAGTCCACGATGACACCGATGCCGGCGCGGTGCAGCGCATCGACCAACACCCGGAAATCGTCGGGTGTGCCAAAGCGCGCGGTCGGCGCGTAGTACGACGTGACCTGATAACCCCAGGACCCGCCGAACGGATGCTCGGCGACCGGCAGCAGCTCGACATGGGTGAAGCCGTGCTGCACAACGTAGTCGGTCAGCTCCACCGCGAGCTGGCGATAGCTCAGGCCCGGCCGCCACGACCCCAGGTGCACCTCGTAGGTGCTCATCGGCTCCGCCACCGGGTCTCGGCCGGCGCGCTGCGTCATCCAGTCGGCGTCACCCCAGCGGTAGTCGCTGTGCGTCACCCGCGATGCGGTTCGCGGCGGCACCTCGGTAGCGAAGGCGAACGGGTCGGCACGATCGCTGACGCTGCCGTCGGCGTCGTGGATACGGAACTTGTAGAGACCATCGGGCGGAAAGTCGGGCCAGAACACCTCCCAGACCCCGGAGGAACCCAACGCGCGCAGCGGGGCGTCGTTGCTGTCCCAGCCGTTGAAGTCACCGATCAGGCCCACTCCGGCGGCGTTGGGCGCCCACACCGCGAACGACACCCCGGACACGTCACCGCCGGCCGTGGTGAATGTGCGGCGATGGGCGCCCAGCACCTCCCACAGCCGTTCGTGGCGGCCCTCGGCGAACAGGTGCAGGTCAACCTCGCCGAGTGTCGGCGCGAACCGGTAACCGTCGGCGACTATGTGAATCCCGGTCGGCTCAGCGAACTCCGCCGCGTCGGGGTAGTGCAGCTCGAGTCGATAGTCGGCCAGCCTGGTCAACGGCAGCGCAACCGCGAACAACCCGGAGCCGAGATGCCGCATCGGGAATCGGTCGGTGCCGACCACCACGACCGCGCGGCGCGCGCGGGGCCGCAATACCCGGACCACCGTGACCTCGCCGTACTCGTGGGCGCCCAGGATCGCGTGCGGATCATGGTGTTCGCCGGCGAGGAGTCGGGTCAGGTCCGCCGCGGCGGGCGCCAACTGTCGGGCCATCGAACTCACCTGCGACGCAGCAGGGCGGTGCGGGCCTGCGCGTTGACCGGTGGCATGTTGACGATGTGGGCCACCGCCCGTGCCGGGTCGAGCCGCACCCAGTTCTCCCGGCCCCAGTGGTAATCCTCGCCGCTGATCTGGTCTCGCACCCAGAATCGTTGGTAGTCCTCCATTCCCAGCGCCCACATATCCAGCCGCAGCGTCGCGTGCTCGGGGACGAACGGGTTGAGATTGACCACCACCAGCACGGTGTCACCGCTGTCCGGATCGAACTTGCTGTAGGCCAGCAACGCATCGTTGTCGATCGGGTGGAAGTGCACGGTACGCAGCTGGCTCAGCGCCGGATGCATCCGGCGGATCTCGTTGAGCCGGGCGATGAACGGTTCCAAAGACCTGCCCTCGGCGACGGCGGCGGCGAAGTCGCGCGGACGCAGCTGGTACTTCTCGGAGTCGAGGTACTCTTCGCTGCCCTCACGCAACGCCCGGTCCTCGAACAACTCGAAGCCGGAGTACACCCCCCACGTCGGGCCCAGCGTCGCCGCCAGCACCGCGCGGATGGCGAACATACCCGGACCGCCTGACTGCAGGCTGGCGTGCAGGATGTCGGGGGTGTTGACGAACAGGTTCGGCCGCCGGTAGTCGGCGAGCTCGGCGATCTGCTGTCCGAATTCGGTGAGCTCGGATTTCGATGTCCGCCAGGTGAAGTAGGTGTAGGACTGGGTGAAGCCGAGTTTGGCCAGACCGTACTGGCGTGCCGGCGGAGTGAAGGCTTCGGACAAGAACAACACGTCGGGATCGATGTTCTTCACTGCGGCGATCAGCCAGATCCAGAAGTCCGGCGGCTTGGTGTGGGGATTGTCGACCCGAAAGACCTTCACCCCGTGGTCCATCCAGAACCGGACCACGCGCAGCACCTCGGCGTACAAGCCGGCCGGATCGTTGTCGAAGTTCAGCGGGTAGATGTCCTGATACTTCTTCGGCGGATTCTCGGCATAGGCGATCGTGCCGTCCGGCAACTCGGTGAACCATTCCCGGTGCTGACTGGCCCAGGGGTGATCCGGTGCGCACTGCAGCGCCAGATCCAACGCGACCTCCAGGTCCAGGCGATGGGCGGCCGCCACAAAGTCATCGAAATCGTCGATGGTGCCGAGCCCCGGGTGAACCGCGTCGTGGCCGCCCTCGGCGCTGCCGATCGCCCACGGCGAACCGACGTCACCCGGCTCGGCGGTCGTGGAGTTGTTGCGGCCCTTGCGATGGACGTGCCCGATGGGATGGATGGGCGGCAGATACACCACGTCGAAGCCCATCGCCGCGATGCGTGGGAGCGCTGCTGACGCGGTGGCGAAGGTGCCGTGCACCGGGTTGCCGTCGCTATCCCAGCCGCCGGTCGAGCGCGGAAACATCTCATACCAGGCGCCGCGGCGGGCCAGCGGCCGATCCACCCACACCTGGTGGTTCTCGCCGCGGGTGACCAGCTCGCGCAACGGGTGGCGGGCCAGCAGTTCTTCGACCGCTGTCGAGAGGGCGGGCGCGGCCCGGTCCACCGGGTCACCGGGGGCGCGCAGGGCGGCGGCCGCTTCCTGTACCGGTCGGCGCTGCGCGGGCGGTATCGCGGCCGCAGCGCGGTCGAACAAGTCGGCGCCGACCAACAGGTCGTTGGACAGCTCAGTCTCGCCCTGGCCCGCCTCGAGCTTGGCGGTCACGGCGTTTCGCCAGCTCTGCAGCGGATCGCCCCACCCCTCGACGCGGAAGGCCCATAGCCCGACCGAATCAGGCGTGAAGGCGCCGTGGAACACGTAGTCGTCGAACCCGATGTGCATCGGGATGTGCAGCGGCGCGGCGCCGGCAACCGGCGGTGCGGCCGGCGACTCTCCGGGATGTGGGTAGCGGCGTCCGAGATAACTCACCACCAGCGTCGCGGCGACCGCGTCGTGGCCCTCGCGCCACACGGTGGCCTTGACCGGCACCGTCTCGCCGACCACGGCCTTGGCCGGATAGCGGCCGCACGAGATGACCGGTTCGACGTCGTCGATCTCGACACGACCAGGCACTCACACTCCGTTCGCCGCGGGCTCTTGACGCCCACGGTAATGGGCGGGGGATCTCGACCGGCACGAAGCGGCCGGTTCGCAACCGAATCGCCACGTCTGTCCGGCGATTCCCGCTGCCTCGCTGAACCGGCGTGCCGGTGCGGCGGTCCCAGCTTCGGCTCGCCTCCGCCGGCCCTTCGGGCCAACTCCGGCGAGCCTCGCTGAACCGGCGTGCCGGTGCGGCGGTCCCAGCTTCGGCTCGCCTCCGCCGGCCCTTCGGGCCAACTCCGGCGAGCCTCGCTGAACCGCCGGTAAGGTGATGACGTGTGAAGGCACTCCGGCGGTTCACCGTTCGTGCGCACCTTCCCGACCGGCTGCGAGCACTCGAGCAACTGTCGATGAACTTGCGCTGGTCGTGGGATCAGCCGACACAGGAGTTGTTCGCCACCATCGACCCTGAGCTGTGGGCCGGTTGCGGGCGGGATCCGGTCGCACTGCTGGGCGCCGTGAGTCCGGCACGGCTTGACGAATTGGCCGCCGACGGGGCGTTCACCGGCCGGCTCGAGACCCTGTCGGCCGATCTCGACGAATATCTGACCCAGCCCAGGTGGTACCAGCAGCAGCAGGAAGCCGGCGCGACGCTGCCGGCCGCGATCGCCTACTTCTCGATGGAGTTCGGCGTCGCCGAGGCGCTGCCCAACTATTCCGGAGGCCTGGGGATTCTGGCCGGTGACCACCTGAAGTCGGCATCGGACCTGGGGGTGCCGCTGATCGCGGTCGGGCTGTACTACCGGTCGGGATACTTCCGTCAATCGCTGACCGCCGACGGCTGGCAGCGGGAGACCTATCCGTCGCTGGACCCGCAGGGGCTGCCGTTGCGGCTGCTGGCCGATGCCGCCGGTAACCCGGCGCTGATCGAGGTGGCACTGCCCGGCGCAGGCCGGTTGCGCGCCCGGATCTGGGTGGCGCAGGTCGGGCGGGTGCCGCTGCTGCTGCTGGACTCCGACATCGGTGAGAACGAGCATCAGCTGCGCGGCGTCACCGACCGGCTGTACGGCGGCGACCAGGAGCACCGGATCCGCCAGGAGATCTTGGCCGGGATCGGCGGGGTTCGGGCAATCAGGGCGTTCACCGAGCTCAGCGGCACCCCCGCCCCCGAGGTGTTCCACATGAACGAGGGCCACGCCGGGTTCCTCGGCATCGAACGCATCCGTGAGCTGATCGCCGAACAACGCCTCGATTTCGACACCGCGCTGGCAGTGGTGCGTTCGTCGACGGTGTTCACCACCCACACCCCGGTCCCGGCCGGCATCGACCGGTTCGGCATCGATATGGTGCGCCGCTACTTCGACGGCAACGCACTGGCCAGCGGGGTGCCCATCGAGCGGATCCTCGAACTGGGCGCTGAGCCCGACCCCGACACTTTCAACATGGCCCACATGGGGCTGCGGTTGGCCCAGCGCGCCAACGGGGTGTCCCGACTGCACGGCAGGGTCAGCCGTGCCATGTTCAACGGGTTGTGGCCGGGCTTCGACCGCGATGAGGTGCCGATCGGCTCGATCACCAACGGTGTGCACGCGCCCAGTTGGGCGGCGGCGCCATGGCTGCAGCTGGGCCGCGACCTGGCGACGGCGGATTCGTTCAGCGAGCCTGCCGCCTGGGAGCGGCTGCAGCAGGTCGATCCCGTTGCGCTGTGGTCGATCCGATCGCAGCTGCGGTCGGTGCTGGTCGACGAGGTCCGATTCCGGTTGTTGAGGTCCGGGCTGGACCGGGGCGCTTCCGAGGCCGAGTTAGGCTGGATCGCAACGGCTTTCGACCCCGACGTGCTGACCATCGGCTTCGCCCGCCGAGTGCCCACCTACAAGCGGTTGACGCTGATGCTGCGCGACCCCGACCGGTTGGAGCAACTGCTGCTCGACGAGCAGCGGCCGGTTCAGCTGATCGTCGCCGGCAAATCCCATCCGGCCGACGACGGCGGCAAGGCGCTGATCCAGCAGGTGGTGCGGTTCGCGGACCGCCCGGAAGTGCGTCATCGCATCGCCTTCCTGCCCGACTACGACATGTCGATGGCACGGCGGCTCTACGCCGGATGCGATGTGTGGCTGAACAATCCGCTGCGCCCGCTGGAGGCATGCGGCACATCGGGGATGAAGAGTGCGCTCAACGGCGGGCTGAACCTGTCCATCCGCGACGGCTGGTGGGACGAGTGGTTCGACGGGGAGAACGGCTGGGCGATACCCACCGCCGATGGGGTGGCAGATGAGAACCGCCGCGACGACCTGGAAGCCGCGGCGCTCTATGACCTGCTGGCGCAGTCGGTCGTCCCGAAGTTCTACGACCGCGACGAACGTGGCGTGCCGCCGCGCTGGATCGAGATGGTGCACCACACACTGCAGACGTTGGGGCCGAAGGTGCTTGCCTCGCGGATGGTGCGCGACTACGTCGAGCAGTGCTATGCCCCGGCGGCGCAGTCGCTGCGGCGTACCCGGGAACCGGTGGATGGGGTGCCCTACGGTGCGGCTCGACAGCTGGCTGACTACCGCACCCGGGCGGAGCGCGCCTGGCAGCGCATCGAGATCACCGACGTCGACAGCACCGGTCTGCCCGACACCCCGCAACTGGGGTCGGAGCTGACGCTGACCGCCACGGTCCGGTTGGCCGGCCTGGCGCCCGACGAGGTGACGGTGCAGGCGGTGCTGGGCCGGCTGGACTCCGATGACACCCTGCTGGATCCGGCCACCGTGGTGATGGCACATGAGCGCACCGGCGCCGATGGAACCGAAGTGTTCGCGACGACCACCCCGCTACCGGTCGCCGGGGCGGTCGGCTACACGGTGCGGGTGTTGCCCAGTCACCCGCTGCTGTCCGGCGACGCCGAGCTGGGCTTGGTGACCTTGGCTTGAGGCCGGGGGCTTACCGGGCTCACGGACGGTTCTGGCCGGCGGTTCCAGTAGTGCCGGGGGTCCCGTCTGCGCCACCGTTACCACCCGCTCCACCGTTGCCGCCGGTGTATTGCTCAGCGGTGCCGTCACCACCGTTGCCGCCAGTACCGCCGGCGCCGTTGCCATTCGGGCCTACGGATCCGCCGTTGCCGCCCTGCCCGCCGTCGCCGCCGAAGCCCCAATTGGTGCCGTTGCCGCCGTTACCGCCGTTTCCACCGGTGGTGCCGTTGCCGCCGTTGCCGCCATCGCCGCCGTTGCCGCCGCCGCCGTTGTTGACATCCACGCGGACATCGCCGTTGCCGCCGTTGCCACCGCGACCGCCGTCGGCGCCGACTCCGGTACCACCGTTGCCGCCGTTGCCACCGTTTCCGCCGTAGACGTGACCGCCATCGCCGCCATTACCCCCGGCGCCACCG
>NZ_QMEX01000068.1 GCF_003284925.1 Mycolicibacter senuensis
CGACGGATACGACCCGTCGGGAACCAACAGCGGCGCGTCCGGCGGCAACGGCGGTAACGGCGGTAACGGCGGCAACCTGGGCCGGGGCGGCGAAGGCGGCGAAGGAGGTAGCGGCGCCAGCAACGGCTCGCCGGGCTGATCCGACCGGGCGGGGCCTACTTATTTCCTACAGTCGGCTTTCCTACAGTCGGCGCAGGTGCCGAAGATCTCGATGGTGTGGCTGACGTCGGAGAAGCCGTGCTCTGCGGCGATCTGGGCCGCCCACGTCTCGACCTCATGGTCGGCAACCTCCACCGTGGCGCCGCAGTCGCGGCACACCAGGTGGTGGTGATGGTGCTCTGAGCAGCGCCGGTACACCGATTCACCGGTGTCGGAGCGCAGGGTATCGACCTGACCGGCCGACGCCATCGCCTGCAACGTGCGATAGACGGTGGTCAGCCCGATGTTCTCGCCGCGCTCACGCAGCGCGTCATGCAGTTCCTGCGCCGAACGGAAGTCGTCGATGGTCTCCAGCAGCGCCGAGATCGCCGTGCGCTGCCGGGTGGAGCGCACCCCGGGGGCGGTCAATGGTCTTCACCGGCGTGGGCCACCGCGTCGATGACGATATGCGCCAGGTGATGGTCGGCCAGCCGGTAGAGCACTTCGCGGCCCGACCGTTCCCCGGTGACCACCCCGGCCGATTTGAGGATCTTCAGATGCTGGCTGACCAGTGGCTGCGGCACCCCCAGCGCGTCGACGAGTTCGTGGACGCAGCGGTGCGACTCCTGCAGCTGCAAGACGATCGCGATGCGCACCGGAGCGGCCAATGCCCGCAGCAATTCGCCGGCGGCGTCGAGGATCTCACGCGGCGGCGTGGCCGGGTAGGCGGGCCCGGTGTGTTGGTGGTCATCGGCTACCAGACCGGACGCTGCGGGCGCCATGCCACCACCTCCGCCCATGTTGGAAACCGTTTTCAGCTGGCTCCACTGTTCCATGCGTAATGATGCATGTCAAAGAACTCCGAGCTTATCGATACGATGTCGGTGCTCTGCGTGTCGGCGTTGCCGGCGCGGCCTCGACAAGACAGGAGTGCACCCCCTCGTGGCGTCCGTCATCGACACCGTCGTCAATCTGGCCAAGCGCCGCGGCCTGGTCTTCCCGGCCGGCGAAATCTACGGCGGCACCAAATCCGCCTGGGACTACGGTCCGCTCGGCGTGGAGTTCAAAGAGAACATCAAACGACAGTGGTGGCGCTCGGTCGTGACGGCCCGCGAGGACGTCGTCGGCCTGGACTCGTCGATCATCCTGCCGCGCGAGGTGTGGGTGGCCTCCGGTCACGTGGACGTCTTCAACGACCCGCTGGTGGAATGCCTGTCCTGCCACAAGCGTCACCGCCAGGACCACATGCAAGAGGCGGTAGCCGCCAAGCGGCTTGCAAAAGGGGAGCAGGTCGACCCCGATGACGTTCCGATGAGCGAGATCGCCTGCCCGGACTGCGGTACCAAGGGCCAGTGGACCGAGCCCCGCGAGTTCAACATGATGCTCAAGACCTACCTCGGCCCGATCGAGACCGAGGAGGGGCTGCATTATCTGCGCCCCGAGACCGCGCAGGGCATCTTCGTCAACTTCGCCAACGTGGTCACCACCGCGCGGCGCAAACCACCGTTCGGAATCGCCCAGACCGGCAAGAGTTTCCGCAACGAGATCACCCCGGGCAACTTCATCTTCCGGACCCGCGAGTTCGAGCAGATGGAGATGGAGTTCTTCGTCGAGCCGTCCACCGCCCGCGAGTGGCACCAGTACTGGATCGATACCCGGCTGGCCTGGTACGTCGACCTCGGTATCGACGCCGACAAGCTACGGCTGTTCGAACATCCGCTGGAGAAGCTGTCGCATTACAGCGCCGGCACCACCGACATCGAGTACAAGTTCGGTTTCCAGAACAACCCGTGGGGCGAGCTGGAGGGCATCGCCAACCGCACCGACTTCGACCTGTCCACCCACACCAAGCACTCCGGTGTCGACCTGTCGTTCTACGACCAGGCGTCCGACACCCGCTACACGCCGTATGTGATCGAGCCGGCGGCCGGCCTGACCCGCTCGTTCATGGCGTTCCTGATCGACGCCTATCACGAGGACGAGGCCCCCAACGCCAAGGGCGGGGTAGACAAGCGCACGGTGTTGCGCCTGGACCCGCGGCTGGCGCCGGTCAAGGCCGCGGTGCTGCCGCTGAGCCGCAACGCCGACCTGTCGCCGAAGGCCCGAGACTTGGCCGCCGAGTTGCGCCAGTCCTGGAACGTCGAGTTCGACGACGCCGGGGCGGTGGGCCGGCGCTACCGTCGCCAGGACGAGATCGGCACCCCGTTCTGCATCACCGTCGACTTCGACTCCCTCGAAGACCAGGCCGTCACCGTGCGCGAGCGCGACAGCATGGCTCAGGAGCGGGTGGCCATCGACTCGGTGGCCGACTACCTGGCCGTGCGCCTCAAGGGCTGCTGACCTCCGGCTGGCGGGCCTGGATCTGCGCGCCGGTGAACAAGTCGCGGTCTGCCTTGGCACCGCCGCTGCGGCGTACGGTTTCGACACCGAGGACGACTCCGACCTGCACGTG
Organism: Mycolicibacter senuensis; assembly: GCF_003284925.1. Taxonomy (GTDB): domain Bacteria; phylum Actinomycetota; class Actinomycetes; order Mycobacteriales; family Mycobacteriaceae; genus Mycobacterium; species Mycobacterium algericum_A. Next base: position 2,591 of record NZ_QMEX01000068.1, read on the forward strand.
CTGAACCCGGCAGGGCATCAGCTGCGCAAGTCCGACGGGTTGGTGGTGCATCGCCGTCACGGCGTGCCGTTAACCGTAATCGACGGTCGGCTCGCCACCGAGCCCAATTGGACCGCAATCGAATTCGCCCGCAGCCTCCGCCGCCCCCGGGCGCTGGCCGTTCTCGACAAGGCGCTGCGCAGCGGCCACTGTGACCCGCGCCGGTTACGCCGCGCGGCGGCGCACCAATCCGGGCGGCCGGGAATCGTCACAGTGCGGGAGCTGATTCCGCTGGCCGATGGAATGCTCGACGGCGGGCTACCCCCGCCCGAACTGCAGTTCACGATCATCGACCGCAACTTCCAGGCATGGCGGGTGGACTGCGCCTGGCCGCAGTATCGAGTGGCCGTCGAATACGACGGCTTCGACTTCCACAGCAGCCCTGAGGCGCTGCGCCGGGAGAGGCGCAAACGCGCGGCATTGCAGGAGGTGGGGTGGACGGTGCTGTCCATCGTCGACGACGACGTTCGACGCCGATCCCGGGACATGGTGCGCCGCATTGAGACGGAGCTTTCCCGCTCGCGCGCCGCGCGAATTTGCCGGCGCGAGCGTGCGTATCTCCGGGAAATTGTGCGGCGTGTCGAGCGGGGACGCGCACGCTCGCGGTGGTGGGGTTAGAAGCGGCCGCCGCCGCCGAAGAAGCCGCCGCCACCCGAGGAGCCGCCGAACGAGGTCGGACTCCAACCGCCGCCGCTGCTACCGCCGCCGAAGCCGCCACCCATACCGCCACCGCTGAGGATGTTGCCGATGATGATGCCGCCCAGCATGGCGCCGGTGTCATTGCCACCACCGGGACCGCCGCCGTAGCGCCCGTAGTAGGCCCGCTGCGCGGCCTGCACGTCGGCCTTGGCCAGTGACTGGGCCGCGGCGGCCAGTGTGGCCGCACCGTTGGCCTGGCTGATGGCGCCGGCGACGTCGGTGCTGCGCTTGTCCTGGGCGGCCTCGAGCCGGCGGCGGGCCTCGGCCAGCCGGGTGCGGGCCTCCGGGCCGACGCTGCCGCGGCGGGTGTCGATGTAATCCGAGACGGCGCGGATCCGCGACGACGCGGTGAACAGCGCCTGCTCCAGCGTGCGGGCCAGTCGCTCGGCGGCCGCGCGTTCCTCAGCCACGGTGTCCAGCAGCCGGTCCAGATCAGCGTCGGCTTTGGTCAACGCGGTGAACGCCCCCAGCGGATCTCCGCTGGCCCGCGCGGCGGCGACAGCCTTGACCGCGGTGTCGCGGGCCGACGCGAGCTCGGAGCGGTGTGGGCCCGCGCCGCGCTGTAGCTGCGCATTGGCCTGTGCGATGCCGGCCTCGGCGTCGGTGATGGCCTCCGGCAGCGTGGCGACCGCGTGGCGGATGTCGCGGGCGGCGTTATCCACCGCGTCGAGCAGCGCCCGGCCCTGGCCCAATCCGGACTCCGCGGCCCGCACCGCGTCCACCAGCTCGCTCTGCCCGCCGGTCACCGGGTGATCGGCCAGCCCGCGCGCCCGGGTGATGTTGCGTTCGGCGAAGGCCGCTCGGTCCTGGGCGGTCTTGACGTTGCCGGACACCGAACTGAGTGCCGTGGCGTCGAATTCGCGATGCAACTCGATCAGGTGCTGCTCGGAGGCCGGAATGCGCCCGGTCAGCTCGACGAGCCGCTGGGTCAGATCGTCGAGGCGTGCCGCTGCGTTGAGCACCAGGTCGCGCAACTGCTCGAACGAGGCTCGCTGCGTCTCCAGTTCGCGATCGGCCTTGGCGGCGGTGACAATCACCCCGGTCAGCAGATCGCGCTGCTGGGCCGGTGTCTCGGGGATGTCGTCGTCGAGTTGCTGACGCACGGTGAAGGCGTGCTCCATGGCGGACTTGGCGCTCGCGACCGCCTGTGCGAACGGCCGGGTGCGTTCCTGCCCGAACTCATCGACCGCCAGCTGCAACTCGTTGGCGCTGGTGCGCACCGCGTTGTCGACCTCGACCACCTTCTCGCGCGACAGCGCATCCAGTGCGAACACCGGCACGGCGGCCAGCGCGTTCGGATCGGTCGGGTCGACGCGCCGGGCTGCGGCCAGCGCCGCGGCGTGCCGCCTACGCCGCAGCTGACGTGCCACCAGCCACACCACCACGCCGGCGGCCGCCACCGCGGCCAGCGCGATCAGGATCGGCGCCCAGTTCACCTCGGCCGGAGCTGCCGCCGCGTCCAATCCCTCGGCGGCGACAGCGGCCGCCCCGGCCCAGTCGCCGCGGTGCAGGGCCGGCTCGATCTGGTTGCGCCGCAGTGCGTCGACCTTGCCGGTGCTGATCTCGGCGATGCCGTTGGACACCAGGAACGCATAGCTGCGGTCAGCGGTGGCCACCGCCAGCAGGGCGTCGTTGTTGCCCAGGTCGCTGAGCTGGGCCGTGCTGCGGCCCCAGCCGTCGGCGGTCTGCCCGGAGAAGACCTCGACGTAGACCACCCACAGCCGGATGTGCCGATCGGCGTAGAGCTTGTCGATCGCGGCCTGCACCTCGGCGCGGTCGGATGGCGCCAGCACCCCGGCGCTGTCGGTGATCGAACTGGGCAGCCGCAGCGGTGGTTGCCCCGCAGCGCTCGGCGCCACGAGCAGCGCGGCGGTGAGGATCGCCAGGACGGCGCTGATCAGGCGCGTGATTCGCATGCTGGTCAATGTATATGCGATCCCCGGGCGAGCGATGGAATTCTGCGGCCGGCCTGGGCGCGGCTCGGGCGCCGCGGCGCCGGGCTTCGGGCCGGCGTGTCATCGAAATGGGCGCGCGCTAAATAGACTGGCGCCGGTGGCCATGAACTCATACGACAGCTACGGCGCGCACGAACGCGATCGCCTCGTGGCGGAGCCGTCGAAGACGGCCGGCCTGCCCGGAACCGCCGGCCAGCACCGGACCGACTTCGCCCGGGACCGGGCCCGGGTGCTGCACAGCGCCGCATTGCGCCGGCTGGCCGACAAGACCCAGGTCGTCGGACCCCGCGACGGCGATACGCCGCGCACCCGGCTGACCCATTCGCTGGAAGTGGCCCAGATCGGGCGGGGGATGGCGATCGGACTGGGCTGCGACCCCGACCTGGTCGACCTGGCCGGACTGGCTCACGACATCGGGCATCCGCCGTACGGTCACAATGGCGAGCAAGCGCTCAACGAAATCGCCTCCGGCTGCGGCGGATTCGAAGGCAATGCGCAGAACTTCCGCATCCTGACCGGCCTGGAACCGAAAGTCCTGGGGCCGGACGGTGCAAGCGCGGGACTGAACCTTACCCGGGCGGCGCTGGACGCGGTCACCAAATATCCGTGGCCGCGACGGCCGGAAAACGGCCCGGCCCGAACCAAGTTCGGGTTCTACGAGGACGACCGGGCCGCCGCCGAATGGATGCGTCGAGGCGCGCCGGAGGACCGGGTCTGCTTGGAGTCGCAGATCATGGACTGGGCCGACGACGTCGCCTACTCGGTGCACGACGTCGAAGACGGTGTCATCGCGGGCCGCATCGACCTGCGGGTGCTCGGTGACGCCTCGACGGTGGCCGAACTGGCGCGGCTCGGCGATCCCGACGGTGAGCATGATCTGGCGGCGGCGGCTCAACGACTCACCGAACTGCCGGTGGTGGCCGCGGTCGCCGGTTACGGCAAATTCGTGGTGACGCTGTCGGCGTCCGTGGCGTTGAAGCGACTCACCAGCGAGCTGGTCGGTCGGTTCGCCTCCGCGGCGATCAGCGCTACCCATGCCACCGCCGGCCGCCGGCCGCTGACCCGCTACCAGGCCGACCTGGAGGTGCCTGAACTGGTTCGGGCCGAAGTGGCCGTGCTGAAAACCCTTGCGGTGCAGTTCATCATGTCCGAAGATCAGCACCGCAAGATTCAGGCCGTCCAGCGTGAGCGGATTCACGAGGTCGCGCACCGGCTGCTTGCCGGGGCACCGGAGAGCTTGGATCCGATCTTCGTCCCGGCGTTCGTCGCCGCCGCGGACGACGGCGCGCGGCTGCGGGTCATCATCGATCAGATCGCGTCGTGCACCGAGGGGCGATTGGAGCGTCTCGCGGGGGGCTGAGTGGCGCCTCAGCTGAGTTCGGTGACCTTGTCCATCATCGCCTGCACGGCCTGGATGCTGCTGGTTTGGGGATCGGCGGAACCGGTGGCGTTCTCGGTGCCGGTGAACGCGATCAGTACCCCGACGATGTAGTTGCCGCGCACGCCGATGGCCCGGGTGTCGGGGGCCTTGGGGCTCTTGTCGAGCACGATGGACGCCGCCAGCACGTCATCGGTGACCCGCACGTCGGTGATGTGCATTTCGGTGCCGTGCAGGTGCGGCTGCGCTCCCGAAACCGGGTCGGTCGTGTCGACCGGACGCCCGTCGCAGCGCTTCCACTGGTCGGCGAAGCTCGCGAACAACTCCCGGGCGTCGGCCTCGCTGGGCAGCGCGACCACGGCCTCCTTGACGAACATCACCCGGGTGGTGAGCGGCGTGAAGCCGTCCCGGTGGGGTTCGGAGTCGATCCACGTCTCGCGTGCGTAGCTCTGCACGTCGGCCCCGGCGTACACGCTCTTTGGTGCGACGTCCACGACGCCCACGCATTCGCCGGGCGCCGACGAGTCCTCCATCGCCTCCAGACCGCCGTAGGCCGGCGGCCCGGTGACCGTGGTGAAGGGCTGGTCCAGCATCTTCGTGAGCTCGGCGCCGTCGAGCAGGACCTGCTTGACGGTCTCGCCGGTGATACCCGATGCGGCGCCGCGGGAGCGGTCGGGCGAGCCCAGCCACATCACCAGCCCCACAACGGCCAGCACCACGACAGCGATCGCGAGCAGGAGGCGAGGTCGCTTGGATTTCGCCGCCGTTGGCTGCTCGGACAGACTCATGGGCGCTCCCGGACCTCGACGTTGACGGACCGAGCTTAAAACATCGGGGTTGGCCGACCGGCGGTGCACTCTAGACTGACCCGGTGCCCGGCCGTATCTCCGATCGCGACATCGCCTCCATCCGCGAGCGTGTCCGGATCGAGGATGTGGTCGGCGATTACGTCCAGCTCAGGAGGGCCGGAGCCGACTCGCTCAAGGGCCTGTGCCCGTTCCACAACGAGAAGTCGCCGTCGTTTCACGTCCGGCCCAACCACGGCCTGTTCCACTGCTTCGGTTGCGGGGAGGGTGGTGACGTCTACGCATTCGTGCAGAAGATCGAGCACGCCAGCTTCGTCGAGGCGGTCGAACTGTTGGCCGACCGGGTCGGCCACACCATCACCTACACCGGGGCATCGGCCACCAACATCCAGCGCGAGCGCGGCGGCCGCAGCCGGCTGATCGCCGCCAACGCGGCGGCAGCGGAGTTCTACGCCGCGGCGTTGGGCAGCCCCGAGGCCGCACCGGCGCGCAAGTACCTCACCGAACGTAACTTCGACGCCGCCGCGGCCCAGCGGTTCGGCTGCGGGTTCGCCCCTTCGGGGTGGGACGGCTTGACGAAACACCTGCTGCGTAAGGGCTTCGAGTTCAAGGAGCTGGAGGCCGCAGGGCTGTCCCGGGAGGGACGCCGCGGCCCGATGGACCGGTTTCACCGTCGGCTGCTGTGGCCGATCCGGTCCTCGGCGGGGGAGGTGATCGGGTTCGGCGCCCGCCGGTTGTTCGACGACGACCCGATGGAGGCCAAGTACGTCAACACCCCGGAAACGACGCTGTACAAGAAGTCCAATGTGCTGTTCGGTCTCGACCTGGCCAAACGGGACATCGCGCGCGGGCACCAGGCCATCGTGGTGGAGGGTTACACCGATGTGATGGCGATGCACCTGGCGGGGGTGACCACCGCCGTCGCGTCGTGCGGCACCGCCTTCGGCGACGAGCACCTGGCGATGCTGCGTCGACTGATGATGGACGACAAATTCTTTCGGGGCGAGCTGATCTACGTCTTCGACGGCGACGCGGCCGGGCGTGCGGCGGCGGTCAAGGCCCTCGAGGGTGAACAACAACTGGCAGGACAGTCGTTCGTCGCGGTGGCCGCCGACGGCATGGATCCGTGCGATCTGCGGCTGGCCCACGGCGACGAGGCGCTACGCGACCTGGTGGCACGCCGAACTCCGTTGTTCGAGTTCGCAGTCCGCACCGCGCTGGCCGAGATGGACCTGGACAACGCCGAGGGCCGGGTCGCCGCGCTGCGTCGCTGCGTACCGATGGTCGCCCAGATCAAGGACCCGACGCTGCGCGACGAATACGCCCGCCAACTGGCCGGCTGGGTGGGATGGGACGACGTCGCGCAGGTCATCGGAAGGGTGCGCGCCGCGGCCAAGGATTCCCGGGGCGCCGCGAAGCGCATGTCCACCACTTCGGCCGCGGCCGCCGCCCAGCCGCCGGTGGCACGCCCCAATCCGGCCGATCCGACGCTGTGGCCGCAGCGGGAGGCGCTCAAGGCGGCGCTGCAGTTCCCTGCGCTGGCCGGGCCGGTGTTCGACAGCCTGACGGTGGAGAGTTTCACTCACCCCGGTTACGCGGCGGTGCGCTCGGCGATCGACACCGCCGGCGGAACCGCCGGGGCGGCCGCGGGCGCGCAGTGGATCGAGACGGTGCGCGAGCAGACCACCTCGGCGCTGACGATCGGCCTCATCCACGAGTTGAGCGTGGAGTCCATCCGCGTCGACGACGAGAAACTGCCCCGCTACATCGGCGGGGTGCTGGCCCGGTTGCAGGAGGTCTGGGTGGGCCGGCAGATCGCCGAGGTCAAGTCCAAGCTGCAGCGGATGTCACCGGTGGAACACAGTGACGAATACCACGCCCTGTTCGGGGACCTGGTCGCGATGGAGGCCTACCGGCGCAGTCTGCTCGAGCAGGCCAGCGGCGACGATCTGACCGCCTGATCGCAAGGCCGGCCGTAGGTCGGGTGCAGCGGGTCAGGCGCGAGGGGTACCGCCTGATCGCAAGGCCGGCCGTAGGTTGGGTGCAGCGGGTCAGGCGCCACTGGTACCGCCTGAGCGAATCAGCGCGGGCCGGGTTCGTCCGGGTCTTCGGGCCGCAGCACCGTCGTGCCGTCCTCCAGCTCGGTCAGGGTCACCATCTTCTGGCCGGGATGGATTCGTTTGGCGATGCTGCGCCGTCCCTTATCGATCACCGATTTGGCGACCGGGCTGCTGGTCAGCGCGTGGTAGGTGCCGACGATCTGCTCGTAGCGGCGACGGCCGGCTTTCGTGCCCATCACGTAGCCGACGCCCATCACGACGACGTACCCGATCAAATGCTGCTCCCTACATCGTGCGGTGTTTCCATCCTGCCTCACGCAACGGCGGCGAGTTTGGGTGCGACCCCCGTCGGGAGGCGGTGCTGTCCGGATGCGCTAGAGTCGTGCAAGTCCACGCGGACAGCAGTCCCCTGTAGCTCAATTGGCAGAGCATTCGGCTGTTAACCGGAGGGTTGGTGGTTCGAGTCCACCCGGGGGAGCCACCACGTCGTACCGGCGTCAGTCCAGCCGGGGAATCACCGAGGGACCGGCCTGCGAAGGCGGCTGCTGCGGTGCGAACATCGGGGGCGTCTGCTGTGACTGGGACTGCTGCTGCTGAGCCGCGCGGGCCTGGGCGAGCGCACTGACCAGCGGGCTGTTGGCCATCATCTCGCGGCGCTCTTCGTCGGTCAGCTCGTAAATCGCCCACGCGCCCCAGGCGGCCGGCCGCACATACAGGGTGACCTTCTGCCGGCCGTTGTTGAAGACGGCGGGAACCGCCACCGCCCGGTCGGTGGCGGCGAAGCTGGCCATCTCCTCGGTAATCCGCTCGATGTCGGCGGAGTCCTGCAGCTCATAGGTCGGTGCCTGGACGCCCTTGGTCGGTGTGGCATTCAGCGCGAGGAACCACGCCATGGTTGGTACTCCTTTGTTTGAGCATCGATGCGGACAGCCTATGACGGTCGGCCGGTGGATTCACCGGCGGGCAGTCTCTGCCAAGTGTTCCGGATGCAGCATCTCGGCGTATCGCAGCTGCTCCGGGATGCCGAACCCGTCGACCAGGGTCTCGGCGTGCGGCCGCAACTTCCGGCACCGGTCGTTGATGCCGCGGGTCACCGCCTTGGCCCGATCGGTGGACAGGTAGCGGTGCTCGATGTACCACGCCTTGTCGTCCTCGATGACGCTGAGCGCGTACAGGTCGCACACCAGCTCCAGCAGTTCGCGGGCTTCGGGGTCAGGGCAGGACTCGATGCCGGCGACGAAGGCCTCCAGCACCACCCGGTCGATGTGGGCGGCCGCGGCGTGCAGCACGTGGTCCTGCACGGCGTTGAAGGCGTCGAAGTCGCTCATCTGCTCGGACTTGGCCCGCAACCGGCGCGCCACCGACGTCAGCAGATACTCTTCGCGGTCGGTGAACATGTGCAACTGGGTACCCCGGTTGAACAGACTGCCTTCTTCCTCGCTGTCTTGCCGGGCGTCGACGAAGGTCTGAATGATCGTCTCTGCGGCGGTACGTTTCAGCACCCGGTCGCTGACCGTCTCGGCGGCGAAACGCACCCAGTCGACCGGGCTCATACCGGCGATGTCGTCGGCATAGGCGGTCAACAGTTGCTTGGCCACCAGTTGGGTGAGCACGTGGTTGTCGCCCTCGAAGGTGGTGAACACGTCGGTGTCGGCGCGCAACGCGATCAGCCGGTTCTCGGCCATGTAGCCCGCGCCGCCGCAGGCCTCGCGCGCCTCCTGGATCGCCCGGGACGCGTGCCAGGTGTTGGCGGCCTTCAGCCCGGCCGCCCGCGCCTCCAACTCCCGCTGTTCCTCGGGGTCGGGGTCGTCGGCGGTCTGCAGGTCATGGCATTTGCTCACCAGTTCGTTCTGAGCGAACTGCAGCGCGTATGACCGTGCGATCAGCGGCAGCAGCCGGCGCTGGTGTACCAGGTAGTCCATGATGAGCACCTCGTGCTCGGCACCGTCATCGCTCGGCGCGCTGAACTGCCTGCGCTGCAAGGCATATCGAGTAGCGATGTCCAGCGCGACCCGGGCGGCCGCGGCCGCGCTCCCGCCCACCGAGACCCGGCCGCGGATGAGGGTGCCGATCATGGTGAAAAACCGCCGGCCGTCGCTTTCGATCGATGACCGATAACTGCCGTCCGGGTCGACATCGGCATACCTGTTCAACAGGTTCTCGCGCGGAACCCGGACGTGATCGAAGACGATGCGACCGTTGTCCACCCCGGGCAGACCGCCCTTGTAGTGACAGTCCGAGGTGGTGACACCGGGCAGGTCGTTGCCCTCGGCATCCCTGATCGGCACCAGGAAGCAGTGCACGCCGTGACCCTGCTCTTCGCCGCCCGGGCCCGGTGTTCTCAACTGGGCGAAAACCGCCGCGACGGTGGCGGTTTCGGCCGCCCCGCCGATGTAGTCCTTGCGGGCCGTGTCGGTGGCCGAATCGATGACGAACTCCTCGGTCGCCGGGTCGTAGGTGGCGATGGTCTCCAGCGCCTGCACGTCGCTGCCGTGGCCGGTCTCGGTCATCGCGAAGCAGCCCAGCAGGTCCAGGTCGATGATCTTCTGGACGTAGGCGCGGTGGTGGCGCTCGGTGCCCAGGTTTTCCACGGCGCCGCCGAACAGCCCCCACTGCACGCCGGCCTTGACCATCAGCGACAGATCCGACATCGCCAGCATCTCGATCATGGTGATGGCCGCGCCGACATCACCGGTTCCACCGTGTTCCTTGCGGAAGCTGTCGGCGGCCACACCGGTGCCGGCCATGATCCTGAGCTGTTCGGCGACCTTGGCGCGCGCGATCACCGTGTTCGGCGTGTAGTGCGGGCGGAATACCTCATCGGACAGGGTGGCCCGGACCCGATTCTTGACCGCACGCCAACGGCCATCCAAGGCGTCACAGAGAGCTGCGGAGATGGTCACCCCTGCACGGTAGCCGCGCGGGGCGGCCGGTAAACCGGGTTTAAATGACGGTGTGCGTTGGAAGCTGGCCCGGCTGTTGCCGCTGTGTTGGATCCTCGCTGCCGGCTGCGGACCGTGCGAGGCGCCGGCCGCGGCACCGGGAGTGGAATACCTGGGCCAGACCCACCTGGCGCCGGGCACCGTGTTCGCCGGTACGACGGTGGGCGGATTGTCGGGGATCAGTTACGACTCGCAGCGGGACTGTTACTACGTCATCAGTGACGACCGGTCGGCCAGCGGGCCGGCCCGGTTCTACACGGTACGGCTGTCGGTGTCCGATCGCGGCGTCGATGCCGCGGCGATCATGGCCGTCCACCCGCTGCTGGACGAACACGGGCGGCAATTCGAACCGCGGTCGTTCGACAGTTCACCGCCGGTCGTGCCACCGGACCCGGAAGGTATCGCGTTCGACAGCGGCCGGCAGCGGCTGTATTGGTCGTCGGAGGGGGAGCGGCGCACCGACGGGCCGCGTGGTCCGGTGCTGGCCGATCCCTGGGTCAGGATCGCCGGCCTCGACGGCAGTTATCTCGGCCGGTTGACCACGCCACCGCAATTGGCGATGTCGGCGCAGCGCACCGGGCCACGCCGCAACATGACGCTCGAGGGGCTGACACTGAGCCCGGACGGCCGGTGGCTGTTCGCCGCGATGGAAGGACCCGGCTACGACGACGGCGCCCTGCCGGATCAGGCCCGCGGCGCGCTGACCCGCATCACCGCCTACCGCGTGGACCCGGGCGCCGACTCGGCCGCGCCGTTCGCCCAATACGCCTATCCGCTGGAGCCGGCCACGGCCCCCGCCGAGACAAACGGTCTGACCGACCTGGTGGCGTTGTCCGACACCGCGTTCCTGGTGATCGAGCGGGCGTTCAGCGTGCGCCCGACGGTGCGGTTGTTCCGCGCCGAGATCGGGGACGCCACCGATGTGTTGGGCGTGCCGGCCCTTGCCGGGGCGGCCGTGACCCCGATGGTCAAGACGTTGGTGGCCGACCTGTCGACTACACCCGGCCTGCAACCGCTGGACAACATCGAGGGGATCACGCTGGGCCCCAAGCTGCCCGACGGGCGTCAAACGCTGGTGCTCGTCAGCGACGACAACTTCTCGCCGCGCCAGCTGACGCAGTTCGTGGTGCTCGCGATGCCCGCACGCTGAGTCGATCTGGCGACGCAGCGGCGAGGAACGACCCGGGCCGGAGACCACCCGCTTGGATGGGCACTATCATCGGGGGCAGGCCGGCCACCTGGGAGACCAAATGTAACCCGGCAGCCGCTAATTGATATTTACCGAATGCCGGCTCTCGTTATTGGCGATTGCGGGTATCGAAAAGGTTTAATTTGCACAGTGCCCTGATAGCGTTAGCGCAATGCGGTACGACTGCCGGTCAGTGACGAGGCTGAGATCGCGCGTTGGCTGACTCCACCGACCGGCGCGCCGATGCGACGCGCCAGCAGATCATCCGCGCCGCTGCGCACCAGTTCGCCCAGCGGCCCTATCACGACGTCGGCCTGGACGATATCCTCGCGGAAGCGGAATTGACCAAGGGCGCAATGTATTTCCATTTCCGCTCCAAGCATGCTCTCGCACTTGCCGTCATCGACGAACAACTCGCCAGGGCCGGCGCGGCGGTACAGTCGCTGGTCGACCGGAAGCTTTCCGGCCTGGAAACCCTGATCGACGTCGGCTATCTGATGGCGGTCGAAGACATCTGTCGCGACACCGCGCGCGCGGTGCTGCATCTTCTTCCGGTTGTCGGTCGTGGCGAAGGACTGCAGACCACGGTGCTCAACAATGCGGTCCAAGCGCTGAGTGTGGTGGCCGAACGCGCAGTCGCCGAAGGGGACATCGTCGAGCAGGAACCGCAGGATGTGGCCCGGATGCTGGTGGCGCTGTACCTGGGGTTGCGGCAGGCGGGCGATCTCGACGACCCCGAACAGTTCCTGGGGCAGATCGAGCGGGGCTTTATCGTCGTGCTGCCCGGATTGGTGCCGGACGACCGTATCGACTATTTCCTCCAGTTCATCCGGCGGCGCACCGCGCTGGCCATCAAGACCGCGTCGGAGAACCCCATCGCGGCCGACGACCGGGCGGGCTGATGGCACGTCAGGTTCGATCCGAGGCGACCCGACGGAAGCTGCTCGACGCAGCCATCGACGTATTCGGCGAGGTGGGCTACGTCGCCGCCGGCCGAACCGCGATCATCGAGCGCGCGGGAGTGACCAAAGGCGCCCTGTACCACCACTTCGATTCGATGGAATCACTGGTGATGGCCATCATCGAGGGTGGATTCAGCACCATGCTGAGCACCTTCCGGAACATGTGCCAGCCGTCGTCGCCTGCCTTGGAAGGCATGATCCACGGCATGTTCGCCGTCACCGCGGTGCTGGCCGTCGACAAAGAGGCGCGGGCGGCGGGCCACCTGGTTTTCGCACTGTCGGAATCCAACGAACTGGGCGGTGACGTCGCCGACGAATGGGCGGCGACGGTGGCCGCCCAGACCGCACGCGCAATCGCCGAGGGGGATTTGCGCGAGGGCCTCGATCCCGCCCTGGTCGCCGAGCCGATCACCGGCGCGATGCTCGGGACATGGCTGCTGTCGAGCGCCGAGGACGGCATCGCCCGATTGACCCGGATGTGGGAGATGCTGCTGCCCGCGATCGTCGCGGCGGACTCGCTGGCGTACTTTCAGCAATTCCTGGCCCGCGAGTCGCTGCGTTACCAGGCCGAGCCCGGACCCGGGGGCGGCGGCGAGGACTCGGCCGCCGTCGACTGAGGCGCTATCGCTCGTCCGTCCACAGTTGCTCGGTGAGGTCTTGGAAGGTGGCGAGCGCAACCCGGTCGTCGGCACGTTCGAGCGCCGACTTGCTCATCAGGGCCCGCACCGTTGAACCATCCCGATGTTCCAGGGAAACAACCAGATTGGCCAATGAGTGCATTACCGACAATGCGGACTCCTCAGCCGGCGGCACCTCGCCGAAGATCTGCCGGAACTCCAGGGCCAGCACTTCTTCTTGGGTGTAGCCGAGCATGCCGGCGAAGCCGGTGTTGGCGAACAAGATGGTGCCGTCGTCGGCGATCGCCAGCACGGGCACCGGGATCCGCTCGAGCGCGACCAGGGCCGGCAACTGCCGCAGCGTCTCCATCGGGGTCTGGGGGGTGTGCGCGTTTCGCCGTCGCTCCATGCATCTGATTATGACGGGCGTGGCCCTGCTCGCGGGCATCCTTGCCGGTCCCGGCGGCCCGGCGTGTGGCCGTCGACGCACCGTGTGCCACACAAGTCCTAACGACCGGTCTTGTAAGGATTGGACATCATACGAAAGGTATGTACTATCTCCATTTATGCGAGGGACTGGTTTGCAGGGCAGGGGTGCGCGACAGCGCGCGCCGTGGCCGGCGCCGGTGAGTTCCTCCCACAGCTTCGCCCGGGGCACCTCGAGGGGTCCGCACCGCCGATTGCCGCCGTACGCCGAGACGCGCTGGTGCACCGCACCGGCTGCAGAGCTCGCCGGCCGGCAGCCGGGGGTGCGGTTGTGTGCCGCGTTCTACCGGGCGTTGTTCTTTTCAGATCACCAAAGCCTGGCTGTCGGCCAGGAAAGGCATGGCCATCCAGCGCGACGCCAGCATTGATTCCGCGGCGGCGCCGGGCACCGGGCGCGAGAACAGGAAGCCCTGCGCGCGGTGGCATCCGTGACGCATCAAGGTGAGCGCGGCAGCTGACGTCTCCACGCCCTCGGCGACCACCTGCAGTCCGAACGCCTCGGCAAGTGCGATGATCGCCCGCACGATCGCCAGATCGCCCGCGTTGACGCCCAATTCCCGCACGAATACGGTATCGATCTTCAGCGTGTCGACCGGCAGATCCTTCAGATGCGACAGCACGGCGTAGCCGGTGCCGAAGTCGTCGATGGCGATCTGAACTCCGGCCTCGCGCAGCTCGGCCAGCGTGCGCCGGGTGGTTTCGATGTTCTGCACCACCGCGCGCTCGGTGATCTCCAGGCACAACGACCCCGGACGCAGACCGAACTCCTCGACGGTGTCCACCACGTTCTGAACGAATCCGCGGGCGGCCAGCTGCACCGGGGAGACGTTGACCCGCAGGGTGGCGTTGGTCCGGACGCCGTTGGCCTGCCACGAGCTGAATTCCGCGCACGCACTGCGCATCACCCACCGGCCCAGGTCGTCGGCCAGGTTGGCGGATTCGGCGATGCTGATGAACGAGCCGGGCAGCAACAACCCGCGGGTCGGATGCCGCCACCGCACCAGCGCCTCGACCGCCACGATCGCCCCGCTCCACAAGTCGACCTCGGGCTGGTAGTACAGCAACAGTGACTCGTCGTCGATCTTGCCCTGCAGGTGCAGCTCGATGTCCTTGCGGAACAAGCTCTTCAGCGACATATCATCGGTGGAGCTGACGGTCTGATTACCACCACCGCGTTTGGCGGCCAGCACCGCCTCGTCGGCGCGATGCAACAGGCCCGCGCTGGTGTCCTCGCCCGGCAGCCCCACGGTCACGCCCACACTGACCGTGCTGGTCACGGTATGGCCCTGGATCTCCACCTTGTCCCGCAGGGCACCTTGCAGCCGATCGGCGAAGGTCTCCGCGCTGGCCATCGACATGGGCCAGTCCGGGATGACGACGAACTCGTCACCGCCGATCCGGGCCGTCATGGTGCGGTTTCCGGCATATGCCCGGAGACGCCGGGCGAAGTCCTGGATGAACCAGTCGCCGGCGGCGTGCCCGAGATAGTCGTTGATCGGCTTGAGCCGGTCCAGGTCGATGTAGAAGACGCCCACCGGGCCGGGATTGCCCGCGACCAGCCGGTCGGAGAGATGAGCGACGAGCGCGCGCCGGTTGTGCAGCCCCGTCAGGTCGTCGTGGTCGGCCAGGTAGCGCAGCCGCTCCTCGGCGACCACCCGGGCCTGCAACTGCGCGAACAGCGACGCGATCGCTTCGATCGTGTTGAGTTCTTCCGGCCGCCACTTGGGCCGGCGGAATTTGACCAGGCCGAGCATGCCGGTGGTCACCGGCCCCGAGATCAGTGGTGCGGTGGCCACCGACAGTGATTCGATCGCATGATCGATCGCCATCTGGCGCACATAGCCCGACTCCGACGGTTCCGGCCGGATGACCGCCACCCGCTTGCCGTGCGCGCAGGTGGTGAAGACCGGATCGGCGGTGGTGAACGAGACAACCGCCAGCGGATCCGGGTCGGGTGGATCGGTACGCGGCGGCCACTCCGCCACCAGCTTGGACGCCCGGATCTCGTGGTCGTTGTGGCGCAGGAATCCGGCGTCGACGTTGAGCTGCTCCACCAGCGTCTGCAGCACCCGCTCGCTGACGGCGGGCGCCGTGGCCGGCGTGGTGGCCATCAGCTGGGCGGCGATCGAAGTGACCAGCGCCAATCTATCCGCCACGATGTCCTTCCCCCGAAGACCGGTAGCCCCGCGCGGGAACCGCACGGGCCGCAGCACGCCTGGGCTCGCGTCGGGTTGATGTCGCAGTGAGCATATTCCGAAACCGCTCAGGCTGGAACATCTCAGCTGAACCGGCTGCTAGCGCTCCGGTCTGCTCGGAGCGATCTCGGCCAGGAAACGCCGTAACACCTCGACGGCCTCGGTGAGCGTCCGGCGGTCTTCCGCGGACAGCCGGTCCAACTCCGGGTCGATCGCCGAGGCCCTGTCGCGGCGAACCTGGTCGAGGGTCTGCACGCCTTTCTCGGTGATCCTGATCAGCACCGCGCGAGCATCCTGCGGATCCGGGGTGCGGGTGGTCAGTCCGGCGTCCTCGAGTCGCCGCACCTGGGTGGTCATCGTCGGCTGCGAGCAGTGGTCGACCGCGGCCAAATCGGAGATACGGGCCTCGTCCAGATCCTCGATGGTGGACAGCAGCCGGGCTTGGGCACCGGGAATCGGCAGGGCGACCCGCTGGGTGGCCACGCGGTTGAGGCGGGCGACGACGCTGAGCAGGTCGGCTCCCAGGCTGATGTGGGCGGGGGCTGCCATCGCGCGAGTATGGCACAAGAGTGGACACAAGTGGATCATCTCGGGCGGCCGCGTATCGGGGGGTTTCCGGAGCGGCTGGCAGAATCGACGGGTGACGAAGACCGGCCAGGGTGGTAGCCGAATTCGGGCGCGGTCGATGCGGCCCGTCGAGATCGCGCAGGCGGCGGTGATGGCGGCGTTGTGCGCGGCGACGGCGATCATCGCGGTCGTCGTGCCCTTTGCCGGTGGATTGGCGCTGCTCGGGACGGTGCCGATGGGCCTGCTGGCCTACCGCCACCGGTTTCGGGTGTTGACCGCCGCCACGGTGGCCGCCGCAACGATCGCGTTCCTGATCGCGGGGATGGGCGGCTTCATGACGGTGGTGAACTGTGCCTACATCGGCGGGTTGACCGGCGTCATCAAGCGTCACCGCCGTGGCCTGCCGACCGTGGTCGTGGCCTCGGCGGTGGCCGGCGGAATCTTCGGAGCCGCCGCCGTGGCGGCGTTGACCGTCCTGTCGCGGCTGCGCAACCTGATCTTCGATGCGATCACCGCCAATGTGCACGGCGTCGCCGCCGCGATGGACAAGGTCCCGCTGCCGGAATTCCAGCGGGCCGCGGCGGACCTCACCGGCCTGCTCGGCGTGGTGCTGCGTTACTGGCAGTGGCTCCTGCTGGTGCAGTCGACGATCAGCGTGATGATCGTCTCCCTGCTCGGCTGGTGGGCGCTGTCGCGGGTGCTCGACCGGCTGCGCGGCGTTCCCGACGTGCACAAATTGGACCTGCCGGCCGAGAGCGGGCCGGTAGCGCCGGTCCCGGTGCGGCTGAATCAGGTGCGCTTTCGCTATCCGCAGACCAGCCACGACGCCCTGGGGCCGGTGAGCCTGGAAGTTCACGCGGGCGAACACGTCGCGGTCACCGGGGCCAACGGCTCGGGCAAGACCACCCTGATGCTGCTGCTGGCCGGGCGCGCGCCCACCGCAGGCACCGTCGAGCGCCCCGGGGCGGTCGGGTTGGGCGCGCCCGGCGGCACCGCAGTCGTGATGCAGCATCCCGAGAGCCAGGTGCTGGGCACCCGGGTCGCCGACGACGTGGTGTGGGGCCTGCCCGCGGGGGCCACCACCGACATCGACCGACTCCTCGGCGAGGTCGGTCTGAGCGGGTTCGCCGAGCGCGACACCGGCGGGTTGTCCGGCGGTGAGCTGCAGCGCTTGGCGGTGGCCGCGGCCCTGGCCCGCGAACCGGCACTGCTGATCGCCGACGAGGTCACCAGCATGGTCGACCCGAAGGGGCGTGAGGTCCTGCTGGGGGTGCTCTCGGGGCTGGCGGGCTCGTCCGAACGGCGCTGCACCTCCCTGGTGCACATCACCCACTACAACGACGAAGTCGGCAGTGCCGACCGGGTCATCGATCTGTCCGGCTCGCGCGACAACACCGCCATGGTGGAGACCGCCGAGGTTCCTGCCGCGGCGTCCGGCGGCGCCACCGCCGGGCGCAGTGGCCGCCCAGTGCTCGAACTGACCGGTGTCGGACACGAATACGGCAGCGGCACCCCATGGGCCAAGACCGCGCTGCGTGACATCAGTTTCACCGTCGACGACGGAGACGGCCTGCTGATCCACGGCGGCAACGGCTCCGGCAAGTCGACGTTGGCCTGGATCATGGCCGGCCTGACCGCGCCCACCACCGGCCGCTGCCTGCTCGGCGGGCGACCGGCCGACGAACAGGTGGGGGCGGTGGCGCTGTCGTTCCAGGCGGCCCGGCTGCAGCTGATGCGCAGCCACGTGGGTCTGGAGG
>NZ_QMEX01000069.1 GCF_003284925.1 Mycolicibacter senuensis
GGGACCGGTGGATCGCGTGCCGGCAGCATCTCCGGCGGCCAGGGAGGCACCGGAACACCCAACGGGCCCAAGGGCGCGTCCGGTGATCCCGGCGCCGCCGGCCCCAATGGCGAACCGGGTACCACCGGCGGCGCGACCAGCCCCTAGCCCCCGGTTCACCGACGGGCCTCGCGAGCTTGGCGTCAATGGTCCCCTGCGCGGGGGGTGCAGGGGAACATTGGCGTTTCAGTGCACCCGGAAGGAGGCGCCGGCGACGCCGACACGAACGCCCCGTAGCGAACGCCCCCTACCAACGCCTCGGCCCGGTCACACGACCGGGCCGAGGTGTTTTCATCGCCGGAAGGATCAGTGTCGAGCGTCGATATCGGTGCCGTCGTGGCCCTGGCCGACGGTGCGACGACTGCAACCGGTCCTAGCGATAGGAGACGACGCCGAGTCCGTCGATGCGGCGGAAATCCGCGGAATTGGCTGTCAGGACCGGGATTCCGAGTTGCAGGCTGGTGCAGCCGATCCACAGGTCGTTGCTGCCGATCAGTTCTCCGCGGCGGCGTAGCTCCCGGGTGACCCTCGCGTACGTCAACGCGATCTCAGCATCGACCGGGACGAGGGTGTGGCGTTCACGCATGCTGACAACGATCGGATCGTCGGTGCGGCCGAATCCTGCAGCGAATTCACCGAGTACGACAGTCGAGAGAAATAATTCCGTATCGGGCGATTGACTCAGAAATCGGTGGGCGCGCCCGTTGTGCTCCCCGGCGGCCCGTTCTCGCTGCAGGTCGATGAGAAACGTCGTGTCGACGCTTACGCGGAGTGCCACGGATCATCCGGCGGGAGGTCCATGTGCTGTGCCTCATCGAGGCGCTCGAGTACGTCCGCAGTAGCGGGCGGCAGGTCGGCGAGGGCTGTCAGCAACGCGCCCGCGGTGCGGGCTTCGTTGCGCCAGTGTGCCCGCTTGATGACGCGGGAGAACGATTCGCCCGGCGAGCTACGCGCCGCGCGGAGCCGCTCGTATGCCTCGATGTCAATCGAGATCGTCTTGGTGGCCATGCATTCATGTATACATGCATGGATACATGCTGACTAGTCGTCGGTTGTGCGAAGAACCAACATCTATCTACGGCGGTATCGGGCTGGGGGCTTATTCCTCGGCCTGGAACCGCCGTTCGCGATCGCCTGAGTTCAGCGCACCCGGAAGATCACCGTCCGCTGCACGATGAAGTTGATGACCGTCGCGGTGCCCTGCGCGACCACGAACGCCACCGGCAGCGCCCACCGCTGATAGTCCAACAGGTCCAGCACCAGGTGGTTGATCCCCACCTGCACGGCAAACGTCAAGGCGTACAACACCATCACCGCGATGAAACGCCCGGTGTGCGCCGAGGACTGAAAGGTCCAGCGCCGGTTGATCAGATACGCGGTGATGGTGCCGGCCACGAAGCTGCACGCCTTGGCCAGGTCGACGCCGAGCCCGGCGCCCAGATACAGCAGCAGATACAGCCCGAAGTCCACCACCGCCGACAGCGCCCCGGTGATCAGGAAGCGCCACACCTGGGTGGACAGGTGCAGATGAGTGGGCTGCGTCGTCTCGGCCACCCGGGAAGCTTAAACGCCCGTCCTAGGCTGAACAGATGCCCGGCTCGCCGATCGCTGCCATCGAGGCCATCCCGCTGCGCATCCCCCTCAAACCGGACCTGCCCGCCGCCGCGCTGTGGGGCGAGGAGCTGATGGCCGCGGACTCGCTGCTGGTCAAGGTCACCACCGACGACGGCATCGTCGGCTGGGGTGAGGCCTTCGGGCTCTACGGCACCGCGCTGGCGGCCCGTGCGCTCGACGAACTCGTCACCCCGCTGTGTCTGGGCTGCGACGCCGCCGACATCGCGGCGCTGATGGATCATGTGCAGCGCCAGCTGCACGTGTTTGGCCGCGGCGGGGCGATCACCTATGCGCTGTCCGCGGTCGACATCGCGCTGTGGGACATCGCCGGCAAGCGCGCCGGGTTGCCGATCGCGGCGATGCTCGGCGGCGGCGACGGCCGGGCCATGCCCTGCTACGCCAGCCTGGCCTGCTACACCGAGCCACAGCGGGTCCGCGCCGCGGTGCGCCGCGTCGTCGATGACGGGTTCACCGCGATCAAGCTGCACGAATCCCAGCTGCCGGCGATACAGGCGGCCCGCGACGAGGCCGGGCCAGCCATAGCGCTGATCGTCGATGCCGGCTGCGCTTGGACGCTTGCCCGCACCCAGGGCCTGGCCGCCGAGCTGCGTGACGTCGGGCTGCTGTTTCTGGAGGAGCCGCTGTGGCCGCCGGAGAACTTCGCCGGACTGGCCGAACTGCGTCGCAGCACCGCTCTGCCGATTGCCTCCGGTGAGAATGTGGGCACCGCAATGGAATTCGAGCGACTCCTGGATGCCGGTGCGGTCGACTTCGTGCAGCCCAGCCCGGCCAAGATGGGCGGAATCACCGAGCTGCGCAAGGTCTTTGCGCTCGCCGCGGCCCGCGATGTGGCGGTGATGACCCACTCCTTCTATGACGGGCCGGGCCTGCTCGCCGCGATCCAGACGGCCGCCGCGTTGGGCGGCGCCGACGTGATGGTCGAGTGGCGCTGGTTCGACCTGGAGGCCTCGATCTATCCAGAGTCATGGGCGCCGACGGACGGGTGGATCACAGTGCCGCCGGGGCCGGGCTTGGGCATCGACCCCGATCCCGAAGTCATCAGCGCCTATCGGCGAGCACCTTACGAATGAGCCTGCAAGGCCAATGGTCGAAAAACAGACCAACGAACCCTGTGGACAACAGGAGCGCATCACGCTGACCCGCTGGGGCGAGGAGAGCCCGGTGCTGACCTGCGCACCGTCCGCCGACCGCATGGATAAACGGCGCCGAAGGTGACTTGCTGGCCCGAGTGTCGCAGGCAACGCTGTCTTGCAACAGCATCGAACTTCAGCACTATCTAGTTATACTTTTATATAACTTCGGACGGGGCTGGAAGGGGGTTGCCGTGCACACGACGAACCTACGGAAGGTCGGCGGTTCAGTGATGCTCGCTGTTCCGCCGGCCCTGCTGGACCTTCTGCAATTGCAGGCCGGCGCCACGGTTGGCCTGACGGTCGACCATGGTCGTCTCGTTGTCGAGCCGGAGCCGCGGCCACACTATGTGTTGGAGCAGCTTCTTGCGCAGTGTGATCCAACCGCCGCATCGACCGCCGACGACGAGTGGCTTGCGGCCGATCCGGTGGGCACCGAAATCCTGTGATCCGGCGCGGCGATATCTACCTGGTCTCGCTCGATCCGACCTCTGGCCGTGAACAGCAAGGCACCCGGCCGGTGCTGATTGTGTCGCCACAGGCATTCAACGACCTGACCAACACTCCGATCGTGCTGCCCATCACCGGTGGCGGCAACTTCGCCCGCACGGCCGGGTTTGCGGTTTCGCTGGATGAGGCGGGTACCCGCACCACCGGGGTCGTCCGCTGCGACCAGCCGCGTGCGCTCGACCTTGTGGCACGCAACGGCCGAAGACTCGAAGCCGTACCGGCCCGGATTGTCGCTGATGTCATCGCGCGGCTGGCCACCCTTCTCACCTGACTCGAAGCCGCTCGATGGGCTGTCCTGTTATCCCGGCGATCAACCCAAAATCCTTGTCCAGGGCCAATACCGTATATCGCTGCTATCAATGTAGCGGGATCAGCCGTTGACACGCGCGGCGTGAGGAACGGGTCCTACACCCAGTACGCCACCCGGGCCCGGAACTGGCGCAGCACCAGCGCAGCCACCGACCAGCCGACCACGGTCAGCACCAGCACCACCGCCCAGTGCCGCAGCGGCTGGGCCGCCCCCAGCAGCGGGGCGCGCACAATCTCCAGGTAGTGCATCAGCGGGTTGAACTCGATCACCGTCATCCAGCGCGACGCCCCCTGGGCGCGCAGCGTGTCGTAGTTCCAGATGATCGGCGTCATCAGGAACAGCAGCTGCACTACCGAGAACAGCAGCGGGGAGATGTCGCGGTAGCGGGTGGCCAGAATCCCGAAGCACAGCGACACCCACACGCAGTTCAGTGCGATCACCAGTAGCGCCGGGATCACCGAAAGATCCGCCCACGACCAGGGTTTGGGGAAGATCAGTGCGATCGGGATATAGATGACGATGTTATGGGCGAACAAGATCATCTGCCGCCACACCAGCCGGTAGACGTGCACGCTCAACGGCGTCGGCAGCTGTTTGATCAACCCCTCGTTGGCCACGAACACGTCGGCGCCCTCCAGGATGGCGGCGTTGAGCAGGTTCCACACGATCAGCCCCAGCGTCACATACGGCAGGTGCACCGCCAGGTCGAGGTGGAACAGCTTGGAGTACAACCCGCCCATCGCCACCGCGGTGGTGGCGGTGCCGATGGTGATCCAGAACGGGCCCAGCACGCTGCGCCGGTAGCGCTGCTTGATGTCCTGCCATCCCAGGTGCAGCCACAATTCGTGGCGACGGAATCCGTCCACCAGATCGGCCCGCGCCCGCGCGAAGGTCTTGGACTGCGCGGCGACGTCGGTGAAGCTCATTGCTGCCCCTCGGGTTTGGCGAACTGCTCCCGGCGTCCCAGCCGGCGCAGCCGGATCCACTCGACCAGCCCGGCCGGATCGCGGCGCGACACCAGGAAGAACCAGCCGAACCGCAGCCACTCCTGCAGCAGCAGCCGGCGCATGCCCGGCTGCGACATCAGGTAGCCGCGGTTGCGGTAGGTGAAATAGCGTTTCGCCGCGTCGTCGGGGTACTGGGTGTGCATCCGGCCGGCCAGGATCGGCTTGAACTCGTCCGACCCGCACGGGTGCAGGTAGACCGCGGTCAGGCAGGTGCCGAACGCCAGGCCTGAGCGGACCAGCCGGCGGTGCACCTCCACCTCGTCGCCACGCATGAACAATCGCAGGTCGGGCACGCCCACGGCGTCCAGCGCGTCGGCGGTGAACAGCGCCCCATTGAACAACGAGGCGATCCCCGGCAGCAGATCGCCTCCGCCACCGCGTAATTCGCTGACCTCGCGTCGCCACACCAGCCCCCGCCGCAGCGGGAACGCCAACCGGGACGGGTCATCGATGTTGCACACCATCGGCGACACCTCCGCCAGCCCGTGCCTGGCCGCACAGCCGAGCAGCGCGGCGAGCACGCCCGAATCGGCCGGCCGGCCGTCGTCGTCGGCCAGCCACACCCAATCCGCGCCGGCCGCCAGGGCGTGCAATATCCCGAGCGCGAAACCGCCTGCGCCGCCGAGGTTTCGCCGTGACCCGAGATATGTCGACGGCACCGAGGCCCCGGCTACCAGCTCGGCCACCGCGGCGTCGTTGTCGTTGTCGACGACGATCAGATGGTCCGGTGCCCGGGTCTGGGTCACCAGTGCCTTCAGCGATTCGGTCAGCTGTTCGACCCGCCGGTGGGTGACGACGACGGCGTAGACGGTTTCGGTCACGCCGTGTCCCCGGCCCGGGTCTCGGCGAGCACCTCGCGCACGTGCCGGGCGGCGTCGGGGCCCTCATAGGCGCCGACCACTTCCTCGATTCCGCCGGTCATCTTGACCGTCCCGTGGTCGATCCACATCGCGGTCTTGCACAGCCGGGCCAGGAACTCGTTGGAATGGCTGGCGAACACCAGGATTCCGGAGCGCTCCACCAGCTTCTGCAGCCGGGTCTGGGCCTTCTTCAAGAATTCGGCGTCCACGGCGCCGATGCCCTCGTCCAGCAGCAGGATCTCCGGGTCGATGCTGGTGACCACGCCCATCGCCAGCCGGACCCGCATGCCGGTGGAGTAGGTGCGCAGCGGCATCGCCAGATAGTCGCCCAGCTCGGTGAATTCGGCGATCTCGTCGACCTTGGCGGCCATCTGCTTGCGGGTCTGGCCCAAGAACAGTCCGCGGATGATGATGTTCTCGTAGCCGGAGATCTCCGGGTCCATGCCCACGCCCAGGTCGAACACCGGAGCCACCCGGCCGACCACGGTCGCCGACCCCCGGGTGGGCTCATAGATTCCCGAAAGCAGCCGCAGCAGTGTGGATTTGCCGGCGCCGTTGTGGCCGACCAGGCCCACCCGGTCCCCGAGCGACAGCGACATGGTGATGTCGCGCAACGCCTCGACCACCACCACGTTGGAGGTGTTGCGCCCGATCGCCCCGCCGGCCTTGCCCAGGAACGCCTTCTTCAACGAGCGCGCCTTGGCGTCGAAGATGGGGAATTCCACCCAGGCGTCCCGGGTCTCGATTCGCGGATCGGTGGCGGACAACGTGACTACAGATATTGACCGGAGCCGGTGTGGCCATGCCCGCTGTGGCCGCCGGCGGTGGGCCCGGCCGGCAGCGCGCCGTGGCGCATCTGCTCCAGCTGCGCCCGGGCGGCCATCTGCTGGGCGAACAACGCGGTCTGGATGCCGTGGAACAGCCCCTCCAGCCAGCCCACCAGCTGAGCCTGGGCGATCCGCAGCTCGGCGTCGGACGGCGTGGCGTCCTCGCGCAGCGGCAGCGTCAGCCGGTCCAGCTCCTCCCGCAACTCCGGGGCGAGGCCGTCCTCCAGCTCGCGGATGCTGGCCGAGTGGATCTCCCGCAGCCGGGCGCGGCTGGCGTCGTCGAGTGGGGCGGCCCGCACCTCCTCGAGCAACTGTTTGATCATCGTGCCGATCCGCATCACCTTGGCGGGCTGCTCGATCAGGTCGGTCAGCGACGGCTCGTCGTCGTCATCGGCGTCCTCGGCGGGTGCACCACCGGCGGCCAGCAGCCGCGGGTCGGCGCCGCTGATGATCTCGATGTCGTCTGAGCCGTCTGCGCTGTTACTACCGGTGCTCAACGCCCCTCGCCTCCCTGCCATTCATAGATGCTGGCACCGCCATTGTCGTAGATCTTGGCCCACGACCGCGATTTCTCCAGAGACACTAGTCCGTCAGGCAGCGAGAACCCGCGCACAGGCGGGCTGCTGATCAGCACGTAGCGGATGTTCAGGGCGTGCACGGCGGCCGCCACCCGTGGGTCGGTGTCGGCGTCGTCGGCGTAGGCCCAGAAGACGAACCGGTGCGGGCCCGGACCCTGCTGTTGCGGGTAGTCGTAGTGCGTCCACAGCGGGTGCAGGTCGGCGACTGCGTACATCCAGGCGCTGCCGTCGACGTTGGCGTTGCCGATCACGCTGTCGCGGGCCCCGGGCAGCTCCGCCAGATGGGCGAACGCCTCCAGGTCGCGGCCATCGACCATCACCGAGTCGTACTTGTCGCCGAACAGAAACGCGTGCCGCGGCAGATAGTGCCAGGCCAGCCCCACCGTCGTCGCCGCAATCAGTGCCGAGCAGACGCCAAAGCCCCCTAAATACTCCCTTTTTAGGAGCTTTCGCGTCTGCTCGCCGAGGAAAAAGGCCAGCCACGCCAGCCCGACGCCGGCCATCGGGATCAGCAGCAGCGTCATCGCCGCCATGATCCGGCGCGGGTCGCTGTAGAACAGGTCGGTGAAACGGCCGATCACGGCGCCGGCCGGGCCGCCCAGCGGAGCCGAGGACTGCACCACCCCCACCACCAGCACCGCCCACAGCGCCAGCGGCCACCACACCTTCCTATAGAGCAGCAGCCCCGCCCCGACCGCGGTCAGGCCCACCAGCGCGTACTGAATCGGGAAGTCGTTGAGGTGGCGGGTGTGCAGCAACAGGGCGTCACGCAGCCCCGACTTGCGGCCCTCGTGGGTGAGGAAGGAATGCCCCGCGATGATGTCGGCCTGCTTACGCACGCTCAGCAGCTGCGGCAACAACAGCAGTCCGGTCGGCACCACGACAGCGGCCAGCGCCAGGGTGTCGCGCCGCTTGCCCCGCAACGGATTCCACAGCGCCCCGTCGAAGGGGCCGAGCCACCAGGCCGCCAGCAGCAACACCGTCACCACGCCCCCGGTCAGGTGCACCGAGAACACCCCGACCAGCGCCAGCACCGCCACGCCGATGCGATCGCGGTGGGTGCGGACCCCGGTGACCAGCGCAAAAGCCGGCACCACCAGCCCGTAGGCCACCAGGTTGGGCATGGCCGCAGTGCCGAACTCGACATACGGCAGCGCCGTGAACGACGCCGACAGGGCGGCGGCGGTGGCTGCCGAAACCGCCGTCACCGCGGTGGTGGTGACGCGCTGCAGCAGGTTCCAGGTGAGCAGCGCGGCGCTGATCGGGAACAGCCACACCGAGGCGGCCAGGCCGGCCAGCGTGTAGCCGGTGGTGGGCGCCGCGCCGGTCAATTGGCACAGCACCGCGGTCAGCGCGTGAAACGCCGACGGGTAATAGAGCTGAGCGTGGGTCTCGACGTTGCGCAGTTCGCCCATGTGGGTGGGCGAGGCCTGCCCGGTGTCGAGGATGAAACGGACCGTGTTGGCGTGCCAGACCGCATCCCAGGTGCTGGGAATGCTCTGCCAATCCGGCAGGCCGCGTACCGCCGCCCAGCCGATCAGCAGCATGCCCAGCAACACTCCGGCGGCCACGGTGAGCATCGGCCCGACGGCGGTCCCCGGCGCCGCCACATGAATGCCGGGCCGGCGGTCCAGCAACCCCCGAACACCGCGCGCCAGGCCGACCACCAACGCCCCGACCACCACGAGCGCGGCCAGCGCGGTGCCCGCGTTCCACGGCATCCCCAGCGCACCGAACGGCACGATGGCCAGCCCGACCACCCCGTAGGTCAGCGCCGGGCCGACCGTCACCGCCAGCGGCCACGTCAGTCGCGACCCGGCCGCGATGAGTGCTCCCGGTGCGACCAGCAGCAGTAGCGCGGCAACCATTCCGAACCCCAGAAGCACTGCACTAGTATGTCTGCCAAGGTGACACGGTTCAGCGCTGCGGGGGAGCTATCCCGTTATCCGATACTTTCACCGATCACCCGATCTTGAGAAGTCTTAAGGTGGCTGACATGGCCTATGACGTCGCCCGGGTGCGTGGACTGCACCCGACGCTCGGTGACGGATGGGTGCATTTCGACGCGCCGACGGGCATGTTGATCCCGGACTCGGTGGCGACCACGGTGTCGACCGCATTCCGGGGATCGCTGGCCACGTCGACGGGTCCGCACCCGGCTGCCCGACGCAGTGCCGCCGTGCTGGTCGCCGCGCGCCAGGCCGTCGCCGACCTGGTGGGCGCCGATCCCGCCGGGGTGGTGCTGGGACCGGATCGCGCGGTACTGCTGAGCGCACTGGCCGATGCGGCGTCGTCGCGGGTGAGCCTGGGCTACGAGACCGTGGTCACCCGGCTCGATGACGAGGCCAACATCGCCCCGTGGGTGCGCGCCGCCAACCGCTACGGCGCCAAGCTCAAATGGGCCGAGGTGGACATCGAGACCGGGGAGCTGCCGAGTTGGCAGTGGGAGAACCTGATCACCCCGTCGACCCGGCTGGTGGCGGTCAGCTCGGCGTCGGGGGTGCTGGGCACCGTCACCGATCTACGGCCGGTCACCAAGTTGATCCACGACGTCGGTGGGGTGGCCGTGGTCGACCATTGCGCGGCGGCGCCGTACCAGTTGCTCGACATCAACGACGTCGAGGCCGACGTGGTGGCCCTCAACGCGGCCTGCTGGGGCGGCCCGCCCGTGGGGGCGCTCGTCTTCCGCGACCCGGCGCTGATCGACACGTTCGGGTCGGTGTCGCTGAACCCGCACGCCGCCGGCGCGGCGCGGCTGGAGGTCGGGCTGCATCAGTTCGGGCTGCTGGCGGGCCTGGTGGCCAGTGTCGAATACCTGGCCTCGCTCGACGAGTCCGCCCGGGGCAGCCGGCCCGAGCGGCTGGCGGTCTCGATGCAGTCGGCCGGGGCGTATCTGCATCGGCTGTTCGACTACCTGGTCGGCTCGCTGCGGTCGCTGCCGCTGGTGATGATGATCGGCCAGCCCGAGGTCCGGATTCCGGTGGTCAGCTTCGCGGTGCGCAACGTGACCGCCGAGCGGGTGGTGCAGCGGTTGGCCGACAACGGCGTGTTGGCGATCGCCAACGCCGGGGCGCGGGTGCTGGACGTGATCGGGGTCAACGACGTCGGGGGAGCGGTCACCGTGGGGCTGAGCCACTATTCGACGGCGTCGGAAGTCGACCAGTTGGTGCGCGCGCTGGCATCGTTGGGCTGACGACGGGTCCGGTTCCACTTCGCCCCGCTACGCTGTGGGCCGATACCCCACGCACTTCCTAAGGCAGATCAGACGATGGCAGAACCGACGACGTCCTTGGCCCCCTTGACGGTGGCCACCCTGGTTGACCTGTTGCAGCAGCAGGCTGCGCGTTTCCAGGACACGCCCGCGTTCATCTTCTGCCCGGAAGGCGATACCGAAGAGGCCCGGATCACCTACCGGGAACTGGACAGCCGGGCCCGTTCCATCGCGGTGGACCTGCAGCGCCAGGGTGCCGCCGGCGAGCGGGTGCTGGTGCTCTGCCGGCCGGGAGTGGACAGCGTCGCCGGGCTGTTCGGCTGTTTCTACGCCGGCGCCGTCGCGGTCCCCGTCGACGAGCACTGGCCGATCCGGCGGATCGAGACCGTCGTCCCCGAGGCGGATGCGCGCTTCGCGCTGGCCACGGCCAAGACCCAGGCCAAGATGAAGGCCGCAGTCGATGGCCTCAGCGCCGGGCCGAAGCTGAGTTGGCTGGCCATGGACGAGGTCGAGGACGACGGCTCGGACTGGGAACTGCAGGGCATCGGTGACGACAGTCTCGCCATGATCCAGTACACGTCGGGCTCGACCGGGATACCGAAGGGTTGCGTGCTGACCCATCGCAACTACGTGAGCAACCTCGAGATCATGCGTTGGGCGCTGAACCCGCCCGACGATGCTCCGGTGCTCAACAGCCCGATCAGCGGGGTGTCCTGGCTGCCGCAGTACCACGACATGGGATTCGTCGGGGGCATCCTCGGCACCATCTACGGCGGCCGCACCACCGTGCTGATGTCGCCGAGCGCGTTCCTGATGCGCCCCATCCGTTGGCTGCAGGCGATCTCGCGCTTCCAGGCGACGATCACGGCCGCGCCCAACTTCGCCTACGAGGCCTGCGTCAAACGCAGCACCGCCGAACAGCGCGCCGCACTGGACCTGTCGAGCCTGTCGATCGCGGTGGTCGGCGCCGGGCCGATCAGCTCCGAGACGTTGCGGTCCTTCAGCGAGACGTTCGCCCCGGCCGGTTTCCGGGCCGAGGCCTTCATACCGGCCTACGGTCTGGCCGAGGCGACCCTGGGTGTGACCGGGATGTCCGATTCGCCGGTGCCGGTGGTCCGGCACTTCGACCGGACCTCGCTCGGTGAGGATCGGGTCGTGGAGGTGCCGGACGACGCCGCCGGGGCGCTGCCCCTGGTGGCCTGCGGCGCCAAAGCCGAGACGCAGGACGTGCTGATCGTCGACCCCGAGACGCGCTTGCGGCGCGGCGACGACGAAGTGGGCGAGATCTGGGTCGCCGGACCCAGCGTCGGGGTGGGCTACTGGGGACGCCCCGAGGAGACCGAGTACGCGTTCGACGCACACCTGGCCGACACCGGGGAGGGCCCCTACCTGCGCAGCGGCGACTTGGGATTCTTCTCCGACGGTGAGCTGTATGTCACCGGGCGGTGCAAGGACCTGATGACGATCGGCGGCTACAGCCATTACCCGAACGACATCGAGGTGACCGTGCAGGCCTGCCACCCGGCACTGATGCCCGGCCGCGGGGCGGTGTTCCAGCTACCGACGGAGCGCTACGCCCCCGAGTACCTGGTGGCAGTCCAGGAGATCCACCACCACGAGGCCGCCGGGGTCGATCTGGACGGCCTGATCGAAGCGATCCGCGCCGCGATCCGCGCCCACCACGGGATCGACGCGCAGGCCGTGGTGCTGCTCAAGCCGATGCGGATCCCGACCACCACCAGCGGCAAGATTCAGCGCAGCGCCTGCCGCGATCAGTACGTTGCCGGTGAGTTGGTGGCGCTGGCCCAGTGGGCCGAGCCCAGGCCGGAGAAGCAGGCCCCAGGGCTCAAGGGTGCGCTGATGGCCGGCCTGGGGCGGCTCGTCGCGGCGAATCTGGGGCTGCGGGCGGGAGGTCAGGACCAGCCGGGCCGGTCCTGACGGGCACTCCCGCCGGGGCGCGATGACGCCGCCGGGAATGCTGTCGCGAAAACTCGTCGATGTTCCCGACGGTGTCCTCTATACCGTTGCGTGAGAATCGGTGTCGCGGATCGCTACCAGCTGCTGCCGCAGTTTGCTATGAAAAGTTGTCCGGCGCAGCGGAACCCGAGATCGCCGGCGCGCAGCAAAGTCGGCCTTTACCGATGTTGGCCGTCGCCGCGTTGACGGTGCGCTCGGCCTTCTGCGGCTGCCTCCAATAGGGCTGCGCGACACTGGAATCCGATGCCTGGATCGCACCGCCTGATCGGCCCGCGCGAGGCGGATCGCTGGGCCGCTGCCGAACACCGCCTTGTCGTGCCAGCGGATTCGGCGGCAGGCCATGCCACCTAGGTGGACTTCGGTCGACCCTGGCGTTTATCCGACGATGTGTCACCCGGGTTGATATCCGGCCCAAGCCATTCGGTCGCCTACGAGCCGTGACCTGATCGTGGCTGGACGGCTGCAGTGACGGGCCTCACCAGCCGCGGGCAATCGGAGACCGGCTTGGCCGTCGCTGTAACGGTGCGCGCGCTGCGCCGGCCTCAGGTTTGCTGAGCTCAATCTTGCGCCCCGCCTCAGCGAGCCGACGCTGCTCCGAATCGAGCCGGCGCAGCTCCGAATCAGCATTAACAAAACCTAAGAACCGCATTTTCGGCTGGTCGGATGTAGCGTCGCCTCAGACGTACAGACGTCCCAACAGACGGACGAAGTATCGTTTCACGTGCGATATGGGGCGTTGTTCGGACGATTTTCATTAGAAAACATTCGCGTCGACAAACGTAAAAACTCATGTAAAGTTCAGCAACGTCCATGATCAGTTCCTGTAGGAGACCATGATGCAGCTGGCGCTTCGCCCGTACGTCACACCCGGTGTAGCCATCGCGGGTGCCACGCTGATTGCTGTAAACGGGGCCGTTCCGGCTGCCGTGCTGCGGCCTCAGGCGGACCTCCCGCAGGTTCAGCACGTCGAACACCACCCTGTGCAGCTCACGGCTGACTTCATCGGGCCGTGGACCGACCTCTTCAACAACACCGCCACCAACCTGGTGGCGATGGGCACCGACAACGGCTGGGGCAACCTGCTCGAGCAGATCTTCAGCGACCCCAGCTCGCTGTCGCGGCTGCCCGAGGTGTTCGACTTCCTGACCAGCATCATGCCGTCGATCAGCGGCGAAGACCCGCTCATGGTGCTGCTCTCGCCGATCCTGACCATCGGGATGGGCATCATCGGCCCGATGATCACGGTCAACGACGCCTGGCAGGACATCCTCAACCAGATCTTCAACCCGGGCGACCCGCTCGACCCGTTCGCGGCGATCTTCACCGCGCCGGCACGGTTGCTCGACGCATTCCTCAACGGCACCAGCACCATTGGTGCGCTCGGCATCGATGTCCCCGCCTTCAACGGGATCCTGGTCCCCGGTCAGAACCTGGTCATCGACATGACCGCGGGTGATCTGGTCGACGAGCTGAAGATCGGTGATGAGACCATCGCCGGCCTGCTCGACCAGATGGGGATCGGCACCATGCCGGTGGCGGGCATGTTGACCGGCCTGTTGGACAGCCTGGGCATGGGTGACCAGACCCCCGTCGACGTGCTCGACTCGCTCGGTCTGGCTGACCTCGAGGTCGCCAACGTGTTGACGACCCTGCTGGACGCGGTGGGCATCGGCAACCCGACCATCGCTGAGCTCATGGACCAGCTGGGCATCGGCGACAAGCCGGTCGCTGACATTGTGATCGACTTCACCCACGCGCTGGGATTCGACAACCCGACGGTCGTCGACATCGCCGACAGCGTCGGGGTGGCCGACCTCAAACTGGCCGACCTGGGCGTGAGCCTGTTCAACGCGCTGGGCATCGGTGACCCGACCGTCAACGAGTTGCTCGGCGACCTCGGCGCCGACGACCTGACGTTGAACGGGCTGTTGCACACCGCGGTTGACGCGCTGGGCCTGGGCGGCACCACGACCGAAGGCCTGCTCGACGCGATCGGCATCGGTACCCAGACCACTCACGAGTTCTTCGGCTCGCTGCTCGAGGGACTCGGTCTGGGCAACCAGACCATCATGGACCTGCTGGGTCAGGCCGGCCTTGCCGACGCCGACCTGGCCCAGTTGGCCGTCACCGTGCTCGGCGAATACGGCAACGTCTCGGTGGCCGACGTCATGGAGTACGCGGGCTTCAGCACCGTCACGGTCGGCGACATCACCGACCTGATGGGCATCACCAACATGTCGTTGGGCACCATCTTCGGCAACCTGGCGCCCATCACCGGCAACCTCACGATCAACGACATGCTCGTCGCTACCGGCATGACCCCGCTGGACAAGGGTGGTGACGATCTGCTGGCCAACGCCATGGCGAGCACGACCATCGCCACCATCCTGGGCGACCAGTTGAACGATCCACTCATCTCGATGCTCGGCGAAATGGGCGACGCCACGCTGGCCGACATGATCCAAGAGAACTTCTCGATGACCCTGGGTCAGATGCTCGCCGACTCCGGCATGGGCGACCAGACCCTGCTTGAGCTGGTGCTGGCGGGCATGCCCGACCAGCCGCTGGCGGAGCTGCTCGGTCCGCTGGGCACCACCACCCTCTCCGACCTGATCAACCAGCTGATCCCGGCCGACCAGACCATCGCAGACATGCTCGAAGAGGCGGGCATCGGCAACCAGCACCTCAGCGAACTTCTCAACCAGTTCTTCGGTGACCAGACCGTGGCCAACGCGCTCGACGACGGCGGCCTGGGCAGCATGCACCTCGACGACATCATCAGCCAGGCGTTGGGTCCGCAGAGCCTCAACGAGATGCTCAACGAATTCGGCCTCGGCGGCCAATCGCTCGGCGACCTGTTTGACCAGTTCCTGGGCAGCATGACCATCGGTGACGCGCTCATCGACGCCGGGCTGGGATCTCAGACCCTCAACGAGCTGATCGACTCGATGTTCGGCGATTCGACGGTGAGCTCGCTGCTCGGCGACTTCGGCACTCAGACCGTCGACGAACTGCTCGCCGCGATGGGCCTGGGCGACCTCACCCTCATCAATGCGCAGATCGGGGAGTTCTTCGGCTCGGTGTCCTACTGGCTCGACGGCCTAGGGGACCAGATTGCGGAGATTCTCGGTGCTTAAGCGACAACAACACTCTGGAACTTTCGTCCGGGAGGGCATCATGCAGCAAACACTTCGTCCCTACGTCACCACCGGCCTGGCGATTGTCGGGGTGGGCCTCGTCGCTGCACCGCCGGTGACGTCACACCTGCCGCAACTGCAGCGTGAGATCGCCGCCGTGGAGCAGCGGGCCGTCGCCCTGACCGCGGATGGCGACTTCTTCTCGCCGTGGACAGACCTGTTCAACAACACCGCCGCCAACCTGCAGGCGTTGAACCAGAACTCGGTCGACATGTGGGGGCTGCTGGTCCACGTCTTCACCAATCCGCAGCAGGCGCTGGCTGGCATCCCGGATGTCATCAACATCTTCACCAACCCGCTGCCCACCGTTGACGTGCAGGCATTCCCGTTCCCGGTCGAGGTCGACCTGCAGCTGCCGCTGTGGCTGAATTCGATCCTCACCAGCATGGGCCCGATGATGGCCGTCTTCGCTGCGATGCAGCAGTTGATGCAGCAGATCTTCGACTTCACCGACCCGATGGGGGCGCTCTCGGCGCTGGTCGGCGCGCCGGCGACGCTGCTTGACGCCTTCTTGAACGGCCACGCGAGCCTGGACGTCGCGGGCTTGAGCCTCCCGCTGTTCAATGGCATCCTCACGCCGGCTCAGCCCGGACTGAGCCTCGACGTCGGCGGTGTCGTCGACATGACCGGCCTCGGCGACACCACCATTACCGACCTGCTGAGCCAGGCCGGCATCGGGGACACGCCGCTGGACACCCTGATCATCGATCTGCTCGACCAGGTCGGTTACGGCCACATGACGCCGGTGGATCTGCTCGACGAGTTCGGGGTCGGCACCGAGACGCTGTCCAACCTGCTGATCGGCCTGTTCAACGAGGCCGGCATCGGCAACCCCTCCATCGCCGAACTGCTGACCGACCTCGGCGGCATCAGCCCGGACGACTCGATCGCGAGCCTGCTGATCGCGCTGCTCAACTCCCCGGAGATCGGGATCGGCAACCCCACCCTCTCCGAGTTGATCCTGGACCTCGTCGGCGGCGACAACGCAACCGTGGGCGGCCTGATCAAGGACCTGCTCGGCGCGCAAGGCACCGAATCTCTTGCCAGCCTGGTCGACCCGTCCTGGACCGTCGGCGGTTTGTTGAGCGACTCAATGGGCGACCCCCCGCTGACCGAGTTCTTCGAGCAGCTGGGCCTCGGTGCCATCACCGTCGGCTCGCTCGCCGGTATGTTCGGCGAATACGGCGAGCAGACGCTGATCGACCTGCTCAACGATGGTTTCATGCCGGGCATGACCGGCGACACCGGGCTGATGGAGATGCTGCTCTCCATGTTCCCGCCCGGTGCCACGCTGGGTGACCTGATGGGCGATTTCGGCAATCAGACCCTCGGCGAGCTGCTGGAGGCGATGCCGATCGGCGAGAACACCATCGGTTACCCGCCCGACACCCCATCGACCGACGTGGTGTTGGTCGACTTGTTGAAGACCCTGCCCGGCCTGGGCGGTTACCCGAACCTGGCCGACACGCCGCTGGGCATCCTCGCCCCTGACATGGCATCCCTGCTCGAGAAGGCCGGCAACCCGACGCTCGGCGCGGTGTTGGGTCCCAACACCCTCGGCGAGACCGTGCAGAACATGAACCTCTACGACGTCAACGTGTTCCAACTGCTTGGCGCCATGAACCTCGACGACTACTCGCTGGAGACCCTGTTCAACGGTCTGGGCGACCTGACCGGCAATGTCACCATCGAGGAGTTCTTGCTCGACTGGGGCTTCAACCCGACGTTGACCGAGCTCATGACGAACGTCTTCGACGGGCTCGGCTTGACCGACACCACACTGCTGTCGCTGTTCTCGGACTGGGGGATGGACAGCGTCAGTCTGGGCGGCCTCATCGACAGCCTCGGCCTGAACGATCTCTACATCCAGGCGATGCTCAACAACCTCGGCCTGAACAACATCGACCTGGATATGTTCATCGACCGAATTGGGTTGAGCGGCATCTATATTGCCGACATCCTCAACGGCCTGGGCATGGGCGACCAGCACCTCGACGACTTCATCAACGAGCTGCTGGGCACCACGTCGATCGGCAGCATGCTGGGCGGCCTCGGCCTCGACGAGGTCTATCTCGACAGCTTCATCACCGACGTGATGACCAGCCTGCTCGGCGACCCGACACTGGGCACGTTCCTGGGCTGGATGGGCCTGGACAACTATGACCTGGACACCATCGTGGCCAACCTGGGCCTCGGTGGTGTGACGATCAACTCGCTGCTCACCGACCTCGGCTTTGGCAGCCTCGACATCAACGGTCTGATCGAGGGCATGGGTCTTTCCGACCTGGGCATCCTCAACTTCGACAGCGACTTCTTCGGGATGCTTCCGCTGTGGATGAACGATATTCCGCAACAGATAGCCGAAGCGCTGGGCTTCTACGGCTGAACCTGCTGACCGGACTGACCTGATGTTCCAGAACCAATTCCCAAACAGAACTAACACGACTGTGGGTCACACAGATAGGAAATCCCAAATGGCTGTAGGGCGTAACTCTTCGGACAACCGTCGGCAGGGTCGGCGTGGCCGGCGTTTGCTCGGCGCCGGTAGCGCGGTTGGGGCGTTCCTGGCGCTGGGGTTGTCGCCGTTGAGTGCTGCTCCGGTGGCGCAGGCTGATGAGTTGGATTGGGTTGCTGATCTTTTCGGTGATGATCTGGCTGGGGCGTTTGCGGATTTGGGGTCGGCGTCGTCGTGGGAGACGTTGTTTGATGGGGCGGCGTGGGAGCCGTTGTTGGCCAATGTGGGGTTGAGTTTTGATGCGTCGGTGGCTGATGTGCCGGGGTCGGCGGCTGCTGATGATTGGTTCGGCTCGTTGTTCTATCAGCCGTTGCATGAGTTGGGGCAGCAGTGGATTCTGAGTCCCTTTGGCGAGCAGGTTAATTCGTTTATCAACTTGTTCGGTTTCGGTCAGATGCTGATCGGTAACGGCGCTGATGGTCTTGATGGCGGCACGGTGGCTGAGGCTGCTGGTGGTGCTGGTGGTTTGTGGTTCGGTGATGGTGGTGCCGGTGGTACGGCGTTGGATGGCACCGGTGGTGTCGGTGGCGCTGCGGGCATGTTCGGTGATGGTGGCGCCGGTGGTGCTGGCATGGGCGGCGGCGATGGTGGTGCCGGTGGTGCTGGCGGCTGGTGGATGGGCGTCGGTGGTGCTGGTGGCGATGGTGGTGCTGACGGTGGTGACGGCGGTGCTGGTGGTGCGGGCATCGGGTTCTTGTATGGCGTCGGTGGTGCCGGCGGTGATGGTGGCGATGGCTTGGCGGGCCTGGCCGGGGCGGCCGGGGCGGCCGGCTTCGACGGTATTGCTGGTGGCAATGGTGGTGCTGGTGGCAATGGTGGTGCCGGCGGTCGGGGTTCGTGGTTCATCGGTTCTGGTGGTGCCGGTGGCAATGGTGGTGCTGGTGGCCATGGTGGTGCCGGTGGTGATGGTGGCGACGGCGTGGACGCCAGCAATGCTGGTGAGGATGGCGGTGACGCTGGTAATGGCGGCGATGGTGGTGCTGCCGGTGCCGCCGGCAAGGCTGGTGCCGGTGGTGCCGGTGGCTTGATCGGCGCCTCGGGTGCTACGGGCACCGGTGGTGCTGCCGGTGTCGGTGGTG
The DNA here is from genome assembly GCF_003284925.1 of Mycolicibacter senuensis. Lineage (GTDB taxonomy): Bacteria > Actinomycetota > Actinomycetes > Mycobacteriales > Mycobacteriaceae > Mycobacterium > Mycobacterium algericum_A. The sequence goes on from NZ_QMEX01000069.1 coordinate 18,876, forward strand.
ATGCCGGTGCTGGTGGCAATGGTGGTGCCGGTGCTGATGGTGACGCCACCAATATTCACGGTGGCGCCGGTGGGCGCGGTGGTGATGCGGGTGTGGCCGGTGCTGGTGGTGCGGCGGCCACCAGTGGCGGCAATGGTGGTGCCGGTGGTGCTGGCTTTAGTGCGATTACCGCTGGTGAGTCCGGCGGCAATGGTGGTGCTGGTGGGGCGGCTGGAAACATCGGCGACGGCGGTGCTGGTGGCGCTGGTGGTGATGGTGCTGATGGCGTGGCTGGTTCGACCGATGTCGATGGTGAGGGCACGTCGGGTCTGGCCGGTGGCAACGGTGGTACCGGTGGCGCGGGTGGTGCTGCGGTGTCGGGCAATGGTGGTGCTGGCGGCGCTGGCGGTAACGCCGGTGCTGGTGGTGCTGGTGGTGCTGGTGCTGATGGTGCGGCCGGTGCTGATGCGGTTGCCGGTAGTGGTGATGACGGTGGCGATGGTGGGGATGCGACCAGCAATGGTGGTGCTGGTGGCGATGGTGGTGTCGGTGGCGATGGTGGTGCCGGTGGTGCGTCGGTGCACGGCACCGCCGGTGCGCACGGTGTTGGTGGTCTTGGTGGTGACGGTGGTGCTGGTGGCGCGGCCGGCAATGGTGGTGCTGGTGGTGCTGGCGCTGGTGGTGGTACCGGCGCGGCGGCCGGCGCCGGCGGCAAGGGCGGTACCTCTGACGGCGTGGGCGGTACCGGTGGCGCCGGTGGCGCCGGTGGCTCCAGTGGTGGTGGCGCGCAGGCGGATTCGGGTGCAACCGGTGCTGCTGGCGCGGCTGGCAATGGTGGCAATGGTGGTGCCGGCGGCCAGGGTGAGGTCCTTGGCGATGGCACGGTGCAAGACGGTGGTCGCGGTGGTGACGGTGGCGACGCCGGCACCGATGGCGACGGCGGTAACGGTGGTGCCGGCGGCCAGGGTGCAACCGGCATCGACGGCGAGACCGATATCAATGGTGACGGCACCACCGGTGGCACCGGTGGTAACGGTGGCGCCGGCGGCACCGGTGGTGCCGGCGGCACCAACTCGGGCAACGGTGGCGCCGGTGGTGTCGGCGGCGTAGGCGGTACCGGCGGTGCCGGTGGACACGGCCTCGACGGCGACGATGGAATCGACGCGACGGCCGGCAGCGGCGACAACGGCACGGCCGGT
>NZ_QMEX01000006.1 GCF_003284925.1 Mycolicibacter senuensis
GCCCAGCCGGCTGGCCGTCGAGGCGCCGCGCGACACGGTTCAGCGATGGTCGACCGATCCGCGCTCCCGGGTGCCGGCGCTGCCGGTCCTGGAACCGGGCGACTCACCGCTGTGTCGGCGTACCGTGCACCGGGGCGTGGTGCTGCATGGCTGAGACCACCGCCCCTCCCGACACCGTGGTCGCTGCCGGCCCGAAGCGGTTGGAGCGCCTCGGTATCGCGGCAGCCGACCGCTGGGCCCAACTGGCGGCGTCGGTGTTCGCCGGGATGCTGCTTCGGGCCAGCTTCCCGCCGCTGAACTGGTGGTGGGCGGCGATCCTGGCCTTCGGACTGCTGAGTTGGGTGCTGATCCGCCGCGAGACCACCCTTGCCGGCGGTTTCGGTTACGGCCTGCTGTGCGGCCTGGCGTTCTATCTGCCGCTGCTGCCGTGGGTGGGCGGGCTGGTCGGTGCGCTGCCCTGGCTGATGCTGGCGGTGATGTGCGCGCTGTTTCCCGCCGTGTTCGGGGCGGCGGCGGTGGCGGTGCGCAATCTGGCGGGCTGGCCGGTGTGGTTCGCGCTGCTGTGGGCCGCGCAGGAATGGGCGAAGTCGGTGATCCCCTTCGGCGGATTCCCTTGGGGGGCTGTCGGATACGGCCAGACGGCGGGACCGCTGCTGCCGCTGGTCGCGCTGGGCGGGGTGCCGCTGCTGTCGCTAGCGGTGGCGCTAACCGGCGCTGCCGGGACCGCGCTTACCGTTGAGATCATCCGGTGGCTGCGGTCGGATACACCGCCGACAGCGGACAACGGCCGGCCGCCGGCGGTGCTGCTACCCGGCTTGTGCATCTGTCTGGTGCTGTTGTCGGCGGTCGCGGTGTGGCCCGGGGTGCGCCGCTCCGGCGCGGGCGCCGGTGACGACCCGGCGATCACGGTGGCGGCGGTGCAGGGCAACGTGCCGCGGCTCGGACTGGACTTCAACGCGCAGCGCCGCCAGGTGCTCGACTATCACGTCCGGGAAACGCTGCGGTTGGCCGACGACGTCGAGGCCGGGCGGGTGGCCGCGCCGCTGTTCGTGATCTGGCCGGAGAACGCGTCCGATATCGATCCGATGGCGAACGCCGATGCCGCGCGGGAGATCACCATGGCCGCCCAGGCGATCGATGCCCCAATCCTGGTGGGCACCGTCCGCGCGGCACCCGGCTGGACCCGGGAGAAGCCGGTGGCGACGAACTCGGTGCTGGTGTGGGATCCGCGGACCGGTCCGGGGGAGAGCCACGACAAGCGGATCGTGCAGCCGTTCGGGGAGTACCTGCCATGGCGCGGGTTCTTCCGTCACCTGTCCGGCTACGCCGACCGGGCAGGCTATTTCGTGCCGGGCGACGGCGACGGCGTGGTGCATGTCGCGGGCGTTCCGGTCGGCGTGGCCACCTGCTGGGAGGTGATCTTCGACCGGGCCCCCCGGGAATCGGTGTTGGCCGGTGCCCAGCTGCTGGCCGTGCCGTCGAACAACGCCACGTTCGACGAGGCCATGAGCGAGCAGCAGCTGGCGTTCGCCAAGGTGCGCGCGGTCGAGCATGACCGCTACGTCGTCGTCGCGGGAACCACCGGGATCAGCGCGGTGATCGCTCCCGACGGGCGCGAACTGGCCCGCACGGCATTCTTCGAGCCCGCCTACCTGGACACCCACGTGCGGCTCAAGACCGCGCTGACCCCGGCCACCCGGTGGGCGCCGATCCTGCAGTGGGTGCTGCTCGGCGCGGCTGTTGCGGGCCTGCTGGCGGCAGTACGGCAAAATAGTCGCTTCACATGGTTCAAGCGTCGTAGCACCGGCGCCGATGTTGACTCCGAGGAGCGGCGCCGATGAGTGATCGTCCCAGCCTGCACACGCTGGTGGTGGTTCCCACCTACAACGAGCTGGAGAATCTGCCGATCATCCTCGGCCGGCTGCAGCAGGCCCGCCCGGACGTGCACGTCCTGGTCGTCGACGACGGCAGCCCCGACGGCACCGGCCAGCTGGCCGACGAGCTGGCCGCCGCCGACCCGGACCGCATCCACGTGATGCACCGCACCGCCAAGGCCGGCCTGGGCGCGGCCTACCTCGCCGGTTTCGCCTGGGGGCTGTCCCGCCATTACGAGGTGATCGTCGAGATGGACGCCGACGGCAGCCATGCCCCCGAGCAGCTCTACCGGCTGCTGGAAGCGATCGATGCGGGAGCCGACGTGGCAATCGGTTCGCGCTACGTCGACGGCGGCGCGGTGCGCAACTGGCCGGTGCGCCGCCTGGTGCTGTCCAAGACCGCCAACACCTATGCCCGGCTACTGCTGGGGGTGGGTATCCACGACATCACCGCCGGGTACCGGGCCTACCGTCGCGGGGTGCTGGACAGGATCGGCCTGGACGCGGTGGACTCGAAGGGCTACTGCTTCCAGGTCGACCTCACCTGGCGGGCGGTCAACAACGGTTTCACCATCACCGAGGTGCCGATCACCTTTACCGAGCGCGAACTGGGCGTCTCCAAGATGAGCGGCTCCAACATCCGCGAAGCGATGGTCAAGGTCGCCCGCTGGGGTATCGGCGGCCGGATCAACCGGCTCCGGGGCCGGCGCGGCTGAGAAAACCCGCGAGTCAGCCGCGACGGCGGCTCTTGATCAGGTCCAGGCGCTCCTTGAGCAGCTCTTCGAGGTCCTCGATCGAACGGCGCTCCAACAGCATGTCCCAGTGCGTGCGCGGCGGCTTGACCTTCTTCGGCTCGGGCACGTCGCCCTCGAGCAGGGTGCCCTCCAGGCCGTTGCGGCACATCCAGGTGCCCGGGATCTCCGCGTCGTCGGCGAACGGAACCTCGAACTCTTCACCGTTTTCGGTGCGGTACCGCGCCATCCGGCGCGGCGCCAAGTCATGGTTGCGGTCGGTCTCGTAGCTCACGGCGCCCAGCCGACTGCCCCGCAGTACACGATCAGCCATGACCCACACTCCTTAGAACCTGTTTGTCTTCGAATTCGTCTCGCATTGACAACGCGAGCGGGCCCTGTGCAGTTCCCGGCGCACGCGGCACAGCCCCTAATGATACCGGGATCGGCGCAACGGCCGGACTAAGGTGTTCAGGCGTGCCGCGCAGTCCCCGCCCCCAACCTTGTCGATGGTGCGGCCGCGACGTGGGCGACGCCGGGATCGGCCGGCGCCGACAGTACTGCCGACAATCCTGCCGGCAGCGCGCCTACGAGCAGCGTGCCCTGATCAGCAGCGGTAAGACGACAGCGCTGGCGTCTGATTCGGTGGTGCTCTCCGCCGAGGAGGCGACGGCCTTATCCGACCGGGTGTATCAGGTGCGGTGCGCGGCCGAGGACATCGCGACCGCCCTGGCCGAGGGCGCGCCACGCGATGAGCTGCAGCAGCTGTGCGAGGCGTTGCTGCAGGCCGTCGAATCCGCCGACCGGTGGCGCTGAGGCGTCAGCTGGCGCAGCTGTACAGCTTGCCGGCGTCGGCGGGCGGCGGCACCGGACGCAGGCAGCCGAACACGCCGATGTCTTCCGGGCTGAACCGCACCGCCGAGCGGTGCGCGTAGTTGACGCAGAACAACCCAGCCCGGTCCGCGCGGCAGCGGTAGTCGCCGAACGACAGCACCGCTCCGTCGGGCAGTTCGGCCCCCTGCCCGTGCAGGAACCGGCCCGGGTCGCCGTGAGCCGACCCGACACGCAGCGTGTTGCCGGCGTAGTCGACCCGGCCGCCCTGCCACTGCCCGTAGATCTCCTCGGGCTGCCCCGGCGGGTTCACCAGATCCACCACGCAGGCCAGCGGGCTGTCGGGGGAGTCGGAATCGGTCATGCAATTGGTGGCCTGCCGCGGCGCGGCCGAGACGGTGAACGCGACTTCCTCGATCAGGTCGGTGGTGGCGCCGTCGCGGGACGCGCTGTGATAGCCGGCGGCGTCCACGGGCCGGCCGGCCTCGATCCAGGCGATGACATCGGCGATCGGCGCGCCGGGGGAGGGAGCGGCCGCCGGCTTCGGCGACGTCGAGGCCGGCGAAGGCGCGGATGACGGCGCGGTGGTAGCCGTGGCACTCGACCCGCTCGGGGCCGGCTCCGGCTCATCGACCGTCGCGCGGGAGCATCCGGCGAGCAACAGCAACACGACGATGAGGCCGGTGAGACGCATGCCGTTAGGCTAACCGCCGTGTTCAGGCGGCGGTCCAGCCTCACCTCTCCTTCGTCGAGGTTCGCTAACCGCCGTGCGGTTCGTTACCGTTCGGCTCATGCATGACAACCCTGTGCAGGCCAGTATCGCCACCGGCGTCGTGGAGGGTTTCGCCCGCGACGGGGTGCGCCGGTGGCGTTCCATCCCGTATGCCCGGCCGCCGGTGGGCCCGCTCCGCTTTCGGGCGCCCGAGCCTGCTGAGCCGTGGTCGGGGGTACGTCACTGCCACGGGTTCACCAACTGCGCACCCCAGGCGCGGATGTACACCATGCTGGGCCCGGGCCGCTTCCAGCCGACCAGTGAGGACTGCCTGACCCTCAACGTGGTGGCCCCCGAGGAAGCCGGTGACGGCCCGCTGCCGGTCATGGTGTTCATCCACGGTGGTGGCTACATCCTGGGCAGCTCGGCCACCCCGATCTACGACGGGGCGGCGCTGGCTCGCCGCGGCTGCGTGTACGTGTCGGTCAACTACCGGCTCGGTGCGCTCGGCTGCCTGGATCTGTCGTCGCTGTCGACCTCCGCGGTCACCGTGGACAGCAACCTGTATCTGCGTGATCTGGTGTTGGCGCTGCGCTGGGTCCGCGAGAACATCGCGGCGTTCGGCGGCGACCCCGACAATGTCACCATTTTCGGCGAGAGCGCCGGTGCGCACACCGTCGCCACGCTCCTGGCGGTGCCGCAAGCCGAGGGCCTGTTCGCCCGGGCGATCGCCGAGAGCCCGGCCGCCGGCATGGTTCGCAGTCCCGAGGTTGCCGCGGAGTTCGCCGACCGGTTCGCCGCGCTGCTGGGTGTGCGTTCCCCCGACGCCGCGCACACCCTGCTGCGGGTGTCGCCGGCCGAGCTGCTGGCGGCCCAGGACCGGTTGCTCGCCGACGGCACCCGCGACATGCTCGGCGCGTTCCCGATCGGGCCGATGTTCGGCGACGACCTGTTGCCGCTGGACCCGGTCGAGGCGATGCGGCGCGGTTCGGCCCACCGGGTACCGCTCATCGTCGGCAGCAACGCACACGAGGGCCGGTTGTTCACCCGGTTCTTGAAGATGTTGCCGACGACCGAGCCGATGGTCGAGGCGGTGCTGGCCAACACCGAGGCGGGCGTGCGCGACCGCATCATCGCCGCCTACCCCGATTACCCCGACCGGAAGGCCTGCATCCGCCTGGGCGGCGACTTCGCGTTCAATGCGGCGGTGTGGGAGATCGCCGAAGCGCACGGGGGGCATGCACCCACCTACGTCTACCGCTACGACTACGCGCCGCGGATGCTGCGCTGGTCGGGGATGGGCGCCACGCATGCCACCGAACTGTTCGCCGTGTTCGACGTCTACCGCAGCGGCGGCTTGGGCCGGCTGCTCACCGCTGGCGCGGACCGTCGGGCGGCGATCCGGGTCAGTGGCCAGGTGCAGCGGCGCTGGCTGGCGTTCAGCCGGGACGGGGTGCCCGGCGACGACTGGCCGGCCTACGACCGGTCCGACCGCGCCGTCATGGTGTTCGACCACACGACGCGGGTGGAGTTCGACCCGTCGCCGGAGCGCCGGATGGCCTGGGCGGGGTTCACCTTGGCGCGCTAGCGATCGGGCGCGTCGGCGATCAGGTGCGGATCACCCGGGTGCCGCCGGCCAACTCGTCGTGCTTGCCCTGCTTGGTCGCGCTGCCGCTGATCGTCAGCGCGATCACGACATAGGCGACGAAAGCCAGCAGCGGACCGAGGTAGGGCAGTACCGCCAGCAGCGTGAAGGCGTTGCGGACGGCCGATTGCCCCAGCGTGGGCTTGGACGCACCGTCGGGCCCGCGCACCGCCAGCCCGAGCAACCGTTTGGCCGGGGTGGACCCCTGGGTGACCTCGAACAAGATGAAGTAGCCGTAGGTCAGCACACCGGAGAACAGGCCGGTCACCAGGAACGGATAGTCGTCGGCGAACACGAACAGCGACAGCGCGAAGACCACGATGCTGACCAGCACACCGTCGATGAGCCGGGCCCAGAAGCGCCTGCCCAGTCCACCCGGCTTGTGCCCCCATGCGGGCTGCTGTCCCCAGCCCTGCGGGGGCGGATAGGAGCCGGGCTGGCCATAGCCGGGGCCGTTCGGGCCGAAATCGCCGGTTGCCATCAGATACGCTCCTGACCACGTTGGATGTCCGCCAATGTACCGTGGCGGACCGGGACGATACGGGATTCTGCGGACGGCGAAACGGCATGTACCAAACCGCGGTGGTGGTCATTGTCGCGCTGCACCTGGGGTTCGTCTGCTACGTCGCGGTCGGCGGTTTCCTGGCGGTGCGGTGGCCGCGCAGCATCTGGCTGCACGGCGCGGCGGTGCTGTGGGCGGTGCTCATCGTTGTCGCCCAGCTGGACTGCCCGCTGACCTGGCTGGAGCGTTACGCCCGCGCCCGGGCGGGAATGACACCGCTGCCTCCGGAGGGATTCATCGCCCACTATCTGACCGGCGTGCTCTACCCGGCCGGCTGGAGCGCAGCCATCGAGGCGGCGGTGCTGGCGGCAGTCGGCGTGTCGTGGGTGATCTACGGCCGCGCCGTGCCGCGGCGCCGGCGATACGGTGGTGATCATGCGGGCGCTGATCATCGTCGACGTGCAGAACGACTTCTGTGACGGCGGCGCGCTGCCGGTGACCGGCGCTGTCGAGGTCGCCCGCGACATCACCCGATACCTCGACAGCGAAACCGCACGCGACCACTACCACTACGTCGTGGCGACCAAAGACTGGCACATCGACCCCGGTGGGCACTTCTCGCAGCGTCCGGACTACGTGACGTCGTGGCCGCCGCATTGCCGCGCCGGAACACCCGGTGCGGATCTTCATCCCGCGCTACCCACCGACCGGATCGACGCCGTCTTCACCAAAGGTGACTACGACGCCGGCTACAGCGGATTCGGCGGCGTCGACGACACCGGCACCGCACTGGGCGACTGGCTGCACCGGCGCAACGTGGACCGTGTCGATGTGGTCGGCGTCGCGACCGACTACTGTGTGCGCCGCACCGCCGAGGACGCGGTCCGCGCCGGGTTCGCCACCGCGGTGCTGCCGCAACTGACCGCGGGGGTGGCCGTCGACTCGGCGGCAGCTGCGCTGACGGCGATGCGCAGCGCCGGTATCACCGTGGTGGAGGAAGCCTGATGACGGACGCGATAGCGCAACATCTGCTGGCCACCGTCGAGCAGTCGCCGGCCGCGGCCGCCGCCCACGACCGGGCCGGCTGGGTGGGTCTGTTCAGCGCCGAGGGCCAGGTGGAGGACCCGGTGGGCTCCCGCCCGCACGTCGGTGCCGAACAGATCGGCCGGTTCTACGACACGTTCATCGGTCCGCGCGACATCACCTTCCACCGCGACCTGGACATCGTGCGGGGCACGACGGTGGTGCGCGATCTGGAACTCGAGGTCGCAATGGGGCCGTCGGTGATCATGCACATCCCGGCGATCCTGCGCTATGACCTGACCGAAGATGACCTGACCGAAGACGACCTGACCGAAGACGACCTGACCAGTGCCGGCCGCCGATGGAAGCTGCGGCGGTTGCGCGCCTACTGGGAGCTGCCGGCGATGATGCGCCGGTTCCTCGGCAACGGTGTTGCGGCGGCGCCCGCCACGGTCCAGCTGTCGCGATCACTGCTGCGCAACCAACGCCTCGCCGGGGCCGCCGGGTTCGCCGCCGGATTTCGCCGGCCGGCCGGCCGGGGCAAAAGGCCGGTGCGGGCCTTCCTTGCCGCCGTCTCCTCCGGCGAGTTGTCCACTGTCACTGCGGCGCTATCACCCGCTGTGACAATGACTTATGGCGATGACACCGCCATCGATCTCGCCGAGCTCGCCGCCCGGCTGGTGGGCGCCCGCCCAACGAAGCTGCTGGCGGCCGGCCGCACCGTGGCGGTTTCCCTCAGCGCTGCGCAGCAGCGCGGGGTGCTGTTCGCCGACGTGGACCGCGGGGGCCGGGCGATCACCACGATCCGGTACTTCGCAGAAGACTGAGTCACCGGTCGGGGCGAGGATAAGCTCAACGGCGTGCCAAGCTTTCGAATCGCCGAAGTCGCCGAATTGCTCGGGGTCAGCGACGATACCGTGCGGCGCTGGATCGACTCCGGTCGCCTGTCGGCGTCCACGGGCAGTGGACCTCGGGTGGTCGACGGAGCCGAGCTGGCGCAGTTCGCCCAGGAGCGCGCGTCGGTGGAGCCGGTGTCGCGCAATCCGGTGGTGGGCCAGTCCGCCCGCAACCGGCTGGTCGGGCTGGTCACCAACGTGACTCGTGACACGGTGATGGCGCAGGTCGATGTGCAGGCCGGTCCCTTCCGGCTGGTGTCGCTGGTCAGCCGGGAGGCCGCCGACGAACTGCGGTTGCAGCCCGGCAGCCTGGTCGTCGCCTCGGTCAAAGCCACCAACGTCGTGCTGGAACTGCCGCGCCGGGCTGGTTCCGCCGGTCACACCGATCCGGCGGCCGAGTTCGGATAGCTCAGGCCAGCAGCATCACCAGCGACGCCGTCGACAGCAGTAGGTACACGGCGGGAAAGCCGATGTTGTACCACACGCCGGCCCGCATATGCGTCACGACGGCCCCGATGAAGAAGGCGACCAGCCCGGCCGCGGCGGCCGGACCGATGAGCGGGACGCCCGCCAGTCCGATGAGCAGACCGGCGCCGCCGGCCAGCTTCAGCCCGCCCAGCATCGGCAGCCACGATCGCGGCACCCCGACCTGGGCCGAATTGGCCAGAACGAACGGTGCCGGAATGAAGTCGGCGACGGCGATGGCGATCGTGATGACGGCCGTCACGGTGATGGTCACCAGGTAGAGGGTCGATACGCTCATGATGTTGGTCTTCCTTTCGTCGGCGGATGTGGCTATCCCTGTTCAAATGACGACTCCCGGCCGGCAAAGGTGACCCATGAGCGATGTGAAAGTCCTGGCGGAGCAGTTCGAAGACCTTCGCCACCGCCTGCACGCGGTGGCATTCCACCTGCTCGGATCGAGCGCCGACGCTGACGACGCCGTTCAGTCGGCCTGGCTGAAGGCCAGCGGCGCCGACTTCACCGCGGTGGACAACCTGCCCGGCTGGCTCACCACGATCACCGCCCGCACCGCGATGGACCAGGTGCGGGCGCGTGCCCGGCGCGGCGAGCGACCGTTGTCCGACGCACTCGGCACCGCCGCCGTTCCGGCCGCCGACGAAGCGGTATTGCGCTCCGATGCCGTCAGCCGGGCGCTGCTGGTGGTGCTGGATCGGTTGTCGCCGGCGCAGCGGGTCGCCTTCGTGTTGCACGACGTGTTCGACATACCGTTCGAGCAGATCGGTGAAGTGCTGGATCGGTCGGCGGATGCGGCCAAGAAGCTGGCCAGTCGGGCACGGGCACGATTACATGCCGGGCCGGCCGCCGAACCGCGGCGCCGTGCCGAGCACCTGCGGGTGGTGTCGGCCTTTTTGGCGGCCTCGCGCGGTGGCGACGTCCCGGCGCTGCTCGAGTTGCTGGCACCCGAGGCGGTGCGCCGGGTCGACCCGCTGCTGGTGCCCGCCGACGTGCCCGTCGAGCTGCGTGGTGCCGCCGACATCGCCACCGAGACCCGCCGCTTCACCCACCGGGCCCGCGCCGGTGCGGTGCTGTTGGTCGACGACGCACCCGGCATCGCGATCGCGCCCGGGGGCCGGCTGCTGGCCGTGCTGCGCATCGGCATCGGTGACGACGGGCGCATCGACGCCATCGACATCGTCGGCGATCCCGACCGGCTGCGCCCCTTGACGCTGCGGCTACCGGGAACCGGCCGGGCGTGAACTCCCGCGACGGCTCATCGCCGCGGCCCGGTTCTGCTTGGATGGGTCACGCGAACCGATTCGGCCGTCAATAGGGGGCATCCCATGCCAGAGGAAGTGAAGGCTCCGGCGGAAGCGAAGGCTCCCGCGGAGGCGCCGGTGGCGGTCAAGGCACGCGGCATCACCATGACCGGCCCGTGGGGGCGGGTTTTCGGCCCGCTCGACCTGGACGTCGCGGCCGGCGGGGTCAGCTTGCTGATCGGACCGCCCGGATCGGGACGCACCGCGTTGCTGATGAACCTGGCGGGCCGGATGAAGCCCTCGGCGGGATCGGTCACGGTGTTCGGGCACAGCAAGGCCCGCGACATCTTCGATGTCGCCGCCCTGGCCGGCGTGGAACACCTCGACGCGATCTTCGAGTCGGTCACGGTCCGCGACCTGATTACCGAGCAGATCCGCTGGGACGCAGCCTGGTACCGGCTGGTGCGGCGCGCCGGCGAAGCCGAACGCGACGCCGTGTGCGGGCCGGTCTTCGGTGACCTGCCGCCGCCCCGGCTGGACGACTACGTCGAGCAACTCGACGAACTGACCGGTCTGTTGTTGCGCATCGCGCTGGCCAATACCGCGCGTCCGCCGCTGCTGGTGGTCGGCAGCATCGACCAGGTCACCAGCGACCGCGACCGCCAGGTGCTGGTCGGCCGACTGGTCGAGTTGGGGGAACGCCAGACCGTGATCACCGCCTCGGCCAACGAGCTCCCGGAGGGCTCGGGGGTCGCCGCGCAGATCCACGTCGAACACCTGGGACCGGCCGAAGTCACTGGTCACGGCAGACACGAGAAGAGGGACTCCTGATCATGCTCGCCGGAATGTCGTTGGGCACCGACCTGAAACGCTATTCACGCGGCACCATGCCGCGGGTGGCGCTGCTCACCATCATCGTGCTGCCACTGCTCTACGGCGCCATGTACTTGTGGGCGTTCTGGAATCCATTCGCCGCCATCGACAAGATCCCGGTCGCGCTGGTCAACTCCGACACCGGCGCCACCGTCGAGGGACAGCAGCTGCGGGCCGGCGACGAGGTGACCCGCGGGTTGGTCGACTCCGGCCAGCTCGACCTACACGAGGTGTCGGAAAGTGAAGCCGCCAAAGGGGTTTCCGACGGCACCTATTACTTCTCGATCACGCTGCCGCCAGACTTCAGCGCGGCGGTGGTCTCACCGGCGGGCCCGCACCCGCAGAAGGCGCAGATCCAGTTCCGGTTCAACGACGCCAACAACTACCTGGCATCGGTCATGGGGCAGAACGCCGCCCGCGAGGTGCTCAACCAGGTCGGCGCCAAGGTCGGCCAGCAGGTGATCGGGACCGCGCTGACCCAGGTGACCGACGAGGTCAAACAGGCAGCCGACGGCGCCGGCCGGCTGTCGGAGGGCTCGAAGACGTTGGCCGACAATCTCGGTACGGCACGCGACGGATCTGCCGCGCTCGCCGATGGCAGCCGGCGGTTGTCGGCGGGCATCCAGCAGGCCACTGATCCACTGCTGAAGCTGACCGACGACCTCGACGCCATGGGCTTCGACCCTAACGCCGCCGGAGCCGCCGCGACCGCGTTGAGCGGCAACATCAAAACGGTGTCCGACCGGATCGCCTCGCTCAACGTCAACTACCAGCAGGCCGCCGGGATCGTCAACCAGGTGATGGACGCGTTGCGCGCCAACCCCGACCCGGCGGTGCGCGGGCTCGGGGACACCCTGGCCGGCGCTCAGCGGCTGCTCGCCGTCAAGGGGCTCGACCCGGCCACCGACGAGGGGCTGAACCAGTTGCGCGGCAACGCCCAGCAGCTGGCGGGCGACCTGGCCGACCCGGGTAGCGGGCTGCGCACGTTCATCACCCACGCCCTCGACGGCGGACTCAAGAACGATCTGGTCGCGCTGCGTGACGGCGCAACCGACCTCGACGCCGGGGCGCACCAGCTCAGCGATGGCCTGGTCCAACTCGCCGACGGCAGCAACCGACTCGAGGACGGTGCCAGGCAGTTGGCCGACGGGCTGGGACAGGCGGATCAGCGCGCCTCGACGATCACCGACCAGCAGCGCGTGGAGGTGTCGCAGATCCTGGCCAGCCCCGTCGGTGTCGACATGGACTTCACCCATCACGCCGCCACCTTCGGCACCGGATTCGCCCCGTTCTTTCTGCCGCTGGCATTGTTCATCGGTTCACTAATCATTTGGATGTTGCTGACTCCGTTGCAGACTCGTGCCATCGTCAATGGTCTCGGCGCGGTGCGGGTGGTGCTGGCCTCCTATTGGCCTGCGCTGCTGCTGGGTGTCTGCCAGGTGGTGCTGATGTATGCGGTGGTGCATTTCGGGGTCGGACTGCAGGCGAGCTACGCCGCGGGCACCGTCGCCTTCCTGGCGTTGATCGCCGCGTCGTTCCTGGCGATGATCCAGGCCTTCAACTCGGTGCTCGGCGTCGCGGTCGGTCGGGTGGTCGCGTTGGCGTTCCTGATGTTCCAGCTGGTGTCCTCCGGCGGGGTCTATCCCGTGGAGACGACTGCCAGGCCGTTCCAGATCCTGCACCCCTACGATCCGATGACATACGCCGTCAACGGTTTACGGCAGTTGACCGTCGGCGGTATCGACTCCAGGTTGTGGACGTCGGTGGCGGTGCTGGCCGGCATCCTCGTCGTATCACTGGCCGCCAGCGCCTGGGCCGCGCGCCGAGATCGCCAGTTCACCCTCGAACGTCTCTACCCGCCGATCGAAGTGTGACGGTCGCGCCGGTGCAGCCTTGGAGCGCAACACCGTTGCGGCGCCGCACCGTGCTTCGCGGCGCCGCGGCGCTGGGGCTGGCCGCCGCGGCGCCGTGGCCGTCGGCGTGCGGAGCCGATGACGACGCACTGCGGTTCTTCTTCGCGGCCAACCCGGAGGAGGCCGACGCCCGGATGCGCATCGTGGACGCCTTCCAGCGCCGGCACCCCGACATCCGGGTGCGCACCGTGCTGGCCGGGGGAGACCCCACCCAGCAGATCTCGACGTTCTGCGCCGGCGGCAGATGCCCGGATGTGCTGATGGCCTGGGAGTTCAACTACGCCGAGCTGGCCCAACGCGGCGTGCTGGCGGACCTGAACACGCTGCTGGACACCGACCGCGAGTTCGCCGCGGCGTTGCGCGCCGACAGCATCCCGGCACTGTATGAGACGTTCGGATTCAACGGCGGCCAGTACGCCTTTCCGGAGCAGTGGTCGGGGGCGTTCCTGTTCTACAACACCGCGATCTTCGCCGAGGCCGGCGTCCCGCCGCCGCCGGGACGCTGGGATGAGCCGTGGTCCTTCGGGGAATTCCTGGACACCGCAACCGCACTGACCCGGCGCGCCGCCAACGGCAGAGTCACCCGTTGGGGGTTCGTCGACACCTGGTCACCGCCGTATTCGGCGGCGTTGTTCGGCATGAACAACGGCACGCCCTGGGCGGTGCCGCGGTTCAACCCCACCCACCTCAATTACGACGACGACGGCTTCCTCGCCGGCATCCAGTTCTACGCCGACCTGGCAAACGTGCATCGCGTGGCGCCGGCCGCCTCCGACACCCAGGCGATGTCCACCATGGGCTTATTCACCGCGGGCAAGGCGGCGATGGCGCTGGGCGGGCATTGGCGCTACCAGACTTTCGCCCGGGCCGAGGATCTCCAGTTCGATGTGGCGGTGCTGCCGACGGGGCCGGCCGCGGCCGCCAAGGGCCTGGCCGCCCGCTCGGCCATCGGCAGCACCGGCCTGGCGATCGCCGCCGCCAGCCGCCACCGCCGGCAGGCGTGGGAGTTCGTCAAGTTCGCCGCGGGCCCGGTGGGCCAATCGCTGATCGGGGAGTCCGGGCTGTTCGTGCCGGTGCTGCGATCCGCGATCGCCGCGCCCGGGTTCACCGCCGCCCACCGCGGGATCACCAATCTGGCCGTGCTCACCGGCGGCCCGGCCCACTCCGAGGGACTGCCGGTCTCGCCGGACTGGCAGCGGGTACATGCCTTGATGGACCGCGCGATCGGGCCGGTGCTGCGCGGAAAGCGCCCGGCCGCCACCCTCAAGACCGGTCTGTCACCCCAGATCGACGAATTGTTGGCGTCCCAATGAATCCCACACGAGCATGAACCCGACACGCAGGCGGGCACGGGCGGGCCGGTGGTTCATCGCCCCGAATCTGGCGGCGGTCACGGTGTTCATGGCGTTTCCGCTGGCGTTCTCCCTCTATATGAGCTTTCAGCAGTGGGATCTGTTCACGCCACCGAAGTTCGTCGGCGTAACGAACTACTCCGATCTGTTGACCGGGGACCCGCTGTTCGGCATCGCGGTCCGCAACACCACGGTCTTCACCGTCGGCACGGTGGTGCCGACGGTGGTCATCAGTCTGGCGGTGGCCGGATTGCTGAACCGGGCGGTCAGGGGCATCGGGTTGTTCCGCGCGATCGCCTTCCTGCCGTTGGCGGTGTCCTCGGTGGTGATCGCGGTGGTGTGGCAGTTCGTGTTCAACACCGACAGTGGCCTGCTCAACATCATGCTCGGCTGGTCCGGTGTTTCGCCGGTGCCGTGGCTCACCGAGCCGCACTGGGCGATGGCATCGCTGTGCCTGGTCAGCGTGTGGAAGAGCGTGCCGTTCGCGACGGTGATCCTGTTGGCGGCCATGCAGGGTGTTCCCGAGTCGCTGCACGAGGCGGCCCGCATCGACGGCGCCGGGGAGGTCCGGCGCTTCGTGTCGATCACGGTGCCGATGATCCGGGGCGCACTCTGGTTCGTGGTGGTGATCTCGGTCATCAACGCATTTCAGGCGTTCGACCTGGTCTATGTGCTCACCGGCAGCAGCGGCGGCCCGGAGACCGGCACCTATGTGTTGGCCATCATGCTGTTTCAGCACGCGTTCGCGTTCCTGGACTTCGGTTACGCATCCGCGCTGGCGTGGCTGATGTTCGCCGTGCTGCTGGTGTTGACGATCATCCAACTGCGGTTGTCGCGGCTAAACACGGTGGACCAGTGACGGGGCGGCCGGTGCGGCACCGCATCACCGGACTGCTGGGCGTGTACGCCGGGTTGGCCGGCGTCGCGGCATGTGCGCTGTTCCCGATCCTGTGGGCACTGTCGGGGTCACTGAAACGCCAGGCCGAGATCAGCCTGCCGACGCTGTTGCCGGCGCATCCGCAGTGGTCGAACTACCTCGAGGTGTTCGCCCGGATGCCGTTCTGGCGGATGTTTTTCAACACCGTGCTCTACGCCGGTTGTGTGACGGTAGGGCAGGTCTTCTTCTGCTCGCTGGCCGGCTATGCCTTCGCCCGGCTGCCGTTCACCGGTCGCGACACCCTGTTTGTGCTGTACCTGGCCACGTTGATGGTGCCGCTGACGGTCACGGTGATTCCGCAGTTCATCTTGATGCGCGTGTTCGGCTGGACCGACACCGTGTGGGCGATGATCATCCCCGGACTGTTCGGCAGCGCGTTCGGCACCTATCTGATGCGGCAGTTCTTCGCGACGCTGCCCGTCGACCTCGAGGAGGCGGCCATTCTCGACGGCTGTTCGCCGTGGGGCGTCTACTGGCGGATTCTGCTGCCGCACGCCAAACCGGCGGTGATGGTGTTGGCGGTACTGACCTGGATCAACGTCTGGAACGATTTCTTGTGGCCGCTGTTGATGATCCAACGCGAGGAGATCGCCACCCTTACCCTCGGACTGGTGTGGATGCAGGGGGAGTACGTCGCGGAATGGCCGGTGCTGATGGCAGCGTCCATGCTGATGTTGGCGCCGTTGATCCTGATCTACGCCGTGGCGCAGCGCGCCTTCATCAGCGGGATCGCCGCCACCGGATTCGGTGGGCGGTAGCGCAGTGGCGGCGGTGACTTTCGATTCGGTGACCCGGCGCTATCCCGGTGCCGACCGGCCCGCGCTGGACAAGCTGAACCTATCGGTCGAGGACGGCGAGTTCATGGTGCTCGTCGGGCCGTCCGGCTGCGGCAAGACGACCACGCTGCGGGTGCTCGCCGGCCTGGAACCCGTTGACGCCGGCCATATCTTCATCGGCGACGACGAGGTGACCGAAACCGACCCCGGCCATCGCGACATCGCCATGGTGTTCCAGAACTACGCGCTGTATCCGCACATGACGGTGGCGCAGAACATGGGTTTTGCGCTCAAGGTAGCCAGGACCCCGAAAGCCGAGATCCGCGCCCGGGTGCTCGAGGTGGCCCGGCTGTTGGGGCTGCAGGACCACCTGCAGCGCAAGCCCAAGGACCTGTCCGGGGGTGAACGCCAGCGGGTCGCGATGGGCCGGGCGATCGTGCGGCGCCCGCAGGTGTTCCTGATGGACGAGCCGCTGT
Organism: Mycolicibacter senuensis; assembly: GCF_003284925.1. Taxonomy (GTDB): domain Bacteria; phylum Actinomycetota; class Actinomycetes; order Mycobacteriales; family Mycobacteriaceae; genus Mycobacterium; species Mycobacterium algericum_A. Next base: position 16,263 of record NZ_QMEX01000006.1, read on the forward strand.
CGAATCTGGATGCCATGCTGCGGGTGCAGACCCGCAATCAGGTCGCCGAACTCCAACGCCGGCTGGGCATCACCACCGTCTACGTCACCCACGACCAGGTGGAGGCGATGACGATGGGTGACCGGGTGGCGGTGTTGCGCGGCGGGGTGCTGCAGCAGTGCGCAACGCCACGCGAGCTGTACCGCAAGCCGGCCAACGTGTTCGTCGCCGGATTCATCGGCTCGCCGGCGATGAACCTGTTCACCGTCCCGGTTGTCGAGGGCGGGTTCGCGCTGGGCGGCCACACCGTGGCTCTGCCGCGCGAAAGCGGTTCGGCCGCAGCCGACCTGATTGTCGGTGTCCGGCCGGAGCAGCTGCACCTCGCCGATCGTGGGATCGGGGTCGAGGTCGACTTCGTCGAGGAACTGGGTGCCGACGCCTACCTGTACGGTCGGACCGTCGGCCCGCAGCCACCACAGTCGGTGGTGGCCCGGGTTCCGGGCGGCACCGATGTGGGCCGGGGCTCCCGGTTGTCGCTGCAGCTCGACGTGGCGGACCTGCACTTGTTCACCGCCGACGGCGCCCGGCTGGATTAATGCGAGCCTGATCCGCGCCTGCGGCTAGCGTGCCCGCTTGGGCGCTTCGGGGACCAGCGTCACCGCGAGGTGGTGCAGCATCAGGACAAACGTTATGGCCCAGGCGGCCAGCGCGATCCAGCTCTGCACCGAGCCGATGTAATAGACGATCGGCAGGTGGTCGGCCTGCCCGAGATAGTGGCTGCCCACCCCGTACATTCCCAACGGGAAGATCACGCTCCACCACGGGGCCTCGTAGCGCAGGGAGATGCGGTGCACCACATGCCGCCATACGCCGGCGGCGATCAACGGCGGGATCAGCCAGGTGCCGAAGGCCCAGAACATCACCGACGTTCCGGCGATGAGGCCGCGGGTCGCGGTGACCATCGGCGCCTCGGCCATCTCGACGATCCGTGCGCCTGCCAGGACGGTGATCGCGGTGGCGCCCATCGCCACCCAGTACTGCGGGATGAGATCCCGTGGCAACAGCGGATAGAGCAGCAGGCGCAGCGCCACGAAGATCCCGGCGGCGCCGTAGAGGAACACCCCGATCGACCACGAGACCACCGCCAGCAGCGCCAGACTCTGACGCCAGGGCTCATCGATCTCCACCTCGAGGACCGCGGCCAGCACCGCGACGGATTGGCTGGCGACCACCCAGATGAACCAGGTGCCGTTGGCGCGCCGCACGACCGGCCGCTCCGAGGTGCCCAGCACGGCGGTCCAGGGAATGAGATAGCCGAGCACCAGCCAGGCCAGCGTGCTGACCGACAGCAGGCCGACCGCAACACCGGTGTGACCGTCGATGACGAGCCGGGCCCCCAGCACGTTGGTCGCCGACACGAAGGTGAACAACCCGAACGCGCGACCGGAGTCCGACAGGTCGGCCCGGAATTCGTGGCGAAAGGCGATGAGCCGCACCGCCGATACCGCCACCAGCACCAGATAGGACAGCACCGTCACCCACAGCAGCGGGACCGACAACCAGTAGGCGTCCTGGTGGTACATGGCCATCGACACCATTCCACTGGCCATCACCAGCGCGAAATAGCCCGGGTTGAGGGTCCGTACCGCCTCCCGGGTGCCGGCCGTCGGCCCTGTCATCGTTGCGCCCACCCGGCTCCCGCCCCTTTCCTCGCGTAGTGAAAGCGTGTCTGGGTATACCACCGGGCCGCATTCCGCGATGGCGGGTTAGGGGCAATCGACACCGATCTCTACGCTGTCGCCCACCCCGCCGGAAGTAGATCGCGCAACGATGTTCTTGCGATTCAGTCGAGCAGCTGCCGCAGCACGTACTGCATGATGCCGCCGTGCCGGTAGTAGTCGGCCTCACCGGGGGTGTCGATGCGCACCTTGGCGTCGAACTCCACCGATCCCGCCTTCACGTGCACCGTGTCGGGGATGGCGTCGTCCAGGGCGGTCACGCCGGTGATGTCGAAGGTCTCCTCACCGGTCAGGCCGAGCGAGTCGGCGTCGGCGCCGTCGGGGAACTGCAGCGGCAGGACCCCCATCCCGATCAGGTTGGAGCGGTGGATGCGCTCGTAGGACACCGCCAGCACCGCTCGCACGCCAAGCAGCACGGTGCCCTTGGCGGCCCAGTCGCGGGACGAGCCGGACCCGTATTCCTTGCCGGCCAGGATCACCAACGGCACCCCGGCGTCGAGGTAGTTGACCGACGCGTCGTAGATGGTGCTGACCGGAGCGTCCGGTTGGGTGAAGTCGCGGGTGAAGCCGCCCTCGGTGCCGGGCGCCAGCTCGTTGCGCAGCCGGACGTTAGCGAACGTGCCGCGGATCATCACCTCGTGATTGCCGCGCCGGGAGCCGTAGGAGTTGAAATCCTTGCGCTCAATACCGTGCGCGGACAAGTACTTTCCCGCGGGTGAGTCATACCGGATCGACCCGGCCGGGCTGATGTGGTCGGTGGTGACCGAGTCGCCGAGTTTGGCCAGCACCCGGGCCCCGGTGATGTCGGTGACGGGTTGCGGTTCGCGGGTCATGCCGTCGAAGTACGGCGGCTGGCGCACATAGGTGGAGTCGGGATCCCAGGAGAACGTGTCGCCCTCCGGCACCGTCATTCCGCGCCAGCGCTCGTCGCCGGTGAAGACATCGGCGTAGCTGGCGGTGAACATCTCGGCCTGCAGATTGTCGTCCACCACCGCGGCGATCTCCTCGGTGGTGGGCCAGATGTCACGCAGATACACCGGCTCGCCGTCGCTGCCGGTTCCGATCGGGTCGGTGAGCAGATTGATCCGCAGCGTGCCGGCCAGTGCATAGGCGACCACCAGCGGCGGCGAAGCCAGGAAGTTCATCCGGGTGTCCGGGTGGATACGGCCCTCGAAGTTTCGGTTGCCGGACAGCACCGAACACACGGTCAGATCGTTGTCGACGACGGCCTTGCCCACCTCGGGGATCAGCGGGCCGGAGTTGCCGATGCAGGTGGTGCAGCCGTAGCCGACCAGGTTGAAGCCCAGCTTGTCCAGGTACGGGGTCAGGCCGGCGCGGTCGTAGTAGTCGGTTACCACCCGCGATCCGGGTGCCAGGGTGGTCTTCACCCACGGCTTGCGCGACAGCCCCTTCTCGACGGCGTTGCGCGCCAGCAGCGCCGCACCCACCATCACCGACGGGTTGGAAGTATTGGTGCACGAGGTGATGGCGGCGATCACCACATCGCCGTTGCCGATGTCGGTGCGGGTGCCGTCGGCGAGCTCGACGGCCACCGACTCCGACGGCCAGTCCAGGGCGGCGCAGTCGCTGTCAGGCAGGCGTGGTTTGCCCTCGGGCTGCGACCGGTCACCGAAGGCGATGGGGTCGCTGGCGGGGAATGAGTCCGCGGACGCTTCGTCGAGGTCTGACAGCGCCTGTTCGGTGGTTTCGGTGCCGCCGAGCAGTGCGCAGACCGTCTGCGGAGCCAACCGCAGCGGGATGCGGTCCTGCGGACGTTTGGGCCCGGCGATCGACGGCTCGACGGTGCTGAGGTCCAGCTCCAGGATCTGCGAGTAGGTGGGCTCACGGTCGGGCTCGTGCCACATGCCCTGTTCTTTGGCGTAGGCCTCGACCAGCTTGATCTGGTGCTCCGAGCGCCCGGTCAGGCGCAGGTAGTCGCAGGTAACGCCGTCGATCGGGAAGATCGCGCAGGTAGCCCCGTACTCCGGGCTCATGTTGCCGATGGTGGCCCGGTTCGCCAACGGCACATTGGCCACGCCGGGGCCGAAGAACTCGACGAACTTGCCCACCACGCCGGTGCGCCGCAACAGTTCGGCGACGGTAAGTACCAGGTCGGTGGCGGTGGTGCCGGGCTGCAGTTCGCCGCTGAGCTTCAGACCGACCACCTGGGGGATCAGCATGCTCATCGGTTGCCCCAGCATGGCCGCCTCGGCTTCGATGCCGCCGACACCCCAGCCCAGCACGCCGAGGCCGTTGATCATCGGGGTGTGCGAGTCGGTGCCGACCAGCGTGTCCGGGTAGGCCTGCGGCCCTTCGTCGGTGTCACGGGTGAACACCACGCGGGCCAGGTATTCCAGGTTGACCTGGTGGCAGATGCCGGTGTCGGGCGGCACCACCGAGAAGTCGTCGAAGGCCTGCTGGCCCCAGCGCAGCAGTTGGTAACGCTCGGCGTTGCGCTCGAACTCCAGTTCGGCGTTGATGGCGAACGCGTCGGCGCGGCCGAAGACGTCGGCGATCACCGAGTGGTCGATCACCAGCTCGGTCGGGCACAGCGGGTTGATGCGTTTGGTGTCGCCGCCCAGCTCCGCGATCGCGTCGCGCATCGCCACCAGGTCGACGACGCACGGGACGCCGGTGAAGTCCTGCATCAGCACGCGGGCCGGGGTGTAGGCGATCTCCCGGCCGTGCTCGGCTTTCGGGTCCCAGGCGGCCAGCGCGTTGATCTGATCGGCGGTCACCAGCCGGCCGTCCTCGTTGCGCAGCAGATCCTCCAGCAGCACCTTGAGGCTGTAGGGCAATCGCGCCGAGCCGTCGATGCGGTCGAGCCGCCGAATCTGATAGCTGGTGTCGTCGACGGACAGCTGGTCTTTGGTTCCGAAGCTGTCCAGAATGGTCTGCGCGGCCATGGTGGCCCCTCTCGCTGGGCGAATCGGGATACCACCGACCTTAGTCCGCATCAGCGGCGCGGCCAGCAGAAAATCGGCTCTACTATTTGTGGACGGCGAAATGGGTGATCGCGCCGGAACATTCGAGCTCGTCGATCGTAAGACCGGCGTCGGTGAACCACCGCCGGGCGTCGGCCAGGGTGCCGCCGGGCCCGAAGGTGCCGCTGGCCCGCATCAGCACCATGTAGGCGTCAGCGCGGGGAACCTGCCCGCGGGTGGCGAAATCGCCGACCAGCCGGCCGCCCGGTTTGAGGCAACGGGCGATCTCGCGGATGGCGGCGGCCGGGTCGGGTAGACAGTGCAGCCCGTTGAAGCTCACGCACAGGTCGAATTCGTCGTCGGCGAACGGGATCGCCTCGATGCTCGCCTCGACGAATTCGACGGGGCTATGCGGCAGTCGCCGGCGGGCGAGGTCGAGCATGCCCGCCGAGATGTCCATCGCCACGTAGCGCACGTGTTTGCCGGGAACCAGGCGGGCGATGGTGATGCCGCCGCCGCAGGGCACATCGAGTACAGCTGAGCCGTCAGGCAGCTCCGCGACGACGTCCATGGCCTGATAGATGCGGTCGACGTCGGTGCCGAAGAGCAGCCGGCCGAAGACGCGGGCCAACGCGGGGCGTTCGATCGCGCGGGCATAGGCCGCGCCCACGGTCGCGGCGAAGAGCCTGTTCTGCCAGAGCCGGCTGACGTTCATCAGCCTTGCTGGGCGGCGGCCTGTTCCAGCACCGGCCGCTTGTCCGGGCAGTAGGTGTGGATGGCCGCGCCCAGGAACTGCCAGACCTGCGGCTGGGTGGTGCCCTTCTGCAGGTTCGGGGTGATGAAGCGGACCGACTTGGCCGCGTCGCCGTCCACGCCCTTGTCGAGGCGCTCGCAGACGATCTTGCCCAGCCACGCGTTGTAGTCCCGCGGGCCGTAGATGCCGTAGGTGTGCAGTTCGTGGGCGAAATCAATGTCGGGGTCGGCCTGCGCCGGTGCGGCCAGCGCCACCGCCAAGCCCAGCACCGCCGCGGCGATGGTCGTCGACTTCATGAGTTGCAGTGTAGACCCGGCTGGTTAGGTGGGCTTCCTTTGCGGTCACCGGTGCGCTCGGGCACGCCGCGCCCACCTGGGTGAATGGCGAATTCGGGGCGGCGGGAAACCCATTCCGGTGTGACGAGTCAGACATAAGGAATTTATGAGGTTTATAAATTTGTGACTATTAGCCGAATTTCTCGTATCCTGGCTTCCCGTGGGCCGACATGAGTTAGCCAGGAAGCGCCAACGGTCATCGGTTTGGATGGCTGCGCTCATCGCACCAGCAGCAATGTTCTTTGCTGTGGGAGGCAGCGCCAATACTACGGTCGCGAAAGACGCCGATCCGGTGGTTGCTGTGGACGATTCACCGGGCGGATTGCAGTTGGTTGCGGCTCCGGCCGATTACCTGCGGCAGGGCAGTCCGGAAGGCGTTGCCGCGGCCTCGCGAATGCGGATGGTGTCGCGCTTTCTGCCCGCCGGCGTCGCCTCCGAACGCGGCCTCCAGGTCAAGACGATCCTGGCCGCCCGCAGCATCAGTGACGCCTTTCCGCAGATTCACCAGATCGGTGGTGTGCGCGCCGACGCCTTGCGCTGGCACCCCAATGGCCTGGCGCTCGATGTCATGATCCCCAACCCCGGCAGCGCCGACGGCATCGCGCTCGGCGACGCGATCGTGGCCTACGTGATGGAGAACGCCGATCGGTTCGGCCTGCAGGACGCCATCTGGCGGGGGATGTACTACACGCCCGGCGGCGGGGCGCAGCGCGGCGGCTACGGCCACTACGACCATGTCCACGTCACCACCACCGGTGGCGGATATCCCAGCGGCAGCGAGGTCTACCTGCGCTGAGGCTGCCGGTCGACGAAGAAATCCATCAGCGGCTCGGGCCCGCCGCCGTAAACCGAGAAATCCGTCACGCCGGCCTCGGCCAGCACATCGGCATCGATGAAGCACTGTCCGCTGGCTTCTGCGGCCGAGCGGCGCAGGATCGCCACGGCGGCGTCCGCCATGATCTGTGGGCTGCGTGCCTTCTCCAGCAGCTCGCCGCCGTCGGGGGAGTTGGCCACCGCCGATGTCGCGATGTAGGTCTCCGGCCACAGGCAGTTGGCCGCGATGCCGGCGTCGGCGTATTCAGCAGCCCAGCCCAGGGTCAACAACGTCATGCCGTACTTGGACAGCGTGTAGGACGGATGCACGCCCAGCCAGTACGGGTTCATGTTGATCGGGGGAGCGATCGTCAACACGTGCGGTGCAGCAGAGCGCTGCAGGTGCGGCAGGCACGCCTTGGTCAGTAGGAACGTCCCGCGGACGTTGATGTCCTGCATCAGGTCGAACTTCTTGGCGGACAGCTTGTCCGTCGGTTCGGTGGCGATCGAGCTGGCGTTGTTCACGCAGACGTCGATGCCGCCGAACCGGTCCACTGCGGCATCGACGGCGCGCTGCACGTCCTCTTCGCTGCGCACGTCTCCGACGACGGCCAGGGCTTTGCCGCCGGCCGCTTCGATCTCGGCCGCGGCGGTGTGCACCGTGCCGGGCAGTCGCGGGTGCGGTTGGGCGGTCTTGGCCAACAGCACCACGTTGGCGCCCAACCGAGCGGCGCCCAAACCGATCGCCAATCCGATACCACGGCTGCCGCCGGACACCACCATGGTGCGGCCGGAGAATTCGCTGCCTGCCACCCGCTGACTCCTCGCTTGTCGATGCATTGCCGCAGGGTTTATCCGAGCGGATTCGCCCGCCCCGCGCCCGACCGCAAGAGTGACAGTTTGGTGCGAAATTGTAAAGTTCGTCAGCTGTCTGCCGCAGCCTTGAGCACGGCGACCGACACCCGGTTGCGCGCCGGGCCGGTGCTCACCAGATCAGTCCTTTGACCATGGCGACCTGGGGGATGTCCTCGACGGCGATCAGCCCGGCCGGAGCATCACAGACCCAGTCGATCACGTTGACGATGCGCGCCGCCGTGGAGATACAGCCGGCGTCGGTCGGGTCGTAGGCGGGGTGCGAGAGCGCGGTGTTGATCTCCACCCGCGGCTCACCTTCGACGACGACCCGGTGTACTCCGATCTGGCCGTCCGGTGGGTACTCCCAGTCGGGCGCCGACGCCGGAGTGAGGCGGGTGATGTGCTCCATGGTGATGACCGGTGCACCGTTGATCACTCCCTCGACGGCGAACCGGGCGGCGGCCAGCTGCCCGGGCTCCACCGTGGTCATGGCGCATTCGATGCGATCGGTGGCGTACCAGGCATCGGCGCGTTGCCGCACCTCGTCCAGCTCGATTCCCAGATGTCGGGCAAGATTTCGCACCGGACCACCCCACATGGAGGTGATCACGCCGGGTAAGAACAGTGCCGGCGTCGCATCGCTGTCGCGGGGCAGTCCGAAACCCATGGTCTTTCCGGTGAATTCGAAGTCGTCGTAGTTGCCGTAGTCGAAGATCTCTTGCACCGTCACGGATGTGATGCGGGTGGCCAAGCTCATGGCCGCCAGCGCCTCGGTGTCGCCGGAATACCCGGGATCCACTCCGTTGACGTAGAGGGAGGAGTTTCCGGCCTTGCAGGCCTGCGCCAGCGGTTCGCGCAGCCAGTCGTCGGCCTCGTGCGGCGTGACCATCCAGACCAGCGACGAGGCGACGACGTTGACGCCGGCGGACAAGAACGCCGCCAGCTGTTCGATCGCTTCGAGCGGACGCGTCTCGGCCTGCGCCGTGTACACCACGCAGTCGGCGCCGAGCGCCAGCAGCGCATCGATGTCGTCGGTGGCGAGCACACCGGTGGGTTCACGGCGGCCGCAGAGTTCGGCCGCATCGCGACCGATCTTGTCCGGACTCGAGGCGTGCACGCCCACCAGCTCCAGATCCGGCCGGCCGATGATCGCCCACAACGAATGGCGTCCGACGTTGCCGGTGGAGAACTGAACTACTCTGCGCATCCTCAGTCCGTTCAATTCGGGGGCCCGGATGATGGACGGTAACCAGGTTGACTGACTTGAGTCAACAAATGCGCGGCCGCCCCGACTCCCGCGCCGGATCGGTACTGACCGGTACCGACGGTTGGTCGGTGGTCGGCGGTCTCACGACCTCTATCCTCGGCGGAGTGCCCGAGCCCTCCGTAGCAGCCTTGCGCAGCCGGCTCGACGGGCTGACCATTCGCGACGCCGCGCATTTCGGCAGGCGCCTCAAGCAGCTGCGTGATGGCCGGCCGCAGCAGCTGCGGCAACTGGGCGAGCAGCTCACCGCCGCCGAAGCAGTCGTCGCCGCACGGCGAGCCGCCGTACCGGCGATCAGCTATCCCGACCTGCCGGTCAGCGACCGGCGCGACGAGATCGCCGAGGCGATCCGGGCGCACCAAGTGGTGGTGGTGGCCGGGGCAACCGGGTCGGGCAAGACGACGCAGCTCCCCAAGATCTGCCTCGAGATCGGCCGGGGCATCCGCGGCATGATCGGCCACACCCAGCCGCGCCGGCTCGCCGCACGCACGGTCGGCCAGCGCATCGCCGACGAACTGTCGGTGCCGCTCGGCGACGCCGTCGGATACAGCGTGCGTTTCACCGACCGAGTCAGTGACCGCACCCTGGTCAAGCTGATGACCGACGGAATCCTGCTCGCCGAGATCCAGCGGGATCGGCGGTTGCTGCGCTACGACACAGTGATTCTCGACGAGGCCCACGAACGCAGCCTCAACATCGACTTCCTGCTCGGCTACCTGCGACAGCTGCTGCCCCGGCGACCCGACCTGAAACTGATCATCACCTCGGCGACCATCGAGCCGCAGCGCTTCGCGGCGCACTTCGGGGACGGGGCCCCCATCATCGAGGTGTCCGGCCGGACCTATCCGGTGGAGATCCGTTACCGCCCACTGGAAATCGCGGTCACGACGAACGCAGCCGATGATCCTGACGATCCCGATCAGGAGATCGTACGCACCGAGACGCGCGACGAGATCGAGGCGATCGTCGACGCGATCGGGGAGCTCACGGCGGAGCCGCCCGGCGACATCCTGGTTTTTTTATCCGGTGAACGCGAAATCCGCGATACCGCCGACGCATTGCAAGGACTGCGTCCGGGCGGCCACCCCCTTGAGGTATTGCCGCTGTATGCCCGGCTGCCGACCGCCGAACAACAGAAGGTGTTCAACCGGCGGGCCGCATCGAACATCACCCGGCGCGTGGTCCTGGCCACCAATGTGGCCGAGACCTCGCTCACCGTACCCGGCATCCGCTATGTCATCGACCCGGGCAACGCCCGCATCTCGCGCTACAGCAGGCGATTGAAGGTGCAGCGGCTGCCGATCGAGCCGATCTCGCAGGCGTCGGCCGCCCAGCGGTCCGGACGCTGTGGACGCACCGCCCCGGGGGTGTGTATCCGGCTGTACTCGCAGGCCGACTTCGAGGCCCGGCCGGCCTACACCAACCCGGAGGTGCTGCGCACCAATCTCGCCGCGGTGCTGCTGCAGATGGCGGCGCTGCGACTCGGCGAGGTGGCGGACTTCCCGTTTCTGGATCCACCGGATGCGCGCAGCATCCGCGACGGGGTGGCGCTGCTGGTCGAACTCGGCGCGTTCGACGCGCACGGGCAGATCACCGATCTGGGTCGCCGGTTGGCCCGACTGCCCGTCGACCCGCGGCTGGGCCGGATGATCCTGGCGGCCGGCGCCGAGGGGTGTGTGCGCGAGGTGTTGGTGGTAGCGGCGGCGCTGACGATCCCCGATCCGCGGGAACGCCCCACCGACCGGCAGGAGGCCGCCCGCGCCCAGCACGCCCGCTTTGCCGATGACGAATCGGACTTCATGTCCTACCTGAATCTGTGGCGGTATCTCAATGAACAGCGAAAGGCGCTGAGCGGCAGTGCGTTCCGGAGGATGTGCCGGAACGAGTTCCTGCATTATCTGCGCATCCGCGAGTGGCAGGATCTGGTGGGGCAGCTGCGCAGCGTCGCGCGGGATCTGGGCCTGGATGAATCCGGGGTCGATGTCGACGAGCCGGCCGGCCGGGCCCGGGTACACGCGGCACTGCTGGCCGGGTTGCTGTCGCACGTGGGTATGCGCCGCGTGGACGGGCGCGACTATCTGGGGGCGCGCAACTCCCGGTTCGTGTTGGCGCCCGGATCGGTGCTGGCCAAACGACCACCGCGGTGGGTGGTGGTGGCCGAGCTGGTTGAGACCAGCCGGCTCTACGGCCGCACCGCGGCGCGCATCCAGCCCGACGTCATCGAGCGGGTGGCGGGGGAGTTGGTGCAGCGCAGCTACAGCGAACCGCACTGGGATGCGCAGCGCGGTGAGGTACTGGCCTACGAACGGGTGACGCTGTACGGCTTGCCGCTGGTGGCGCGGCGCCGGGTCGGCTATTCCCGGGTCGAGCCGGCCCTGGCGCGCGAGCTGTTCATCCGGCACGCGCTGGTGGAGGACGACTGGCAGAGCCGCCACGGTTTCTCGGCCGACAATGCGCGGCTGCGCGCCGAGCTCGACGAGTTGCAGGACCGGGCCCGCCGTCGCGATCTGATCGTCGACGACGACGAGATCTACGCGTTCTATGATGCCCGGATACCGGCCGATGTCGTCTCCGCCCGGCACTTCGACGGCTGGTGGAAGAAGCAACGGCGTCAGACCCCGGACCTGTTGACGTTGCGCCGTGACGACCTACTGCGTGCCGATAGCGAGGTTGTCGCCGGCCGGCCCGACAGCTGGCAGACCGGTGATGCCAGTCTGCCGCTGAGCTACCGGTTCGAGCCCGACGCCGCCGACGACGGTGTCACGGTGCACGTGCCGATCGACGTGCTGGCCCGGCTCGGCGGTGACGCCTTCACCTGGCAGGTGCCGGCGCTGCGCGAGGAGTTGGTGACCGCGCTGATCCGCTCGTTGCCGAAGGAGCTGCGGCGGAACTTCGTGCCCGCTCCCGACACCGCCCGCGCGGTGCTGCCGGCGCTCGATCCCGACAGCGGCTCGCTGCTGGTCGCGCTGCAACGCGAGCTGCGCCGGCGTACCGGTGTCCTGGTGCCGATCGAGTCGTTCGATCTGACCAGGCTGCCCGCCCATCTGCGGGTGACGTTCAGCGTTGAAGCTGCCGACGGCTCGGAGTTGGCACGCGGGGAGAACCTGGGCGCCCTGCAGGAGCGCTTCGCCGCGTCGGCGCGGGACGCCGTTGCCGGAGTGGTCGCCGGTGAGCTGCAGCGGAGCGGACTGCGCGACTGGCCCGCCGACCTCGAGGAATTGCCGCGGGTGGTCGAACACGTGGTGGACGGGCGCGTGGTCCGCGGCTATCCGGCGTTCGTCGACACCGGAGCCGCCACCGACCTACGAGTCTTCGCCACCGCGGGCGAACAGGCTGCGGCCATGACGGCCGGCATCAGGCGGCTGCTGCGCTGCTGCGTCCCATCTCCGGTCAAAGCGATCGAGCGGCAGCTGGATGCGGGCACCCGGTTGGCGCTGAAGGCCAATCCGGACGGGTCACTGACCGCCCTGCTCGATGACTGCACCGACGCGGCGGTCGAGTCGCTGATGAACGGTCCGGTGTGGACGCGCGAGGCGTTCGCCACGCTGCGGGCCGCGGTGGGCGAAGCCCTGATGACAACGACGCAGGACATCCTGCGGCGTGTCGAGAAGCTGCTCGCCGCCGCGCGCGACGTCGATCTGCTGGTGCCCGCGCAGCCGCCGGCTGCCCATCGCGACGCCGTCACCGATATTCGCGACCAGGTGCACCGGCTGTTGGCGCCCGGCTTCGTCACCGCCACGGGTCGCGCACGACTGGCCGACCTCACCCGCTATCTGGCCGCGATCCGGCGGCGCCTGGACCAGCTGCCGCACGCCGGCAGCGCCGACCGGCAGCGGATGGCCCAGGTACACGCCGTGCAGGACGCTTATGAGGAACTGCTCGCCGGCTTGACCCCGGCTCGCCGCACCGCCGCCGATGTGCGCGACATCGGTTGGCAGATCGAAGAACTGCGCGTCAGCCTGTGGGCGCAACAGCTCGGCACTCCGCGTCCGGTGAGTCAGCAGCGGATCTACCGGGCGATTGATGCCGCCGGCGGCACCGGTTGAGCTGTGACCGGGACAGTCCTGCGGTTATGGTGCTAGCTGTGAGCACCGTCGCGCTTCCTCCGCCGCTCGTCGACCGCCACGACATGAGCGCAGAATGGTTCACCCAGGTACTGCGACACTGCGGGGCCCTAACCGATGCCACGGTGACCGCCGTGACCGCCGCGCCGATCGGCACCGGCCAGGTCGCGGACACCTTGGTGTTCGCCCTCAGCTACGACCGCGCCGATTCGGACGGGCCGGCCAGTGTGGTGGCCAAACTACCGGCCGAGGACCCCAACAGCCGCCAGGCCGCCGTTATGCAGCGACTCTACGAACGTGAGGTGCGCTTCTACCAGCACCTGCGCGACCGGACCACCGTGGCGACACCGGGCTACCTCTACAGTGACATCGACCCCACCACAGGCCAGTTCGTGTTGCTGCTGGAGAACATGACGCCGGTGGCCGCGGTCGACCAGCTCAGCGGATTCACCGTCGAGCACGCCCGCTGCGCGCTGGCTCAGGCGGCGGCATTGCACGCGCCGTTCTGGGGTCGCTCGGAGTTCGACAACCACGACTGGCTCAACCACGGCCGCAACACAGCCGATATCCTCGCCGAGGTCGTTCCGCTGTTGATCGAGCAGTTCTGCGAGCGCTACGCCGCCGAACTGGGACCCGACATCACCGGGCGGATGCGCCGGCTCAGCGTCCACGCGCAACAACCCGCCGAACCGCAAGGCCCGGTCACCGTCGTACACGGCGACTTCCGAACCGACAACATGCTCTTCGACGCCAAGGGCGGCGAGGTGCCGGTGGCGGTAGTCGATTGGCAGACCATCGACCGGGGCAACGGATTGATCGATGTGGCGTTCCTGCTGGGCACCGCACTGGATCCGGAACTGCGGGCGGCCCACGAGCAGGAACTGGTCCGCTGCTACTTCGACGCGCTGACCGCCGCGGGCGTGTCCGGCTACGACTGGACGCAGTGCTGGAACGACTATCGACGCCAGGCAGCCTACGCGGTGTTCTTCCTGGCGCCGGCCGCCATGCTGGTCGAACGCACCGAGCGTGGCGACCAGATGTTCCTGACGATGATTCGCCGGGCCTGTGCGCAGATCAGTGATCTGGACACCGAGGCACTGCTGGACGGCTAGGACACCGCCGTGTTGACACCGTTCGACGACTACCCCGTCCATCAGACACCGGTGGCGCTGGCACACGCCGGCGACGGCAACCCCGACCACTACGACAGGTTCTGGTTCAACGGCTACACCGAAGACTTCTATTTCGCTGTGGCACTGGGTATCTACCCAAATCGAGGCGTCATCGACGCCGCACTCAGTGTGGTCAGCGACGGGGTGCAGCGCTCGGTGTTCGCCTCGGGCCGTGCGCCGTTGGATCGGACCCGGACGGCGATCGGGCCCATCAGAATCGAGATCGTCGAACCGATGCGCATCAGCCGTGTTGTCGTCGACGCGCCCGAGTACGGGCTGGGCGCCGATATGACGTTCACGGCGCGCACCGCCGGTTACGAGGAACCGCGCCAGACCCGTTATGTGGGCACGCGGTTGGCCATCGACATGACCCGTGCCTCCCAGCTGGGCCGGTGGTCGGGATCGGTGACCGTCGATGGCGCCACCAATGACTTCGACACCCAGACCGTCTACGGCACCAAGGACCGCTCCTGGGGTCTGCGTCCGGTGGGGCTGCCGGCGTCGGCGGCGCCCGAACCGTCGGCGGGCCAGATATTTTTTCTCTGGGCCCCGTTGAATTTCGACGACGTCGCGTTGCACTACCTGACCTTCGAAGATCAGACCGGGGCATCGTGGGCTCAAAGCGGAGCCGTGTTGCCCATTCTGCGGCCCGGTGATCCGGTCTACGGCCCCCAGGACCGAGTGGAGCACCTCGATATCAGCCACACCATCGATTGGGCGCCCGGGCTGCGCCGCTCTCGGGGGGCGCGCCTGGACTTCCGCCGCGGTGAGGCCGCGGAAAGCGTTGAGCTACAGCCGTTGCTGACCTTCCGGATGAAGGGCGCAGGATATTTCCATCCACGGTGGTCGCACGGCCGGTGGCACGAGGAGCTGGCCGTCGGCGGCGAGCAGACCCCGGTCGCCGAGCTCGACAACCTCGCACTGGACAACATCCACGTCCAGCAGGTGATGCGGGCGCGATGGGGGGAGCGGACCGGGATCGGGGTGCTCGAGCAACTGGCGATCGGGCCGCACGATCCCAGCGGGTTCACCGGCCTGGTGGATGTGCCCGCGGTCGGGTGATCCGCCGTCCAGCGTGGGCGGTCAAAGGCCGGCCAGCAGTGCGCCGATTTCACGCGTCTGCCACAGGTTGAGCACGTTGACCAACATCTGCAGCGGGGCGCGGACGCTTTCGTCGTGTTTGATTGGTGCGTCGTACCTGGTCATCGCCCGGGCTGATTCGCCCAGGCGAGAGGAGATCAGTGCCGGCACGTCAAGCAGCCAGCTGACCCCCATGATGCCCGCATAGATCAGGACCTGGCGGGTCAGTTCGCCCGGGTCGATCAGCGGGCCACCGGCTGCGGCCAACTCGGTGACGAACAGCGTCACCAGTGCATCGAAATGTTCATTCCATAAGGTGATCTCGGCCGCCGACATCGCACCCCACAGCGCCATCGCCACATTCATCTGACTGACGCATCCCCAGTCCATCAAGCCGCACTGCAGAACATCGTCGGCGTCACGCCAGAACCACGCGTTATCGACGTTGGCGTTCCAATGGCACAGCGCGATGTGGTTCGGATCAGCTGCCAGGTGCCGCCACACCGCCGCTTCGGCCTGAACGATCATCGGTACCTGCTCGGCGAAGTCGGACAGGAAGTGCGAGGCGCGGACCCCGGCCGGGAACAGCCCGGGATGGGTGCTGGTGAAGTCGGTGAGGCGTGCCAGCTGCCGCGCCAATCTGTTTTCGCTGAGCGGACGCCGCTCACCGACGGTGGCCGCCTGAAGATCGACGGGGAAGGCGTCGATCGCACCGCCGGCGGCACCGCTACGGTGCCAGCCGGCCAGCCTGGCCAGCGAGACCGTCATGGCCCGGTAGTGATCCAGCGGATCGGGCATCTCATAGTCCAGGCACTTGTGGTGTTGTTGTTCGATTCCGTTGTCACCAAACATGATCCGCTCGCTGATCAGCAGCCCGGTGCCGGACTCGCCGTGATAGTCGGCGAACAGTGTGGCCGGCACGGTGATCGGAAATCCGGGTGTGCGCGCCAACTCGGCAAAGCGAACCTCGGCCTTCATCTGGGTTCTGCCGACATCGCGAACGGGGTCATCGAGGTCGCGGGAGAACTTCACGAACAGTTCGGTGGGCAGCTGGGGATCACAACCGGCGTACTCGATCGACAGCCGGGCCTTGCGGCCGGTGCTTCCGCCGCCGACCTCCGCGAAATCGGTGATGTTCGCTACCGCACTGTCGGCCGCCAGAGTTCCGTACCCGCGCAGCGCGCGGGTGAGAAATCCGCTCCCACGGCTCAACATCTCTTCGGGATCGACCGGCAACGCGATGCCGGTGTCATCGCCGGGTACCGCGCTAACACCGGTGGCCGATACCGGGCGAGAAGGTGTCATGGCTGGTGACCGCGAGTCCTCTTGCATCGAGCGAAATCAACCCGTCCATCGTTTCACACGGCGCCATGGTGGCGTGCCCAGCGTGCCGCACAGCGACTGTCACGTGCCCTGCTTCGGGGCTTCAATTCGTCACCGTGACGTATCAGTGTCCCGCCGCACCCGGTGGAATTCGTGATTGCGCCTCCGCCGGAGGGGGTAGTGCTAATGAATCGACATCCAGATCGGGGATCTGGACACTTCCGAGGGGAGGCAATCATGGGAAAGTTCGTTTTTCGCATGGCATGCGCCGCGGCCGTGGCGTTCGCACCGGGCGTGTATGTGGCAGCGGTAGCGCCCAGCGTTGGCTCGGCTCAACCGCCTGATTGCGGACCGGGCAACTTCTGGAACCCGGGTGCCAATGCCTGCCAGCCGTCAGCGCCGCCCAATTGCGGTCCTGGCAACTGGTGGAACCCGGGCGCCAATGCATGTCAGCCGGTAGCGCCGCCGCCGCCGCAGCGGTAAAGCGGTGGCGCTGCAGCGTCGACGACGCTGAGCATGACGGGTTGGCCGCGATATGGAGCGGATCGCGGCGACCCGTCACGCTCACGCAGGCATACTGAGCAGCGTGCCAACAATCACCGCGGTCCACGGCGACATCACCGAGCAGCAAGTCGACGCCGTAGTCAACCCAGCCAACACCGCTATGCGCGGCGGTGGCGGCGCGGATGGCGCGATCCATCGCGCCGGTGGCGCCGCCATTCTGCGCGACTGCATCAACAAGTTCCCCAACGGACTGGCCACCGGTGACGCAGGATGGACGACCGCAGGCGACCTGCCTGCCCGGTGGGTCATTCACACGGTCGGCCCGAATTTCAACGCCGGCCAGACAGACCGTTCACTGCTGGAGTCCTGCTACCGACGGGCGTTGGAGGTTGCCGACGAACTCGGCGCGCGAGTCATCGCCTTTCCGCTCATCAGCGCCGGCGCCTACGGCTGGCCGGAGCACGACGCCATCGCCGCCGCCATCGACACCATTGCCGCCGTCGACACTCGCGTCGACGAGGTGCGACTGGTGGCTTTCGACGCCGGGATGCACAAGCAGGTGCTGGCGCAGTTGGCTACCCCGGACTGATCCGCAGCGCCAGAACGATGTCGGCGGATCTTCGGAGTGCGGCTTCCTGTTCTTCGGAAGCCGCACGCGGGGAAGATAACTCGTCACCGCACAGTTGGCCGTGGGGCGACACCCGAACAGTTCGTCGCCGTGACGTATATCAGGCAGGCGCAACGCCGGTACCGGTGCGTGCTCGACAGGTGATCTGAGGGCAAGTATCCGACATCGTCTTGACTATCGACCAAAGCCGCAGCTTCAAAAGCCCGCCACGCCTACATGATTCGTCACCGTGACGTATTACGGGCGGCCCTGCGGCAGGGTGGCGCGGGTGATGGGACTGCCGGCTACGGCGCCAGGCGGCCGGGGCTCGCTCATGATTTCACCGAACACCGAATTATTCGCTAAGCGATTGCAGGATGCGTCAACCTACCGCAGCGGCTCGTTCGCGACCGGAGACGTCGGACCAGTGCCGAGAAGTGCGCACCAATCATCACGGGCGCGAGCACATTCATCTGATGCAACTCGCAACAGTTTGCTGGTGCCGGTGAGTGCTCGACAGGTGCGGGTTGCCGCGGGTGGCGGCGCGAGGAACATAGGCTTTAATTCAAGCCGATCCTCGGCCGTGATTTCGGCTAATATAAGTGACATGCGGATAGTGGCCATCTCGAAGATGAAGGACAAGCTCAACGAGTACGTCGATGCGGTCGCCCACACGCAGGATCAGATCACGATCACCAAGAACGGTGCACCGGCGGCGGTGCTCGTCGGCGCCGACGAGTGGGAATCGCTGCAGGAGACGCTCTATTGGCTTTCCCAGCCCAGGATCCAGGAATCGATTGCTGAGGCCGACGCCGATATTGACGCTGGGCGCACGTACGGCGAGGACGAAATTCGCACCGAATTCGGTGCACCTCGGCGTGCCGGCTAACGTAGCCGATGGGTTACACGGTTAGGTTCACCGGCACCGCGCGACGCGACCTGCGCAAGCTGCCGCCGCGGGTGCTCTCGGCCGTGATTGAGTTCGCGTTCGGCGACCTGGCACATGAACCGCACCGCGTTGGCAAGCCGCTCCGGCGCGAACTGACCGGGCTGTATAGCGCCCGGCGCGGACCGTACCGCCTGTTGTACCGGATCGACGAGGTTTGCTCACTGGTGCTGATTCAGCGTGTCGATCATCGCGCGGATGTTTACCGACGCTGAAGATCGCAGCCCCGCACAACTGGTCGGATCTCACGGACACAACTCGAACGAAAAGCCATGCACTGCAAGCGCCACTCGTATTGGTTTAACGCCGATAACGTACATTATGTCAACTGAAGTACGCCGTATTGCACTGTCGGGCAACGGCTCTCGCCTACCGCGCAAGGCCGAGGAATGCCATCATCGCTCGCTCGACCTCGACGAGTTGTTCAGCGGTCAACCGACCGACTCGGGCGTGGACACTCGATCTTTTGACGGTTGTGAGCTTGTCGATCATGACGTCACTGTCGTGCTCAAGTCCGGACAACAGTCCGTCTCCGCCGGCTATCCGGATGCGCATCAACGGCGCATCCAACAGCGTGCTGGACATCGGAGCAACGGTCACTGAACTCGTGGCATCAAAGAGATCGTCCTGAACAATCACTGCTGGACGCGGTTTGGTCGCGTACACACCCCCCGCTACGGTCCAGACCTCCCCCCTGTTCACTCCTCGTCCCATGGCGTCGAGATGGCCTCAATGAAGTCCTGGTCATCGGCGTTTTCGTCCGCTCGTGCGACCAACGAAGCCTGACGATGCGCCTCGGCGGCAAAACTCTCAGTGCGCACATCAGGCACCCAGACCTGCAGCGGTCGCAGGCCCCGCTCGCGCATCCGCCGCCGGTACTCACTGACCCTTTCCCGCACTGCCATGCCAGTATGTTACATGTAACGCTGAGTCTGCGCAGCCGGCGGTCGGACCGACCCTGACTCCATCTTGCGCCCCGGCAAGAATACGGCGGAATCGAATATGGCGGGTTACCAGTAAAGCTCGTCGTATTACACCTCGCCTTATACCTCGCCCCAACGGTTTCCATCCCCGTCGGTGAAGGGATTCACAACTTCATCGCCGGCGCTCGTCCTCGGCGGCAGCGCGACGCGCGGCCTCGATCACCTCAGGCGGTACTGGCCTACGCAACCACGCCCGCAGTCGCATCAGCCCGCCGGCGACTGTCCCGATAGCGAGCATGGCAACGATGATCCAGAGCGCGGTCGACATGTGGCAATTCTCCCCGTGTCCAGGCGGCATGAGGCCATATTCCCAGCTCTAATGTTGTGCGGCCCGGGCGGTGATCCTTTCAACCTGACCGGTGGCGCGACCCCCGTAAGCTCACCGCATGCCCAAAGCGACACTGGCCGGCACCGGGGAAGCGGTGATGCTGACAGTGGGACTGTCGGCCTATGCGGCGTTGACCCTCGCCAGCATCGCGGTGGCGATCGGCAGCGCCCACCGACGCCGGCGACGCCGCGCGATCTGTGCCTCGGTGATGGTCGGGGTGCTGATCCTGGGCGGGCTCGTTGCGGCGATTTGCAGCAGCGTCGCGTGAACCCTCACAAAGCGGGAGGGGCAACACAGGATGATTGGCGACGTCGGCTCAGCGCCTCTCCCTGGCGGGATCGAATACGGCGAGTTACCAGTAAAGGTTTGAGGCGGTCCGCCCACAGCAAGAGTCAGCAACACCGATCAGAAGCGGGCGGTTGCTAGCCTCGGCTTATGACCGACAGTGACACTCAGCAGCAGCGGATCATCGAAGACCTGGAGACCGTCTCCGCCTTCGACGCCGCCCGCGAGACCGAGCGTCGCATCCGGTTCCTCGCGGAGTACGTCCTCCACACCGGCACCCAGGGCTTGGTGCTCGGCATCTCCGGTGGCGTCGACTCCACGGTGGCTGGGCGCCTGTGCCAGCTGGCGTGCGAGCGGGTGCGGGCCGAGGGCGGCGATGCCGCGTTCGTGGCGATCCGACTGCCCTACGGCGTCCAGAAGGACGAGGCGGACGCCATCCGAGCCGTGGCGGCGATCGGGGCGGACGAGGTGTACACGGTCAACATCAAAGACGCGGTCGACGGCATGTGGGATGCCTGCCTCGCGGCCGGCATCTCGATCGCCGACGCGCGGGCCGACTTCGTCAAGGGCAACGTCAAGGCGCGCGAGCGGATGATCGCCCAGTACACCGTCGCCGGGGCCCGCAACATGCTCGTCGTCGGCACGGACCAGGCGGCAGAGGCGGTCGTCGGCTTCTTCACCAAGCACGGCGACGGCGCCGCCGACCTCACGCCGCTGTACGGCCTCCCGAAGCGCCGCGTCCGCGAGATCGGCCGACATCTCGGCATGCCGGAGAACCTCATCGAGAAGGTGCCCACCGCCGATCTGGAAGAGGACAAGCCGCTCATCTCCGACGAGGTGGCCCTCGGCGTTCGCTACGCCGTCATCGACGACTACCTCGAGGGCGGCGACGTCTCCCCTGCCGACGAGGCGACGATCCTGGGCTGGTACCGGCGCACCGGCCACAAGCGCGCGCTGCCCGTCACCCCGGCGGGCTGGGATGCCTCACGCGGCGCCTGATGCGACGTCGCTGAAGAAAAACAGCTCCCGACTCACTCGATATTCGTCTCGCTGTCTCCCAACTGAACGGCTGAACACCGGACCTCAAAGCGACACCCCTGACCCAGCGTTACAGCCCGGCGGGTACGGCCTTCCCGTTGACCGTCACCTCGACCTGGCCGGTCTTGGTGTCGTAGGCGATCTTTCCGTGCTCGAACGTCGACACCAGCTGATCGCCCACGGCGGTCTGGTCACTGGTTGGGACACCTAACGGAAGCCGCCTTCACCACGGCATGCCACCGCTCTCCGGCCCAGCGCATGTAGCCATCGCGCCGACCGTGACCGGCCTTAATACCCGTGGACGACTTTGCTTCTGCGCAACAACTTTGAGTGCCCCAACGGTCGAGTCCAACCCACCCGGTCTGCCTAACCGGCGACGCTACCCCGCAGCCAGCGACACGGTGTCGGTGTAGAACTGCAGGCGTTCGCGCAGCGCCCGCGGGTCGATCCCGAAGTCGGCGGCCACGTACCGGTGTTGACCCTTTCCGTGGCGGGGTTGGGCACTGTGGTGCTCAGCGATCATCGCCGTGGTGTCCGGGGCGTCCAGGTCGGCGGCGGCGTAGATCCGGCGCAGCGTCGCGTCCGGATCGGACACCAGATCCGGGTAGTGGATGTCCAGCCATGTAACATTCTGTGCCGCTGAGGATTTGCGAACTGTGACCGCGCGCCGCAGCCACAGCTCGGTCTGCTCGGTCTGGAACCGCCCGACATCGTGACCGTCGACATCATCGCTGTAGGTGGACCGGTAGGTGGCGAACAAACTCGCACCGGAGGCCACCGTCTCGACGATGTCGCGGTGTAACCAGATCACGCAGGCACCGGGATAGGTGGCGATCAGATGTTCGAGCTCGGCGGTGTGTGCCGGCGCCTTGAGGACCCATCGTCGTCCGTCGTCGGCATCGAGAATCTGCAAGATGCGCCGGTGCTGACGGTATTCCGTGGCAAACGACTCCCCGGCCAGCCAGCGGGCATACCCGTCCAGCCGGGTGGTGGCGGTGAAGCCCCAGTTACGCAGGGTGGTGCCCATCGCCAGGACGCATTCTTCGGCCAGGTCCGGACCGGAATCGTGGACGGCCGCCATGGTCGGGTTCAAGATGTGCAGCATCTGATGGCCGGACTCAGCGGCAGCCAATCGTTCTGTTCGCTGCTGCGGCTCCAGATCGCCGGCCAGCAGCCAGGGCGCGCCGAGTTCGGCGGGCAGCGGTGCCCGCAGTCGGGAGTCGCGACCCAGCAGCCGGAACAAGAAGGTAGTCCCGGTGCGCCAGCCGCCGGTAATGATGACCGGTGCGCTCAGCGGCCGCTGCGCCAGGTCGGGACGCTCGCCCAGGTAGGTGTCGATCGCCGCTCGGGCACGTAGCCGTCCCACCGCGGTGCTCTGCGCGTTCTTGGCGCCCAGGGCGTTGAGCCGACCGTCTTCGGCCGCCGACCCCAGATAGTGCTCCAGGCCGGGTTTCCAGTCCGCCACCTCGCCGAACAATGCATCGCCACGTCCCCGCGAGGCCCGGTCGATCACCAGGTCTACGGCGTCGACGCCGAGCCGATACCGCTCGGGCCGCACGGCCCGGTCCTCTTCGGCCGACCGGTAGATCTGCTGCGCCGCGGCAGTCCGCTCCGGCGCATGCCACAGGGTCATCGTCGCGCCCGGATGTCGCTGCGCCGCAAACGCGTGACGGTGGGAAGCTGCGGCGTGCGGGCAGGCTGCAAGAACCGGATCACCACGATGCCCTCCGGCCGGCCCTCGGTGTCGATCCAGTCGGCGTCACTTAATTCGGGATCCTCGGTAGCCAGCACGAACCGATACCGGTTGCCGACGACGGTGGCGGTGGCTCCGGTGTAGGAGACGCGGCGATGACGGTGGTCGAGGGAATTGAGAAATCGGCTGTAGGCCAGAATGTTCCAGTAGCGACAGTCCACCGCCTCCCCCTCGATCAACAGTGCCTCGTCTGGTGCCAGTTGCCATCCCCCGCGCAGGTAATGGATGTCGGGCTCGGTGTACACCGCCCCGCCGGTCATCTCCTCCCAGTGCCGCACCTGGTTGGGTTGGGCAAGGTCTGCCGCGGTGGCGGCGGCCCAGATTTGGGGCAGATACGTTGTCGCCGTTGCGAGTTTGGTCAGCTGGCGGGAGAACCTCTCCGGGTCGATCGGCGCCGGTACCGGAGGTTGGGCGGCCGGTTCGATGGCACACCATCCGATGGCGTCCTGATGGACGTCATTGTGAAAGTGCCGGACCCACACCACGGTGGCGCCCGCGGGTAGATCCAGCCAATCCCCCGTCGTCGGCCGCTGACCGCCGAGACTGACCTGATAGCCGCCGGCTTCATCGAAAGTCAAGGCATCACTGTCTATCCGCGCGGCGGCCTGGGCATCGGTACCGCCGGCACCGGCATAGACCGTGATCGAGACATAGGCGGCGTCGCCACGGTTCCCGCGAATCCGGTACCGCCCGCCGGAGCGGATGTCGGCGACCCAGTAGCGAAAATCCGGGTTGTCCATCAGGAACTTCTGCCGCCACCCGTTGAACGCGACCAACTCTGGTTTGTCCCGGTCGACCTCGAAGCGGCCCAATTGATTCGCGAACGACCGCAACAGCGCCCGGAGTCC
Organism: Mycolicibacter senuensis; assembly: GCF_003284925.1. Taxonomy (GTDB): domain Bacteria; phylum Actinomycetota; class Actinomycetes; order Mycobacteriales; family Mycobacteriaceae; genus Mycobacterium; species Mycobacterium algericum_A. Next base: position 39,857 of record NZ_QMEX01000006.1, read on the forward strand.
GTCGGCGCGCTCTACCCGAGATAGCCCCGCGGTATCGGCGACCACCTGCTCCCCCGCAGCACGCATGGCGTCGACCAGGCGGCGCCAGGCGACGGCCTCGGGGCTTGGCGGTTCGGTAAGTCCGTCGTGCGCTGACGCGCGGGCTTCATCGCCTGACACCGTGAAACACTATCGTGCTGGAGTGTCACCGGCGCCATGTTTCAGACCACAGCGCTATCGCGCCCCTCGGCACCGCCGGAGCCGGCTCACTGTGGCTGACACTTGGTCAGCACCAGTACGGCCTCGTTGTACGGGAACAGCAGGTATAGCGGCCGCGAAAGCGGTTTGACGGTGTGAGCGGCTTGGGCCTTGCTGAGTATGCGCGGCTTGGCGACCTGGTGGGTGCGGCCGTGCTTCCGGATGGCGGCCGAGCCATGGACCAGAACGTTGCGGACCCAGTGCGTCGTAGGTCCGTAGCCGATGAGCAGGGCGTACCCGTCGGCGGTATCGAAAACGAGCAGCGGTGTGCGGTAACGGTTTCCGGTTCGATGCCCGGTATGTTCCAGTATTCCCAGGGCGGGCATGCGACCTACGACACGCAGCGCCGCCCGGTTGGTGAAGCGGCGATTGAATCGAGCAACCGAGCGCCCAACGCGCATCGTCACCTCCTGTTCGGCCGGTCAGTGGCGCGGTGAGCGCACAACCCAGACCCCATCAGCGTGCCCGCAGGCCATCCAGCAGTGCGTTCAATGCCTTGGCGCCTTCGTCGCGTGCGCCGCGCTGATCGGTTGCGTTGGCGACGAACAGTGCCGTCTCGTTGGCGGCGACCAGCAGGATGTGAGCCAAAACCGCTACCGGTAGGCCCGCTGTCAGCTCACCTTCGTCGATCGCGCGTTCGAGCATCATGCGGAGCGCCCCGACACCGTAGCGATTTTCCAGCTCCCGCCACCTGGCCCAGCCCAGCACAGCCGGACCATCGATCAGCAGGATGCGTTGCACGTGCGGAGCCAAGGATGCGTCCAGGAACCCGGCCAGTCCCTGGCGCAGCTGGTTCAACACCCCGTCAGCAGGGTCGTTCAGGCTGGTGGCGCCCGCCAACACCAGCTCCTCCTCGACGGCGATGAACACCGCCTCGAACAGCGCCCGTTTGTCGGCGAAATGGTGGTACAGGGCACCCCGGGTGCCCACACCGGCAGCGTGCGCGATCTCCTCGGTGCCGGTTCGGTGATAGCCCTTCTCGACGAACAACTGCCGAGCGGCATCCACGAGCGCCGCGCGGGTCGCCTCGGCTTGCGCCGCACGTCGTGCCTTGGAATCCAATGGTTCCCGCTCGTGCACGGCCCACATCCTATTGCACACCGCCAACCGGTGACCTACAGTCTGCATGTCACATGCAGCTGTATGTGACGGTGCCGAGCGCTACCGGTAGATCCCTTGGAGGTCCACGATGCCCCGGCCTTGCGATGTGGTCCGCGACATCAATTGCTTTCAACGCCACGGTATTTCCGCATTCATACCCGCTCCACCCGTCGCACAATGAGCTCACCGACCACGACACGCGGCGATCAGAAACCGCCGGTCTCCCCCGATCGCCCGGATCCGCCCCCGGCCATCTCGAGGCGGGCCCGGCTTTGGCTGCTGACCGTCTGCTGCCTGGGCGTGCTCATGGTCATGTCGTCGATGGTGGCCCTCAACGCCGCGCTCGGCGCCATCGCGACCGAGACCATGGCCACGCAACACCAACTCACCTGGATCGTCGACGCCTACACCCTGGTGATGGCATGCCTGCTGCTGCCGGCCGGCGCACTGGGCGACCGGTACGGGCGTCGTGGCGCACTGCTCATCGGCTTGGCGATCTTCGGCACAGCCTCGCTGGCACCGATCTTCATCGACACCCCCACCGCACTGATCGCCGCCCGGGCGGTCACCGGAGTCGGCGCCGCAGCCATCCTCCCCGCCACATTGTCACTACTGACCTCGGCGTACCCGGCCGACGAACGCAACAAGGCGATCGGTATCTGGGCCGGCGCATGCGCAGCCAGTGCGCTGGTCGGAGTCACGGGCTGCGATCCTCACCCAGTTCGGGCCCTGGCAGCTCATCTTCTGGTCCTTCGTCGGAGCCTCGGCGCTGCTGTTCGTGCTTGGTTTCACGATCACATCCTCCAAGGACGCCGAGTCGACGCCGCTCGACTACCGGGGCGCGGTTCTCATCGCCACCGCGGTGGCGGCGTTTGTCTATGGCGTGATCGAGGCCCCACTTTTGGGCTGGGGCCACCCGCTGGTCTCCTGCTGCCTGGGCGGCGGCGTTGTGCTGGCACTGCTCTTCGGCGTAGTCGAACTGCGCCGGCCGCACCCGCTGCTCGACATCCGAGTGTTCGTACGGCCCGAAATGCTCACCGGCTCAATCACAATGACCACACTGTTCTTTGCGATCTTCGGCTTCTTCTTCCTGTCCATGCAACATCTACAACTCGTCATGGGCTACAGCCCGCTGCGCACCGCGATGGCGTTGACTCCCCTGGCCGTACCGCTGCTCACCCTTTCGGTGCTGACAAGCTGGTACCTGCCCCGGCTCGGGCTACGGGTGTCGCTCGCGGGCGGCCTGGCGATCCTGGGTTTCGGGCTGCTGTCCATGCGCAACCTCGAAGTCGGATCACCCTACGTCGACCTGGCCTGGCCGATATGCGTCATCGCCACCGGCCTGGGCCTGTGCAACGCCCCCGGGACCTCCGCGATCACCGGCTCCGTCCCGCTGAACAAGCAAGGCGTCGCCTCAGCTATCAACGACACCACCCGCGAGCTCGGCGGGGCGCTCGGCATCGCGCTGGCAGGCTCAGTGCTGGCAGCCGGATACAGCAGCGCACTGGCACCCAGCACCGTGGCGCTGCCACCGCGCATCAGCGAGTCCGCCGGCGGTTCGCTGGCCCAGGCTCTGGTCATCGCCGAACAGCTCGGGCCCGCCGGACGCGACCTGGCAACCCACGCCAAGATCGCCTTCCTGCACGCCATGGACGCCTCCCTACTCATGCTCGGCATCGTCGTGCTGATCGTCGCATCCTTCACCGCCATCTGGGCACCCGGTCGCGATGGACGGCAACTCGCCGCACTTCGCCCGACAACCGGTAGACACCGGCTCAAGTCGAACCACCGGTGTAGGTGACGACGCCCAGCGGTTTCAGTGTGCGCCAAGCGGTTCCGCTGCCGCGGGGATGGCGTTGTCGATGAGGACAGCGGCGATGGCGGCAGCAGTGGCGAAGCTCTCGGAGTTGAGGACGCGGTTGCGTGCTGAGGCGCCGTCGAGCAGCAGTGCCAGCTGCTCGCCGAGTTGGTCGGGGTCGGTGGCGCCGGCCTCGCGCGCGGTTTCGCTGAGCCGAGCGGCAAAGGGTTTCTTGTAGTCGCGGGCGTGCAGGCGGGCCGGGTGATCGGCCGGAACGTGACCGGCGGGTGTTTTTGTCGGCCCCGCCATGAATGCAGTCGACGAAGTACTCCAAGGTTTCGCGATGTGGGGCGAACGCGGTCATGAATCCTCCTGGGAATAGGTGTGATCGGCCGCGCGGCTATGCCGTCAGCCGGCCGGGGAAGTAGTTCCCGTTGTCCAGATCGGCGAGCAGCCTGCGTTGAGTGGGTTCCCAGCCGAGGGTTCGGCGCGTAATGAGGTTGGAGGCCGGAAGGTCCAGTGTGACCAGATTCGTGAACGTGCCGAAGTATCCCGGCAGCATCAGTTCATCCACCGGAACGCTCACGACGGGCAGGCCCAGCCGGCCGCCAATGGCCTCGGCAATCTCCCGGAACGGGATACCCGCGTCTTCCACCGCGTGCCAGTAGCTGCCGGCCGGGCCCTTTTCCAGCGCCAAGCGGAACAGGCTGGCGACGTCGCAGATATGCACGGCCCCCCAGAGGTTCTCGCCGTCGCCGGGGTAGCCGACGATGCCCTTCTCTTTCGCGAGCGCGATCACCCCCGGCAGGAAGCCGGAGCGATCTGTCGTGCTGTGCGCGATGGTGGGCAATCGCACGATCGAAGACCTCACTCCCCGATCGGCGAGGCCGATTACGGCAAGTTCCACAGCGTTGCGGAAACGCAGGGTGCCGCGGTATTCGTCCCCACCGGGTAAGGCCGGGTCCGCCTCGGTGGCCGGACGCCCCAGGTGCCCGGGCGAAGCCATGCTGCCCGCCGCGACCAGTGGCTTCCCGGTTCCCGCAAGTGCCTCGCCGTAGGCGAGGATGACCGGTACCTCCGCGGCGGTCACGGCGTCGATCCCGCCGAACGGCAGCAGGTCTTGGCGGTGCGCGACGTGGATCACCCCGTCGGAGCTCGCGGCCGCCTCCTTGAGCCCGTCGAGATCTTCAAGGCTGCCGCGGCGGACCTTCGCGCCGAGCGCGGTCAGGGCCGCGGCTGCCGTGTCCGACCGGGCCAGGCCGGTGACCTCGTGCCCGGCGGCGACGAGTTCGGGGATGATGTACGAACCGGAGTGGCCGGTCCCGCCGGCGACGAAAATACGCATGTGACTGTCCTTTTCAATGGAGGTGCAAGGGGTGGTTGTGCTCGGGCGGTCGCTCAGCTGAGAACGTTGGCGCCGACGAAGAAGTCGGTGTGCTTGATGGAGTGGTTGAGAAGGCTTAGCTCCAGCAGGCCGACATTCTCAAGTGCCCGCGCCATCGACAGCGGCCCGGCGTCCAGCGGACGCAGTCCCAGGCTCTCGATGAAGTCCGACACGCGCGCCTTGGCCGACGCGTCGTCGCCGGCAATGAACACGTCAGCCCGGCGACCGTGAGCTGGGCTGTCCGCCACAACGTTGGCGAACAAAGTGTTGAACGCCTTGACGACATCCGCGCCGGCGGGGGCGGCCTCGGCGATCTCCTGCGCGCCGGAACTGCCTTCGGGGGTGACAAAGCCCGTCAGATCGGGGGTGACGGGGTTGGTGATGTCGACGACGACCTTGCCGCGCAAAGCATCCCCGTACTCGCTGACCACCGCTGCTGCGCTGGCGTACGGCACGGCCAGGATGACGATATCGCCGGCCGGGGCGGTCGCAGCCGTCCCGACGGTGGCGCCGAGCGCGGCGGCCAATTCCTTGGTTTTGACCGGGTCGCGGCCGATGATCTCGACTTCGTTGCCGCCGGCGAGCGCCCGGCCGGCCAGCGCGCCGGCCATGTTCCCCAGGCCGATGATGCTGATGCTGTTCATGAGATATCCCGTCTTGGCCGACGAATCAAAAGGTTGATTCATCAACTTTAGACGCACTTTGGATGATTCGTCAACCAACTGGGGTAGCATCTGTGGATGGAACCGAACTGGCTGAAACCTCGTGAAAGCCGCGCCTGGCGAGCGTTCATAGACGCCAACCAACAGATCGAAGCCCACTTGAGCCGGCGCTTGCTGGAGGCCGGCCTGTCCGGGGCCGACTACTCGGTCCTGGCGGCGCTCTCTGCTGTCGACGAAGATCGCATGTCCGCCCGCCAGTTGAGCCAGACGCTGGGCTGGGAGAAGAGCCGTCTCTCCCATCAGGTACGGCGCATGCAGAAAGACGGGCTGGTCGGCCGCGAGCCCAACCCCGACGACGCCCGCAGCACCATGGTCTGTCTGCTGCCGGCCGGCCGCGCCGCGATCGAGAAGGCCGCACCCGGACACGTGCACGACGTCCGCCGGAACTTCATCGACCTGTTCACCCCGGCTGAGCTCGACACGCTCGCCGCCCTCAACGAACGAATCCTGCACCACCTGGCCACACACCGCGACTCCCCCATCGCCGCGAAGCCTTCATAAGTCCTGCCGATGGCGGCCCTGCATCTGGGCCCCGCGCTGTCAGCCTCCGAGCGGCAGTACCTGACGTGCGACGCCACCTGTGAGGTCTGGTTCGAACGCGAGGGTGAGGTCATCGGTTGCGGTCGCTCGACCCGCACCGTCGGCCGACGGCTCCGCCGCGCCCTGGAGCACCGTCACCGCACGTGCGCTGTTCCTGGTTGTGGCGCCGGCCGCGGTCTGCACGCCCATCACATCCGGCACTGGGAGGACGGTGGCGCGACCGAACTGAGCAACCTGGTGCCGCAGGCGCCACCGACGGTCAACTGAAGTCCGGCTACCGACGGGACCTGATCCGGCCGTCACCCGCGACATCAACTGCACAGATATTGTCTGTTGAGCACACAGTTCACCGGTGGCGAGTACGTCCCGGACAGCACACCCCGGAAACCACCGGTGGCCGAACCACCCGGCGCGATGATGCGATTCCAATTGGCGGGGCCGACAACATAGTGCGTACCCGAGCGTGCAAAGGTGCTGCTCCAGCTGTGCGAGATGGACTGTCCCACCGGCAGGTCGAATTCAAGCCGCCAATCGGCGAGCGGCGCGGCGCTCCTGTTCGTGATGACGAAGCGGGCAATGAAACCGGTCTGCCACGTCGAGGTCACCGACAGCGTCGCGCTGGCGGCGGCCGCATGCGCCACAGCGGTGGCGGCCAGTCCCAGGATGACAACCAGCAATACCGACGCGCCGACGTGAAGCGCAGTACGTAAGCGCTTCGTGCGCCTGTCCAGCCGGCCCATAGCAGCAGACCGTAGATCCGCACAGCCGATCTCGGCCGTCGCGGCACGGCGAAGCTGCCGGACGTTATCTGAACCGACATCGTCACGAAATCTTCGCCCCATAGCCGGCAACTGGTCTGACCACTTGACCTCTGGCCAACAATCGGGCAAGTTGGCGGTATGGCTCTGCGGCAGGTGACTCGACGCTCGGTACCCGAACACGTCTTCGAGCAGATCATGTCCGAGGTGCTCAGCGGCGAAATGGCGCCCGGCGAGGTGCTGCCCAACGAGCGCCGGCTCGCCGAAGTGCTCGGCGTGTCCCGGCCGGCCGTTCGGGAGGCACTCACTCGGCTCAACGCTGCCGGCCTGATCGAGGTCCGGCACGGCGACGCCACCACCGTGCGGGACTATCGCCATCACGCGGGCCTGGACCTGCTGCCCCGCCTGCTGCTCCGCGGTGAGGAACTGGACCTGGAGGTCGTGCGCAGCATCTTGGAGGCCCGGCTGCACAACGGGCCCAAAGTCGCCGAGTTGGCGGCCCAACGCAGCGGCCCGCAGGCCGCCGCGGTGCTCGACGGCGCCGTGGACGCCCTTGCCGCCGAGGCCGACCCGGTGCAGCGCCAGCGTGCCGCACTGACGTTCTGGGACCACGTCGTCGACGCCGCCGACTCCATCGTCTTCCGGCTGATGTTCAACACGCTGCGTGTCACCTACGAGCCGGCCCTGGAAGCCCTGGCGACCGTGATGGCCGTCGAGGTCAGCCATCCCGAGCCGTACCAACAGGTGGCGCAGGCTATCGCCGCCGGCGACCCGGCGGGCGCCCGGCGCGCCGCGATCGAACTACTGGAACCGGCCACCGGCGCCCTGCTCACCGCCCTGTCCGGCTTGGACGAACAGCGATGACCACCCGTGCGCGAAGCGGCCTCACGCTGTCCGAGGCGGGCCGGGAGTTCTGGCGCCACCCCTCCCCCTGGTGCCTTGCGCTGACGTTCATCGCGGCGCTGACCGCCCGGATCGCCGTCGGCGACTGGCAAGTCAGCGATGCTGTGCTGCCGGCGCTCATGATCGTCGCTTTTCCGGTGTTCGAGTGGGTCATCCATGTCGGCATCCTGCATTGGCGGCCCCGCTCCGCCGGCCGCTTCACTCTGGATCCGTTGCTGGCGCGCAAACACCGTGAGCATCACCGTGACCCGCGGCAGATCGAGCTGATCTTCATACCCCACCAGACTCTGCTCTGGTTGATCCCCACGGCCGTCGCGGTGCCGTTGCTCGTCTCCAGCCGGCTCGGCCTGGGACTGACATCGGTGGTCGTGTTGACCGGCCTCGGATTGGTCTACGAGTGGACCCATTACCTCATCCACACCGACTACAAGCCGAAAACCCGTGCCTACCGGTTGATCTGGCGCAATCACCGACAGCACCACTTCAAGAATGAGAACTACTGGTTCACGATCACCACCACCGGCACCGCCGATCGGCTGCTCGGCACCAACCCGGATCAGTCGACGGTACCGACATCTCCGACCGCCAGGAATCTGCACGGCGCGACCCGCTGACGCCGCGACTCACACCGCCCAACCCGCGAACCCGGGCACCGCGGGAACGCTACGGTTGCCTCACATCGACATCGCCGCCGGCCGCGAAGGAGCACCGCCATGCTGAAGTACGAGATCCACGGCACCGGTGCGCCGCTGGTGCTCGTCCACGGGATCACCCACCGCAGGCAGGCGTGGTATCCGGTGCTCGAGCACCTCACCGACCACCGCACCGTGGTGCTATTCGACCTGCCCGGGCACGGCGAGTCCCACGACCTGGTGGTCCGCGACGGTGACGTGCAAGGAACCCTGCGTACCGAGCTGGTCGCGATGCTGGACCAGTTGGGTCTGGAGCGCCCGCACATCGCCGGAAATTCGCTCGGCGGCCGGATCGCGCTGGAGGCCGCCGCAGATGATCTGGTAGCCAGCGCGACCGTGCTGTCCCCCGCCGCGTACTGGCACAACGCCCTCGATTTCGCCTACATCCGGTTCGTCTTCTGGTGTCTGACCACTAGCGCCCGCGCACTGGCGCCCGTGATCCCCACGCTCGCGCGGTCGGCGCGGGCCAGGCGGATGATGGGCGCGGTGGTGTCGGCCCACCCCGACCGGATCCCGGCCGACGAGTTCGTGGCCGACCTCCACGGCATGCGGCGGGCCGTTCCCGCGATGAAGAAGATCTTCCCGGCCGCCGAAGTGTTCGACCGAGAGATCCCGGCCGACATCCCGGTGACCGTCGCCTGGGCCGCGCGTGACCGGATCCTGCTGCCCTATCAGGCGCGGATCGCCGAGCGACGACTCCCCCAAGCACGCCACATCCGGCTGTCGGGGTGCGGCCATGTGCCGATGGCCGACGATCCCGAACTCGTCGCACGCGTACTGCTCGAGGGCAGCGCCCCCGACCGGCGGGCCGAGGCCTCATAACAAGTCCGGTGAATCTCGGCCTCGTTTGGCGGCTTCACGGCGCGCCGCGAGTGCTTGAATGAGCCGTGGCCAACCGCATTGAGGCGCTGCTCGGGGTCGACTACCCCACGGCCTCGATCTGCTCGCGGGCCCGCATCTCGGTGGCCAGGCCGGCCGAGGCACGACCTCGGGTTAGGCCGTGACCTCACCGGGTTCGCGGCGCGGCTCCGCAACCTCATCGGCTCAGTTGTTGGCTGCGCTCGGAGTGATCGCCGTGCCGGCTTTCGGCTGGTTCGGTCAGCATTGGTCCGGCGCAACGACTCTGGTGGTGTACTGGTTCGAGAACGTCGCGATGTGCCTGTTGATGATGGTCCGCATCGCCGTGCACCAACGTCTCTCACCCAAATCCGGTCATTTCCGCTATCACGGCCCGGGAACCGGCGGCCCGGCGACTTCTTCCTTCTTGTGGGGCTTCACTTCGGTCAGTCTGGCCTTCTGTATTGCCCACGGGGTCTTCCTCGGAACCATTCTCGCGCTGCTGACTTACAACCGGGCGCCGCAGCTTCAGCTGATCGACCTCGACTGGCGCAGCGTCGGATGGGGATGTCTGTCCGTATTGCTGTTTCTGGCGGTGGGGTTCCTGCTGGATCTGGTCGATCTGCGCCGCTGGTCCTTCCGCGACCTCGAACGCGCCGCCGATGTCGGTCTGGGCCGAGTGATGGTCGTGCATCTGACGTTGCTGCTCGGCTTCGCCGGGATCGCCGCCACGGACGCTCCGGGCACGCTGTTCGGGATTTTCGTCGTCCTCAAGACCCTGGCCGCGCTCAGCGCCGTCATTCCCCAATGGGAGCCCGACCGCCCGCCACGCTGGCTGAGCAACCTGATGAACCGAATGCCCAATGTGCACCCGGGAGAACGCTTCGAGGACTTCTGGGCCCACGATCAAGACCGCGAGCGGGAGCGGCAGCGACGCAACGAGCAGCCCTGGCGGGCGAGGCGATGATGGGCGAAAACCAGGCTTTGGCGCGCCGCCTCGGCACCGGCGACGCCGTCGTGATCGGCCTGGGTTCCATGATCGGCGCCGGAATCTTCGTCGTGCTGGGCCCGGCGGCGCGGGTGGCTGGGACCGGGCTGTTGATCGGGCTGGCGGTGGCCGCGTTGGTTGCCTACTGCAACGCCACGTCGTCGGCGCGGTTGGCGGCCCGCTACCCGACCTCTGGCGGCGCCTACCTCTACGGGCGCAAGCGGCTCGGTGATTTCTGGGGCTACCTGGCCGGGTGGGCGTTCGTGGCGGGCAAGACGGCCTCATGTGCGGCGATGGCGCTGACCGTCGGCGTCTATCTGTGGCCGGCGCACAGCCATGCGGTCGCAGTGGCGGCGGTGCTCGCCTTGACGGCGCTGAGTTACACCGGGGTGCAGCGATCAGCCCGACTTACCCGTGTGATTGTCGCCGTCGTGGTGGTGGTGCTGGCCGCGGTGGTCGTCACATCGTTGCGCGCCGAGCCTGCGGCGGTGCCCCGCATCGATCTGACGGACGTCACGGTGGATGGGGTGCTGCAGTCGGCGGGACTGCTGTTCTTCGCGTTCGCCGGGTATGCGCGCATCGCCACGCTCGGAGAGGAAGTCCGTGCGCCCGCTCGGGTCATCCCCCGCGCGATCCCCCTCGCGTTGGGCATCGCGTTGGCGGTCTACGCCGTCGTGGCGGTGGCCGTGCTAGCGGTCTTGGGTGCGCCGCGGCTGGCGAATGCGGTGTCACCGCTGTCGGAGGCGGTGCAAGCCGCGGGGGCGAATTGGCTGGTGCCCGTCGTGCAGGCAGCTGCGGCGGTGGCGGCGCTGGGTTCGCTGTTGGGGTTGTTGTTGGGGGTGTCCCGCACCACGTTGGCCATGGCGCGGGATCGCCATCTGCCGCACGTACTGGCCGCGGTGCACCCGAGGTTTCAGGTGCCGCACCGGGCCGAACTGCTGATGGGTGTGGTGGTGGCGGCGTTGGCAGCCACCGCGGATCTGCGAAATACCATCGGCTTCTCGTCGTTCGGGGTGTTGATCTACTACGCGGTCGCGAACGCATCGGCGTTGACGCTGCGCCGCGACGAAGGGCGCCCGGCTCCGCTGCTACCGATTCTCGGGGTCCTGGGGTGCGGGACACTGGCGTTCGCCCTGCCGTCGGCATCGGTGGTGTCCGGCGCCGCAGTGATCGGCGGCGGCGCAGCGGTATACGGACTGCGCCGAGCTCGAAGCGCCTGGCGTCGGCGGCGCGCCACGCCCACCCGGTGACGCCCGGGGCTACCCGGAGATCCGGCGCGCGATCTGGCCGTACCGCTCAAAGCGTTCGGGATCGCCGAGAGCGTTGTACAAGACCAGCCGAGTCGCCACTGCGCCATACTTGTCGATCAGCTTGTCAGCCAATTCATCCCAGGTCGACTCGGTTGCAAAGGTGGCCAAGTGCTCGTCGGTGATCTGTGCCGCCATGCCCGCGAAGTCGCCCGCCTTCTGCTTTTCGCGGAGTCGGGCGGTGGTGCCTTCGAAGCCGGCCTCATCCCAGATGAACGCGTAGTTCGGGGTGCTGCCGTAGAAGCTCATGCTGGCGCGCACCAACTCTCGTTCCCGGTGCCGCTCTTCGTCGCTGTCGCCGACGATCGTCATCGCGGGCACGATGATGGCGACCTCCGACGGTGAGCGTCCCGCCCTGCGGGCGCCTTCTGCCACCTTGGGCACCACGTGACGTGCGAGGTAGCCGGGTTCTCCGAGCGGATGGACGTGCACACCGTCGGCCACTTCGCCTGCCATGCGCAGCATCCACGGATTCACCGCTGCGATATCGACTTTGGGATCGGGCGCCTCGATGGGGCCGGGACTCCACTGCGGAGTGATGAAATCGAGCTCGTAGAACTGTCCGTGATGGTCCAACCTTCCCGTCCGGAACGCGGCGAAACACGCCTTCACGGCGAGCACGTAGTCACGCAGCCGAGGGCCGGGACGATCGAACGCTGCGCCGTAGCGCCGCACGACATGGGTACGAACCTGGGTGCCCAGACCGAGTCGAAACCTCCCGGCGGTCGCCTCCTGCAACTCCCAGGCCGTTGCCGCGGTGACGAACGGGCTGCGCGGAAAGGCAACCGCGACCCCGGTCGAAAGCTCCAGTCCGGGAGCGGACTGAGATGCCATGGCGGCGTTCAGATATGCGGTACGACCGGCTTCGGTGAACAGCAGCCCCGAGAAGCCTGCGGCCTGGGTGCGCCGGGCCAATGCACCGACCTCTCCCAAGGGCTGCGGAACGGTCATGACGTCAGTCTGCACGGTGCGATCTTACGTGCCGGTGCGCTGTCGGGAGGTGGTCTGAGCGTGAGCGTCTAACCTGCGACAGCAACCACCACGGCCGCGGCCAGGAACACGATCTCCTCGCCGGTGCGCACCGACAGTCGCGTCGTCATCGACTTGGGCGGAGCCGGCATCCGCGCTGCGTAGATGTTGGCCGGGAACATCGCCAGCATCAGCAGCACGAGACCGGCTGCCGCCGCGCCCCGGGTGACGGGGATCAGCAGGCCGACCGCCCCGGCGAGTTCCAGCACACCGGTCACGCTCACCAGCAGGCCCGGAGCGGGCAGCGCCGGCGGAACGATCGCGATCAGGTCGCGTCGCAGCGGCGGTGCGAAATGCGCCACCCCGGTGACCACGAACATCGCGGCCAGGCCGACGGCGATCGCCCGGATCCAGCCGTCGACGTAGTCGATACCGCACCATCCGGCGATCCGGGCGACCACGCTGCCGACCAGCAGTGCGATCAATGGCGCCACGACCATCCCCCGATCTAGACGTTGCCAAGTTACCGGGGCCGACTTTACGGGTCATATCTAGCCATTGTCAAGACTCCGGGTATGCTGGTCGTCATGGCTCGCTCGACGTATCACCACGGCGATCTACGCGCGGCGATCCTGGCCGAGGCCGCCCGCATGGTGGCCGAACAGGGCGCGGACCGGGTGTCGCTGCGGGAGCTGGCGCGGGCCGCCGGGGTGTCACATGCGGCCCCGGCGCATCACTTCACCGATCGGCGGGGGTTGTTCACCGCGTTGGCCGCGGAAGGCTTTCGGCTGCTGGCCGACGCACTCACCGCGGCTCGGCCACGGTTCATCGACGCCGCCCTGGCCTACGTGCGGTTCGCCCTCGCCCATCCGGGTCACTACCAGGTGATGTTCGACAAGTCGCTGCTGGACAGCGCGGATCCCGGCCTGAGTGCGGCCGAAGCGGCGGCCGCCGCCGAGTTGTCTCGCGGCGTGGCCGGTCTGGCCGACGCGCACGCCCGTGACGACCCGACCGGCGCCGAGCTGGCGGCCTGGTCGCTGGTGCACGGCTTCGCCACGTTGTGGCTCAACGACGCCGTCGACGCGGCGGTGAAGGCCACCGACCCCATGCGCACCGTCGAACGCATCGCCCGCATGCTGTTCGACGACTAGTTTCATCGGCGGAGGTCCCTGGCCGCGGGAGCTCCGAACCTGGTGCGCTGGTTGGCCGGGTGCCGACCGCCGACCGGCATCACCATGACCGGCGGCGGCCCCGGGTGCAGACGCTTCGGGCGTTTCGGGCCCAGGTCTGACATCACCGGCCCCCGCCCCGAGCCGTTGTCGCGCAACCACTGGTCAAGCGCGTTTCACCCTGGTGCCACGGCTGCTGTTTACCGCCGGGAAAAGATCCCCGAATCGGCGTTTGGGGCGCCGTTCCCCGGGGAAATCTGCGCGGCAGCGCGCCTCGGTTCTCAACAGGCAATCCGCCGAGCTGAGACCGCTGACCGTTGTGCAGCGGGGAACAGGTGGGCTCAGCGTTGCGCCCACCGTTCGGTGTCTGGCGGGGCTGCGGCGGCCCACCTGGCGGGAGAGACCTCATGACCGACACCGAACTCAAGCCGGACGTGGCGCACGTCCAATCGCATTACGACCGGTCCAACGAGTTCTTTCGGCTGTGGCTGGATCCCACCATGACCTACAGCTGCGCGTATTTCGAGCGCGAGGACATGACCCTCGAAGAGGCGCAAATGGCGAAGGTGGACCTGGCGCTGGGAAAGCTGGGGCTGCGGCCCGGGATGACGCTGCTCGACATCGGCTCGGGGTGGGGGTCGACGATGCGGCGCGCCATCGAGAAGTACGACGTCAACGTGATCGGGCTGACGTTGAGCGATAACCAGGTGGCGCACTGCGAACGCAAGTTCGCCGAGATGCACAGCCCACGATCCAAGGAGGTGCGGTTACAAGGCTGGGAGCACTTCGACGAACCGGTGGATCGCATCGTGTCGCTGGGCGCCTTCGAGCATTTCGCCGACGGTGTGGGCACCTACGAGCGCTACGACGACTTCTTCAAGATGTGCTATCAGGTACTCCCCGATGACGGGGTGATGCTGCTGCATTCGATCGTGGTGCCTTCCGAAGCGGAAGCCGAGCAGATGGGGCTCAAGCGCACGATGTCGCTGATGCGCTTCATCAGCTTCATCCGCAAGGAGATCTATCCGGGCGGCCGGCTGCCGATGATCTCCGTGGTCGACGAACACGCCACCCGGTGCGGCTTCGAGATCACCCGTCACCACATGATCGGAACGAATTACGTTCGCACGCTGGACACCTGGGCCAAGGCCTTGGAAGCGCACCGGGATGAAGCGATTGAGCTCAAAGGTGAGCAGATGTACGACACCTTCCTGAAATACCTGACCGGCTGTCGGGAGCTTTTCCGCGACGGCTACACCGACGTCTGCCAATTCACGATGGAGAAGCCGACCAGGTAAGGACACCGGAGGTGACGACGATGACCGATTTGAAGCCGTTCTACGAAGAATCCCAGGCGGCTTACGACATCTCGGATGAGTTCTTCGCGCTGTTCTTGGACCCGAGCATGGCCTATACCTGTGCGTACTTCGAGCGCGACGACATGAGCCTGGAAGAAGCCCAGAACGCCAAATACGATCTGGCATTGCGCAAATTGAACCTGGAACCCGGCATGACTGTGCTCGATATCGGGTGCGGCTGGGGTGCCGGGCTGGTTCGCGCCGTGACCATGTTCGACGTCAACGTCATAGGCATCACGCTCAGCCGCAACCACTGCGCCTACAGTGCCGCTAGTTTGGCGAGGTTGCCGACCGACCGTCATGTCGAGGCCCGCCTACAAGGCTGGGAGGAGTTCGACGAACACGTCGACCGTATCGTCACCGTGGAGGCGTTCGACGCGTTCAAGAAGTCCCGCTACGCCGCATTCTTCGAGCGCGCCCACGATTTGTTGCCCGACGACGGCCGGCTGTTGCTGCACAGCATCTTCACCCGCCCGCAGACCTATTGGCGCGAGCACGGTATCCGAATCACGATGAACGATCTGCGGTTCGTCCGGTTCCTGGGAAAGGAGATCTTCCCAGGCGGCCAGATGGCGGGCCTCGACGACATCTATGACTACTCGAAGGCCGCGGGTTTCCGCCTCGAGCACACCGAGTTCCTGCCCGAACACTACGTGCGGACCCTGGAGATCTGGGCGGCCAACCTGTCGGCCAACCGCGAACGCGCGATCACGCTGCAGTCCGAAGAGGTTTACCAGCGCTACATGCGTTACCTCACCGGCTGTGCGGATCTGTTCCGCCGCGGTATCAGCAACGTCGGCCAGTTCACCCTCAGCAAGTGATCCGCCGTCAGGAAACCGGATAACGACCATGGCCAGGTTCTCGACGGGCAACGGATTTCCCGATGTGGTTGTCACCGGCGTCGCCATGACGACGGCACTCGCCGCCACCGTGGACGACACCTGGAAGAAATTGCTGGACGGACAAAGCGGCATCCGCCACCTCGACGATCCGTTCGTCGAGCAGTACAACCTGCCGGTGCGCATCGGCGGACACCTACTCGAAGACTTCGACCACGAACTGACCCGCAAGGAACTGCACCGGTTGTCGTATCTGCAGAAGATGTCCACCGTGTTGGGCCGACGGGTCTGGGTCAACGCCGGATCCCCCGAGGTCGACACCCGCCGGCTGATGGTGTCGATCGGCACCGGCCTGGGCTCCCCGGAAGAACTGGTCTGGGGCTATCAAGGCATGGTCGAGCGCGGCATGAAAGGCGTGTCGCCGTTGGGAGTTCAGAAGTACATGCCCAACGCGGCGGCCGCCGCGGTCGGGCTGGAACGCGGCGCCAAGGCCGGGGTGCTGACACCGGTCTCAGCATGCGCCTCCGGAGCCGAGGCCATCGCCCAAGCCTGGCGTGACATCGTCTACGACGAAGCCGACATCGCCATCTGCGGCGGGGTGGAGACCAAGATCGAGGCGGTACCGATCGCCGGCTTCGCCGCCATGCGCATCGTGTTGTCGACGACCAACGACGACCCGGCCGGCGCCTGCCGCCCTTTCGACCGGGACCGCAACGGCTTCGTGTTCGGCGAGGGCGCCGCGATGATGGTCATCGAAACCGAAGAGCACGCCAAAGCGCGCGGCGCCACCATCCTGGCCCGGCTGATGGGCGCGGCGATCACCTCCGACGGCTACCACATCGTGGCGCCCGACCCCACCGGCGAACGGGCCGGCTACGCCATGACCCGGGCGATCGAACTCGCCGGGCTGGCACCGGCTGACATCGACCACATCAACGCCCACGCGACCGGTACCCGCATCGGTGATCTAGCCGAGGCCCAGGCCATCCACACTGCGATGGGCAGCCACCAGCCAGCCGTCTATGCACCGAAATCCGCGCTGGGCCATTCAGTAGGCGCGGTCGGAGCCGTCGAGGCGATCCTGACCGTGCTGGCGCTACGCGACGGGGTTATCCCGCCCACGCTGAACTTGAACCACCTCGACCCGGAGATCGTATTGGACGTAGTGGCCGGCCAGCCACGGTCGGGCGACTACCGCTATGCGATCAGCAATTCGTTCGGGTTTGGCGGACACAACGTGGCCCTGGCCTTCGGCACCTACTAGTACTAGAAAGCAGTTGCGTTATGCCCAAGGATCTCGAACCGCATTTCGACGACGTGCAAGCCCACTACGACCTGTCCGATGAGTTCTTCCGGCTGTTTCTCGATCCCAGCCAGACCTACAGCTGCGCCTACTTCGAACGCGACGACATGACCCTGGAACAGGCCCAGCTCGCCAAGATCGATCTGTCACTGGGCAAGCTCGGATTGCAGCCGGGAATGCTGCTGCTCGACATCGGCTGCGGTTGGGGCGCGACCATGCGTCGCGCCATCGAGAAGTACGACGTCAACGTCGTCGGCCTGACCCTGAGCAAGAACCAGGCCGTGCACGCCCAGGCCTCACTCGACGCGATGGACACCTCCCGCAGCCGCCAGGTGCTGCTGGAGGGCTGGGAATGCTTCGACGACCCGGTCGACCGGATCGTCTCCATCGGCGCGTTCGAGCACTTCGGCCATGACCGCTACGACGACTTTTTCGCCATGGCCTATCACGTGCTGCCCCCGTCCGGGGTGATGCTGCTACACACCATCTCCGGCTTGACGATTCCGCAGATGAGGGAGCTCGGTCTGCCGTTGACGTTCGCGATGGCCCGCTTCATCAAGTTCATCGTCACCGAGATCTTCCCGGGCGGGCGGTTGCCCACCGTCGAGATGGTGCAAGACCACTCCGCAGGCGCGGGATTCAGGCTGACGCGCCGCCAGTCCCTGCAACCGCACTACGTCCGAACACTCGACTGCTGGGCGACCGCGCTGGAAGCCCACCGCGAAGAAGCCATCGCAATCCAGTCCCCGGAGGTCTACGACCGCTACATGCACTATCTGACCGGCTGCGCCAAAGGGTTCCGCGAGGGGTACATCGACGTCAACCAGTTCACTCTGCAGAAATAGGACCGATATGACCGACGCATCCACCAGCGCCGAGCAAATGCATCCGCATTTCGAGGACGTCCAGGCCCACTACGACCTATCCGACGACTTCTTCGGCCTGTTCCAGGACCCCACCCGTACCTACAGTTGCGCCTACTTCCAAGACCCGGATTCCACGTTGGAGGAGGCACAGCTGGCCAAGATCGATCTCAATCTCGACAAATTGGACCTGCTGCCCGGTATGACGCTGCTCGACATCGGCTGCGGGTGGGGCGCCACCATGAAACGCGCCCTGGAGAAATACGACGTCAACGTCGTCGGTCTGACGCTATCGAGGAACCAGCACGCCTACGCGCAGCAGTTGATCGACACCGCCGACTCCGGTCGCGACCGCCAGGTTCTGCTGCACGGCTGGGAGGAATTCAGCGCGCCGGTCGACCGCATCGTCTCTATCGAGGCATTCGAGCACTTCGGGCATGATCGCTACAACGAGTTCTTCGCGCGGTGTTACGACATCCTGCCCGACGACGGCCGAATGGTGATCCAGAGCAGCGTCAGTTTCCACCCCTACGACCTCAACGCCCGCGGCAAGAAGCTCACCTTCGAAACCGCGCGCTTCATCAAGTTCATGGTCACCGAGATCTTCCCCGGCGGTCGGCTGCCCACCACCGAGATGATGATTCAGCACGGCGAGAAGGCCGGCTTCGTGGTCCCGGAAGCCCTCTCCCTGCGACCGCACTACATCAAGACTTTGCAGATCTGGGGTGACGCGCTGGAAGCCCGCAAGAACGAGGCCGTCGCGATCCAATCCGAGCAGGTCTACCAGCGCTACGTGAAGTACCTGCGAGGGTGCCAGCACTACTTCACCGACGAGATGCTCGATGTCAGCCTGGTCAGCTACCACAAGCCCGGGGCCGAACCGACCACGACACGGTGAGTCCGGGTCCCCGGGCCAGCGGAGGTGGGCCGATCAGCCCAGTGCTGCGATGGCCGCGTCGTAGTCGGGCTCGTTGGCGATCTCGGTTACCAGCTCGGTGTAGACAACCTTGCCGTCGGCGTCGATGACTACCACGGCACGCGCCAGCAGCCCGGCCATCGGACCGTCGGCGATGGTCACCCCGTAATCACCGCCGAAGTTCGACCGGAAGGCCGAGGCCGTCGTCACGTTCTCGATGCCCTCCGCACCGCAGAAGCGCTGCTGCGCGAACGGCAGATCGTTGGACACGCACACCACGGTCAGACCGCTGGCGGCGGCGCGTTCGTTGAACGTTCGCACGCTCGTCGCACACACCGGGGTGTCGATGGACGGGAAGATGTTCAGCAATACCGGCTTGCCGCCGAACTGAGCACTCTCGACCACACCGAGGTCCGTTCCGGTCAGTGAGAATGCGGGCGCCGCATCCCCCACCGCGGGTAGTTCGCCGACCGTCGTCACTGGATTTCCACGCAAAGTTATCTGTGCCACGCATGTAGTGTGCCAGTTGCGGCCCTCGCTGCGGAAGGCAGCGCCGATCAGCCCTCGGATTGCCGATTTGGAGGCTTCCCAAACCCGTTGTCCGCCAGTTGTTTTAGTAGCCATTGCCAGTGCCGATCTCATCCGGTACCGTGCGCTCATGGCCGATCGAAACCGTCGCTTTCTGCTCCGCGAGCGCCCCACCGGCCGCATCGGTCCGGACACCTTCGAGTTCAGCGAACAGGCGGTGCCGGCGATTGGCGACGGCGAGGCATTGGTGCGCGTCGAGTGGATCTCGCTGGACCCCACCAACCGCATGTGGATCAACGACACGCCGTCGTACCTGCCGCCGGTCGGGATCGGCGAGGTCATGCGCGCGGCCGGACTCGGTGAAGTCGTCGCGTCGAACAATCCGAATTATCCGGTCGGCCAGATCGTGCAGGGTCTGACCGGCTGGCAGGACTATGTGGTCGTCTCGGACGCCATGCCGTTGTTCCCCGTCGACGTCGCCGACGGTGTCTCACCGAGCGCCTACCTGGGTGCACTCGGGATGACCGGACTCACCGCGTGGGTCGGAATGCGCGACATCGGCAAACCCAAACCCGGCGAGACCGTCGTCGTCTCGGCCGCGGCAGGCGCGGTCGGTTCGGTCGCCGGTCAGCTGGCCAAGGCCGACGGCGCGCGTGTCGTCGGGATCGCCGGCGGCCCACAGAAGTGCGCGCTGCTGACCGATCAGCTCGGTTTCGATGCGGCCGTGGACTACCGCGCGGATGACTGGGCCGCCCGGCTTGCCGCCGCGACCCCCGACGGTATCGACGTCGACTTCGAGAACGTCGGCGGCGACATCATGGATGCGATCTTTGCGCGCGTCAACATCGGCGCCCGGATCGCGCTCTGCGGGCTGATCTCCGGTTACAACGCGACCGACCCGCCGCCCGGGCCGCGCGCGTTCGGGAACCTGCTCATCCAGCGGGCAACGCTGCAGGGCTTCATCGTGCTCGACCACTTCCTGCGCGCACCGGAGGCCAACAGCGAGATCGCCGAGCTGATCTCCGCCGGAAAGCTCACGCCGCTCGAGACCGTCGTCGAGGGCTTCGAGCAGCTCCCGACGGCCATCAACATGCTGTTCGACGGCAAGAACGTCGGCAAACTCGTGGTGAAGACCGCCGGCTAGATCCGGTTACACCGGGCCGCGAACGAACTTTCGGTAGCTGACTGCCGGTGTGCGGCGCAGCCGGCTGTAGCGTTGCGCAGGTGAATTCTTTTCGTGCGCCCTATTTCGTCGCTGCCGGTGTCGTCTGCTTGGGGATGACGCTGACCGGGTGCGGCGGCTCCGACAGCAATACCTCCTCCGAACGCACCTCGACGGTCACGGATCTGTTCGTGCCGCCGGCCAACCAGACGCCGTCGGAATGCCCGTCGTCGGCGCCGGCCGACGGCGGCGTCGCCGATTGGACGCTGCCCGGCGCGACCGGCAGTGTCGCGGTGACCGGTTCCACCGACACCGCCGCTCCGCGGGTCGCCGTGGAGGCGCCGTTCAAGGTGACCCAGACGCAGGTGCAGACGCTCACCGCCGGCGACGGACCGGTTGTGGCGGACACCGCGACTGTCTCGGTCTGTTACATGGGCGTCAACGGACGTGATGGTTCGGTCTTCGACAGCAGCTACGAGCGGGGCGAGCCGGTGGAATTCGGTCTCGACCGGGTGGTGCCGGGCTTCCAGAAGGCCATCGCCGGCCAGCAGGTCGGGTCGACGGTGGCGGTCGCGATGGTTCCCGCCGACGGCTACCCCGAGGGCCAGCCGGCCGCGGGCATTCTGCCGGGCGACACGCTGGTCTTCGCGATCAAGATCCTCAAGGCGCGCTGAGCCGCGGCCGAATGGAATCGGCCCAGCAGGGCTGAGGCGTTACTGCGGGTGCGCGGCCAGGTACTCGCCGACCGGAATCCGCGTCGTCGAGACGTACCCGATCGGCAGCAGCAGATCCCCGGCTGTGGTGCGGTAGTAAGTGTCCCAGCGGTAGTAGCTCGCGAACCCGGCCGGATCGCCGCCGATGACCGCGGCATAGTCGTTGACCGCGCGCACGTAGTGGTCGGAATGGTTGTAGCCCCAGATCGCCTTGTCCCGATTGGTGGCAAACCCATTGGCGGCCAACAGCCGTCCGGCCGCCATGATGGCATCGCGTGGCGAGTTGATGTCGCCGCCGTTGCCGTAGGCGGCGAACGTCGAGGGCAGGAATTGCATCGGGCCCTGTGCGGCGTCATCGCTGATGCCGTTGATACGGCCGAATCCGGTCTCGACGAAGTTGATCGCCGCCAGGTAGTTCCACGGCACACCGGAGGCGGCCTCGGCGGCACGGTAGGCGGCCATCAGCTCGTTAGCCGGCACCGGTGGCACCACCCGCCACGGCGGCATGGTGGATTTGGGCTCGGTGAGCGCCATGAGCTGCCGGCGGGCGTCGATGTTGCGGTCGTAGACTTCCAGCAGTGCGGCTGGGATCTGCGGGCGTGCGACCGCGTCCCACTCGGGATGCGCACCGAGCGTGCGATAGGCGACCTGCTGGCGACGGGCCGCGGCCGCGAGTACCTGCTCGGGCGCGGACGGGTTCCGCAGCGCCCGATCGGCGGCGACCAGGTCGGCGGCCACCGCAGCGGGATCCGGTCCCGGCGCCGCACCGGCGGGTACTGTCCCCGGCACCGTAAAAACGAGGGCGAACGCGGCGAGAGCGCGCAGCAACCGAACAAGCATACCGATCATCTTGGCGCGTGAACCGGCCGAAACGCCGCAAGGCGGCGGGCCGCAGCGTTCCGCGCCGACTAGAACGCGTTCTGTTCGCAACTGCATGCGCACTAATACACGCAGGTCACTCGCATCTGACAGCGACTACGGCCTGTTACATTGTGGGCACAGTTCATGGCATCGAGGGGATAGCGCGTGACCATCACCAGTGTGACGACCGACGTCGTCATCGTCGGATTCGGCGCCGCCGGCACCTCCGCCGCGATCACCGCCCGCGAACACGGCGCCGAGGTCATCGCGGTGGATCGGGCCAACGGCGGCGGCGCCACGGCGATCTCCGGGGGCATCATCTATGCCGGCGCGGGGACGTCGGTCCAACAAGCCGCCGGCGTGCAAGACACCCCCGAGCAGATGCTGGACTACCTGCGCCTGGAAGTCGGCGAGGCGGTCAGCCCCGACACGCTGCAGCGCTTTGTCGTCACCAGCCCGGAGATGATCGACTGGTTGCAACGCCACGGCGTGCCGTTCAACCCGGGCCTGTGCCCCTATAAGACGTCGTTTCCGAACAACCGCTACTACCTGTATCACTCCGGCAGCGAGAACGCCGGCGTCTCCCGTGCGGTGACGCCGCCGGTGCAGCGCGGCCACCGCGCCTACGGCAAAGGCACCTCCGGCAAGAAGATCTATGTGCCGCTGGCCGAATCAGCACGCAAGCTCGGCGTGGACTTCCGGCCGCACACCAGGGTCACCGCACTGCTGCAGGACGCCGCCGGACGGGTGACCGGGGTGCGGGCCCTGACGATGGGGCAGGCGCCGCGGCGCATCCAGCGGCGTTACGCCAGGCTTGCCGCGATCTCGTCCAAGCCCGGGGTCTACTACCCCCCGCTGCGCGCCGCGATGGAGCGTCGGTTGCGGAAGCTGGAGCACCGCTACGCCCGTCGCATTGAGATCACCGCTCGCCGCGGAGTGATCATCTGCGCCGGCGGTTTCATCGCCAACACCGAGTGGCGCAAGCGCTACGCCCCGGAATTCAACGGCGGCCTGCCGCTGGGAACCAGCGGTGACGACGGCAGCGGCATCGCGTTGGCGACCAGCGTCGGCGGAGTGCCCGACCGGATGGACAATGTCTCGGCGTGGCGGTTCATCACTCCGCCGAGCGCGTTCATCTCCGCGGTCGTCGTCGACGAGAAGGGCGACCGGGTGATCGACGAGACGCGCTACGGCGCGGCGCTCGGGCAGGCCTTGGTGAAAAACCATGGCAGCAAGGGCTGGATCCTTGCCGACGCCACCCTCATGGCCGAGGCCCGGCGCCAGCTGCTCACCCAGACGCTGTGGTTCCAGCGCGCCCAGGCCGCGGCGTTGATGTTCACCGGTGCGGTGCGCGGCAAGACACTGGCGGACGTCGCCCGGTGCACCGGGATCGACCCCGACGGCCTGCGGGCCACCGTCGCCGCGCACAACGACGCCATCGACTCCGGCACCGAGGACCCGGCCGGAAAGCCGGCCGAGTTCCGCCGCCGCATTGACAAGGCCCCGTTCACCCTGCTGGACATCTCGGTGCGGCCCAACGTCTTGCTGCCGACCCCGATGCTGACGTTGGGCGGGGTGCGGGTCGCCGAGGACACCGGCGCAGTCGTCGACGCCGAGGGCACGCCGATCCCCGGGCTCTACAGCGCCGGCCGCACCGCTATCGGCGTCGCCTCACACTCATATGTCAGCGGACTGTCGATCGCCGACTGCATCTTCGCCGGCCGCCGCGCCGGAGCCAGCGCGGCCGGTAGCTGAAGCCGCGGCCGGCTCGATCAGGTCGCGGAAGCGCGACGCGGGGCAGCTGGCTGCGCCCGCAGCGGTAACCCGATCAACCAGCACGGCATCCGATGTCACCACCGTGATGTCGTGCGGCCGCTCGTCGGCTCTAACCAGCCGGACGATCTCGTCGTCGGCAGAGTTGGCGGCGGCCCGCGGCGCGGCGGCGATCTCGATGACCTGCGAGGCAAGCGGCGGTGACGGCGGCTTCTCGAACACCACGGTGACGCGCTGGTTCTCCGCCGTCGCCCACTGTTCGAGCTGGCGGGTCAACCGGACCATCGCCGCATCACGGTCCTTCCACCAGCCGTCCGGGCGGGAACCGATTACGTTCATCGCGTCGACGATCCAGCGCACCCCTCCGACGGTACGGTGCAGCCATGAGCCCGCGCCACGACGATGCGGAGCGTAGCGACGAGGAGGAGGGGCGCAGCGCCATGAGCCTGGTCACCTATGAATGCGAAGACCATGTCGCGACCATCACCCTGAACCGCCCTGACGCCCGCAACGCCATCAACGGCCCGATGCGCACTGATCTCAACGCCGCCTGGGAGGCGTTCCGTGCCGACGAGGACGCCTGGGTGGGGATCCTGACCGCCACCGGCGACGTGTTCTGCGCCGGCGCGGACCTCAAGGACTCCGAGGGCGCGGTCGGTACGTTCGCCGGCACGTTCTGGGAGAAGCCCACCATCAACTCGTTCGAGTCCGGTATGGAGCTTTTCAAGCCGACCATCGCCGCGGTGCACGGGCCGTGTGTCGGCTACGGTCTGACCGGACTGCTGTTCTGCGACTTCGTGATCGCCAGCACCGAGGCGGTGTTCCGCTTTCCAGAGGTGCGCCTGGGGGTGCCCACCATCGTCGGAGCGATCCGGCTGCCGCAGCGGGTGGGCTGGGCCAATGCGATGGAGCTGTTGTTGACCGGAGAGCCGATGAGCGCGCAACGCGCCAGGGAAATCGGCCTGGTGTGGAAGCTGGTGGAGCCCGACGAGTTGCAGGCCGCAGCCCAGTCCTGGGCGCGCACCCTGACCAAAGCCGCCCCGCTGGCTCAGCGGGCCACCAAGGAGGTGGCGTGGCGCAGCGACGGCATGAGTTGGATCGAGGCGGTCCGCTTCGGGGAGACCATGCGCAAGGTCGCCGGGGCCACCGAGGACGTCGCCGAGGGACTGCAGGCGTGGCGCGAGCAGCGCCCGCCGCGCTGGCGGGGCCGCTGATTCAGGCCTGACTCAGCCCGTCGCGGCGGGCGCCGGCGTGGCCCGCTCGACAGCATCCGGGAGGACCGGCGGGACCGTCGCCGCGGCCGCGACACACAGGTAGGCCACCGTGAAGCAGCCGACCGTGTACCAGAGGCTTCCCACCGGGTCGCCGTTGGCGGTGACGCCACCCACCGCGTCGAAGTAGGCCGGCAGCGCCGTCAGCCACAGCACCGCCATGACCGACAGATATAGCGCGGCGTAGCGAACCATCAACGGGTTGTCGTGGCGCCCGTCGATGATCAGGTTCAGCCGCAGCCGCCGCCACTGTGCCACGAGTACCGGAACGGCGACCGCGATGATGACCAGAAGTTCTGCGGCATAAGCGATGCCCAGCAGCCTGCCATCGGTTGCGGCGCCCAGCAGTGTTGCCGGCAGTGGCAGGATGCCGGTTCCCAACGATGCCAACAGGCCGACGACCACGGTGCGCCAAGCCACCTGCAGCCCGCCGAATCGTTTGCCCTCGTCGACGTGGCGCCCCACGAACCATTGCACGCAGAACGCCAGCGACGCCGGCCACAGCGCCGCGAAGACCACCACGCTTCCCATCGGGACGGAGGTGAACATCGGCTGATTCAGCGGGTTGTCCACCGACCACTCCCACCAGCGCAGCTGCGGGCCGAGGTGGTCGAAGATCTCGTAGAAGGCGTGGTGGACGAACCCCACGCACACCGCGCCGACGACGACGCCGTAGCGGCGAAAAACCCCCAGGATCCGGACGATCTCGAACGCGACGGTCGCCATCATCGGATAGATCGCGATGATGTACAGCGGCAGCCGTCCCCACAGAAAATCGACGCTGAACACGTTGTGGGCGAACATGGTGTCGACATGCTCGGCGATCCCGAACGCCGCCGGAAAGTACAGCGGGGGCTCGATGATCAACAGGTAGGCGATCGCGCCGAACCACAGCGTCAGGTTGGTGGCATCCCCGTGGCGCCGGAATCGGTTGATGGCGTAGACCAGTGCCAGCACCGCCCCGACGATGACGGTGATCTCCAGGACAGGCAGCGTCCAGTTCTCCAGCTGCAGCGGGTTGCGGAACTCGACCAGCCCGCCGGCCTCCGCACAGGAGAAGCCCAGCGATTCGGCGAGCCGCTCGAAAGTCGGGGCACACAGATCAGACATCAGGCGCTCTTCTCCTCGGCGGTGTACCACTTGGTCACGTCGTAGCCGTCGGCGTAGCGGGTGAACCACTTCTCGGCCAAGACGGGGATCTTCTCGTGCGCCGGTTTGTGATTGGGCAGCTGACTACGCACGATACCGGTCACCGCGGTGAGCATCTCCCCTTTCGGCAGATGCTTGAATGCGTCGACCACCGGCCCCTGATCGGCCGGCCAGCCGAATGGAATGCGCCGCCGCCAAGCCTGTTTTCCCCGATAGGTGCTGAACAACGACAGCGCGTCGACCTTGCGGTCGGCCAGCGGGACATGCTTGTTGAATCCCAGGCAGGCCACCTTGATGACGCTCATCACGTGCTTGAAGATCGACGGCGCCATCCGCATCCGGTACCAGGGATCGTCGATGACATGGTCGTAGATGATCAACGCCGAACTACGGTGCTCGACCTCTTCGACGAAGTGCCACAAGAACAATGAGGCGACCCGGTCATCCCCGGGAGCGAACAGCGTGTCGTCGTGATCCAGC
The DNA here is from genome assembly GCF_003284925.1 of Mycolicibacter senuensis. GTDB lineage: Bacteria > Actinomycetota > Actinomycetes > Mycobacteriales > Mycobacteriaceae > Mycobacterium > Mycobacterium algericum_A. Next base: position 66,478 of record NZ_QMEX01000006.1, read on the forward strand.
ATCAGCTTGAAGACCGGAGTGAAGGTCGCCTCGAGGTCGGCGGTGTAGGCCAGCCGATAGGCCAGCGACTTCTCGGCGGTCATCTTGTCGAACATCGCGTTGCACTCGTCGACGGTCTCCTTGAGGGCCGGGTAGGCCTTGACCAGTGCCTTGGCGTGGCCGCGGTGGGCCATGGAGTGCTGACCCTCCTGGCGGACGAAGGCGTCGGCCTCCTCGGCGACGGCCGGGTCGGTGATCAGCGGCATGGCCTCGGTGATCATTCCGCCGATCATCTTCTCGAAGCCGATCGCCAGCAGCGAAACCGCATTGGCCATCGACGAGAACGCCGGGTTGGCCTCGTTCCACAGGAACGGCACGGGATGATCGGCGAATGCGAACCGCAACTTGCGCACGATCAGGTCGGTCATGGCCACCCCTACTATCACCATACAAATGAACGTCTTGGCGTATGATTGTTCGATGCTCGCCGGTTGTCAAGGGGGTCGTTGATGGCACGCCGACGTGGCTGGGGCGGTAACCCGCCCCACAGCGACGAGGAAGCGAGCCAGCGGATCATCGCCGCGGCCGTCGACCTGGTCGCCGAGACGGGTGCGGCGGTGTCGCTGGCCGATGTCGCCGGCTCGCTGGGCGTCATCCGGCAGACCGTGTATCGCTACTTCCCCACCGCCGACGCCCTGATGCGCGCCGTGGCGATCGCCTCGGTCGACGACTTCCTCGACCGACTCACCGACCACGTCCGGGGCATCCATGACCCCGCCGACGCGCTCACCGAAGGCACGCTCTACACCCTCGATGCGGTGGCCCGCTCTCCGCACCTGGGCGCGATGCTGTCGTCGACCTCCCCGCTCAACCGGGAAATGACGTCCGAGGAGTCCCTGACGTTGGGAATGCGCATGGTCGACCGGTTCGACGTCGATTGGGTGCAACATGGCTACGACGCAGCGAGCCAGCGCGAATTGGTCGAGTTCACCCTGCGCGTGATGTTGTCGTTCATCGTGGCCCCCAACGACCCCGACCGCTCCCCCGATGAGCTGCGCCGGTTCCTGCGCCGCTGGCTGGGCGAAGCGGTCGCCGCCCAGCGCAGCTCGCCCCGCCGGTAACACGGATCGCATATCGCCGCGCACCGATTCGGCTGAATTGATACCCCAGGGGGTATTATGGGGAACGTCGGTCGCGTAGAGGGAGGTAGCGGAGATGGCCAGCATGTTCACAATCGCAAAGCGGGCCTGGGTGCCACTGGTCGTCACCGTGGCCGCGGTCGCCGGAACCGTGGCAGTGGTCAACCTGCGCGGCGCGTTCGGATCCGACGAGATCTTCCACTGGGACGGCAGCGGCTCGGCGCCTATCGCCTCTATCAACGAAAAGCGGGTCGTATACGAGGTGTTCGGCCCCGACGGCGCCGCGGGCGGGGTCAGCTACCTCAACGAGGAGATGCGGCCCGTGCAGGCGACGTTCGCAGGACTGCCGTGGAGCTACACCATCACCACGACGAATCCTGCCGTGATCGGCACCCTGGTGGCACAAGGTGACAGTGACGAGATCGGTTGCCGCATAACCGTCAACGGCGCCGTCAAAGACGAACACGTCGCCACCGGGCACCACGCCCAGGTCTTCTGTCTGGTGAAGGCCGCATGAGCGCCCACGGTGACGCCCGCCCGGCCTACATGCGTTGGGTGCGCCGGCTGGCCTGGCCGCTGATCATATTCTGGCTGCTGGTGACCGTCGGTCTCAACGTGCTGGTGCCGCCGATCGAATCGGTCGCGCGCGAGCACGCGGTGACGATGTCCCCGCAAGACGCGCCGTCGCTGATCGCCGCGAAGCGCATCGGCGCGAAGTTCGAGGAGTTCGACTCCGACTCGATGATCATGCTGGTGCTCGAAGGCGAGACCGAACTCGGACCGGACGCCCACCGTTACTACGACACGCTGATCGAGAAGCTGTCCGCCGACCCCGAGCACATCCAGCACATCGCGGACCTTTGGGGCGACCCGATCACCGCGGCGGGCGTGCAGAGCAGCGACGGGAAGGCCGCCTACACCCAGATCCACACCGCCGGCGACCAGGGCAGCACCCTGGGCAACGAGTCGGTCGACGCGGTCCGCAAGATCGTCGCCTCGGTGCCCGCCCCGGACGGGGTCAAGGCCTACGTCACCGGACAGGCGGCGCTCACCACGGACATGACCGAGGCAGCCGACCACAGCATGCTCAAGATGATGGGCGTGACCGGTGTGGTCATCATCATCATGTTGGCGCTGGTCTATCGGTCCTTCTCCACCGTGGCTCTGGCACTGGTGATGGTCGGCTTCGAGATGGGCACCGCCCGTGGGCTGGTCGCGTTGCTCGGCAACGCCGGCCTGCTCGGCTTCTCGACGTTCGTGGTCGCCATGCTGTCGTCCCTGGCGATCGCGGCCGGCACCGACTACGCGATCTTCCTGCTCGGCCGTTACCACGAAGCCCGCCGCGCCGGGGAGGACCGCGAAACCGCCTGGTATTCCATGTTCCGCGGCACGTGGCATGTCATCTTGGGATCCGGGTTGACGATCGCCGGAGCCTCGTTATGCCTGCACTTCGCCCGGCTGTCCTACTTCAAGGCACTCGGCATCCCGTCGGCCGTGGGGCTGCTGGTGGTGATCGCCGGCGCGCTGACCGTCGCCCCCGCCATCGTTGCGGTCGCCAGCGGGTTCGGCCTGCTGGACCCCAAGCGGGCGGAGAAGCAACGCGGGTGGCGGCGCATCGGCACCGCCAACGTCCGCTGGCCCGGTGCGGTGTTCGTCAGCGCACTGTTGGTCACCCTGGCCGGAATGCTCGTCGTGCCCGGCATGAAGATCAGCTACAACGACCGCTACTACATCCCGTCCGAACTGCCGGCGAACGTCGGCTACGACGCCGCCGAACGGCACTTCAGCGCTGCCCGGATGAACCCCGATGTGTTGATGGTCGAGGCCGATCATGACCTGCGCAATTCGGCCGACATGATCATCTTGGACCGGATCGCCAAGAACATCTTCCGCACCCGCGGAGTGGAGCGGGTTCAGAGCATCACCCGACCATTGGGCAGCCCCATCGACCACACCTCGATCCCGTTCCAGGTCAGCATGGGCGCCGTGCCGATCCAGCAGAATCTGCAGTTCATGGACGACCGACTGGCGGACATGCTCAGGATGAGCGACGACCTGGGTGCCACCGTCGAGTCCATGGAGCGGCTGCGGGATCTGGTCGCCAGGATGGACTCCACCACCGAGCGGATGACCGCCGACATGGTGACGATCAATGCGACCGTCGATGAGATCCGAGACCACATCGCCGATTTCGACGACGTCGCGCGTCCGGTCCGCAACTACTTCTACTGGGAGCAAAACTGTTTCAACATCCCGGTCTGTCATGCAGTCCGGTCGGTGTTCGACGCCTACGACGGGATGGACAAGTTCAGCGAGAACATGGCACCGCTGCTGGCCGACATGGCCGACATGAACGCGGTCATGCCACAGATGGTCGGGCAGTTCGAGCCGATGATCGCGGTGGCGAAATCCATGCGGGCCAGCCTGCTCTCGATGCACTCGACCTTCTCCGGACTGCTGACCCAGATGTCGCGGATGACCGACACCGCCACCGAGATGGGCCGGGCCTTCGACGCCTCCCAGGCCGACGACTACTTCTATCTGCCGCCGGAGGCCTTCGACAATCCGGACTTCCAAAAGGGCCTGCAGCTCTTTTTGTCGCCGGACGGCACCGCGGCCCGGTTCATCGTCACCTATGACGCGGATCCGGCCACGCCCAAGGGCATCTCTTTCGTCGAGCCGATGCTGGCCGCCGCCCACGACGCGGTGAAGGGCACCCCGCTGACCGGCGCCAAGTTCTATCTCACCGGAACCGCGGCGGTCTACAACGACATCCAGTCCGGTTCCACCTACGACATCCTGATCGTCGGGGTGGCGGCAGTAACGCTGATCTTCATCGTGATGCTGCTGCTGACCCGGGCGCTGGTGGCATCCGCGGTGATCGTCGGCACGGTGCTGTTGTCACTGAGTGCGGCGTTCGGGCTGTCGGTGCTGGTGTGGCAGCACCTCTTCGGTCTGCCGCTGAACTGGATCGCGCCGGTGTTCGGTGTCATCATCCTGCTCGCGGTGGGATCGGACTACAACCTGCTGCTGGTCTCCCGCTTCCAGGAGGAGATCGGTGACGGCACCAAGACCGGGATCAAGACCGGGATCATCCGGTCGATCGGCGGAACCGGATCGGTGGTCACCGCGGCGGGCCTGGTGTTCGCGTTCACGATGATGTCGATGGCGGTCAGCGATCTGTACTCGATCGGCCAGGCCGGCAGCACGATCGGGATCGGGCTGCTGTTCGACACCCTGATCGTCCGGTCATTCCTGACCCCGTCGATCGCCGCGTTACTCGGCCGCTGGTTCTGGTGGCCCAGAAGGATTCACAAAGTTCAGTCGGCGGCGACTACCCGGCTGCCGGCGACCGCGGAATCACCGTAGGACGAAGGTCGTACTGGGTGGCCGTGGCGCCGAAACCGCCACGGCCACCCAGGTTCCCCAACGGCACCATCGGAGGAATCGCCGACCCGGGCCCCGCCCCCGCCGGAGCAACAGCGCCGGTAACCGGCAGCGCCGTGGCCGCCGGAGTGGTGGCCACCCCCATGCCGGTCCAGGCCGGCGGCACCGACAGTGCCCCGATCGAGGCCGCCCGGCCCAGGCCGGCCGTGGCAGCCTGCCCTCCGGTGAAGCCGGTCAGGGTCACCGAACCGGCGGTACCGGCCGCCGCGGCCGGGGCAGCAGCCAGGCCAGCGGCAGCGCCCTTGGCTCCGCTGGTCCCGGTCATCAGCATCCGCATCAGCATGCTCATCGGCATCATCGCCATCCGCAACGGCATGGTCAGTGAACTGAGACTGGACAACGATGCCGTCGAGGCACCCGACGATGTCTCGATCGCCGGCGTTGCCAGGCTCTGTAACGCCGCTGGCGTGGTCGAGATCAGCTGCGGCCCTTGTGCCATCAGGGTCTCGGTATCGGTGCCCGCGGTGGCAGCGGCAGCCTGCGCCACCGACGAGGCCTGGCTGGCTTGTCGGGACGGGTCGGTGGTCTGCGGCGGTGAGGTGAACGGCGTGACCCGGGTGGCCATCGCCGATGCCCCGGCATAGCCGTACATCGCCGCCGCGTCCTGGGCCCACATCTCCAGGTACTCCGCCTCGGTAGCCGCGATCGCCGCGGTGTTCTGGCCCAGGATGTTCGTCGCGATCAGCGTTGCCTGCAGGCTGCGGTTCGCCGCGATGAGCTGGGGCGGAACCGTTGCGGCGAAGGCCGTTTCATAGGCTCCGACCGCCGCGGACAACTGGGCGGCCGCCTGCTGCGCCTGCGCCCCGGTCGAGCTGAGCCAGGTGATGTAGGGGCTGGCCGCGGCCGCCATGGTCACCGACGACGCTCCGATCCAGGGGCCGCTGGTCAGACCCGCGATCACCGAACCGTAGGCCGCGGCTGCCGAATTCAGCTCGGCGGCCAGATCCTGCCAGGCCGTCGCGGAGGCCAGCAGCGAACTGGGTCCGGCTCCGGCATACATTCGCGCCGAATTGATCTCCGGCGGCAAGACTCCGAAATCCATTTAGGAAGGCTAGCTAGCTATTTTTGGTGCCCCACATGTCCCGGCTGTGCGCCCGCTGTGCGGGGCGCGGTGGCGTCGCCGGATGCCCGGCGCTGATCCAGCGCGCCCGAGAGGTACTGCTCGCGGCATGCCGTACGCCCGAGTTTGCCGCTGGTGGTACGCGGGATGGCCCCGGCCGGCACAAACCGGATGTCTGCGGCGGTCAACCCGTGTACCCGGGACACCTCGGCGCGGATCGCCGCGACCGCCGGCGCGGGATCCTTCCGGCCGGTACCAGTAGCGCGCTCGGCGACGATCACCAGCCGATCGGCCTGATCTGCCGGGACGGCGAACGCCACCGCGTACCCGGTGCGCACCATCGGTGAGGCCTGTGCCACCGTCGCCTCGACATCGTGCGCGTAGTGGCTGCGCCCGTCGATGGTCATCAGGTCCACCGTCCGGCCGGTCACATACAGTTCGCCGTCGAGATAGAACCCCAGATCGCCGGTGCGCAGCCAGGCGCCGTCGATCGGCGCACGCTCGGCGTGACTGCCGTGTGACAAGCGGCGCTGCAGCAGAGCGCCGAAGACCCGCCGGGTCTCGTCGGGCCGGCCCCAATAGCCGGCAGTCACGTTGGCACCATGCAGCCAGATCTCGCCGATACGACCGTCGGGCAGTTCCTGACCGGCATCGGCGTCGACGATCACCGCCCACTGGCTGCGGGCAACCCGGCCGCACGACACCTGAGCCACCGCATCAGGGGCGCCGGCGGTGACCGGCACCGCACGGCCCGCACCGAGTTGCTCGCGCCCCAGGTGCAGCACACTCGCCTCGGCGTCGGGGTCGATCGTCGCCACGAACAGCGTGGCCTCGGCGATCCCGTAGGACGGCTTGATCGCGGTGCGCGGCAACCCGTACGGGGCGAATGCCTCGTTGAACGCCGTGATCGCCGACATACTGACCGGCTCGGATCCGATGATCATCACCACGTTCGACAAGTCGAGGTCGGCGCCCGGCGCGGGCAGGCCGCGCTGGGCGGTCAGTTCGTAGGCGAAGTTCGGTGCGGCGGTGACCACCCGGCCATGTCGCGATGCGTCGGACAGGGCGTTGATCCAGCGCTGCGGTCGGCGGATGAACGCCGTCGGCGACATCAGCGTGGAGTGTCCCCCGTAGACCGCGGGAAAGCCGATCATCGACAGGCCCATGTCATGGTAGAGCGGTAACCAGCTGAGCCCGTGCGTGTTTCGGTCCAGCATGTCGATGGATAGGATCATCTGCAGCAGGTTGGTTCCCACCGAACGGTGGGTCACCTGCACACCGATCGGCGGCCGGGTGGCACCCGAGGTGTACTGCAGGTGCGACACGGCGTCGACGTCGATGTCGACCGGCTGGAATGCTGCACCGACCGAGTCCGGGACCTCATCGATGACGACTACGTGCGGCTGCAGCCGCTGCGGCAACCTGGCCAGGAAATCCTCGACGATGCGCTGCGCAGCGGATGTGGTCAGCACCGCTGCCGGGGCGGCATCGCGCAGCGCGGTGTCGAGCCGCTCGGCATGCCCGGGCAACTCCGGGGCGAACAACGGCACCGCTATGGTGCCGCACTTGATCGCCGCATAAAACCCGGCGACATAGTCGAGTCCCTGGGGTGCCAAGATCGCCACCCGGTCACCCGGGGCGGTGACCTCCTGCAGTCGGGCTCCGATGGCCCGCAATCGGTCGCCGAGTTGCGTCCAAGTCAGTTCCACCGCCCGGCCCTCGAATGGACCGGCGTAGTCGAGGTAGCGGAAGGCCACCGCGTCGCCGACGTTGGCGATGTTGCGGTCGATCAGCGAGATCAAGGTGGCATCCGGCGGCAAGATGATGCCCCCGTCGGCGTCCAGGCACTCCTCGATCTGCACCAGGCCCGTCATGCCCCGCAGTCTAAGTGGCCGCGAAACCGCGGCCCGGAAGCATCCGTGGTGCGGCGTGGTTGCAGCTAAACGATGGGTTGCGCAGACGCGGCCTGTCGCTTCCCGCTTTTTCCCCGTTACCGCAAAGGACGCCCACCACGATGGAGTTAGGCATACATTTCGTCGATTTTCAGCCCGGTGACCCGGCCCGGCTCGGACCGGTGCTGGCCGGAGCCGCCGCCGCGGCCGAAGAAGCCGGCGCAGCGATGTTCACCATGCAGGACCACTTCTTTCAGATGGAACAACTCGGCCGCGCCCAGGATCCCTTTCTGGAGTGCTACACCGCACTGGCCTTTGTCGCCGGTCAGACCCGCAGCATCCCACTCGGTGTGCTGGTGACCGGGGTCACCTATCGCCACCCCGGCGTACTGGCCAAAACCGCTGCCACATTGGATGTTTTGTCGGGCGGCCGCCTCATCTTTGGTCTCGGGACCGGCTGGTACGAGCGCGAACACGCGGGTCTCGGTGTGCCGCTTCCGCCACTGAGCGACCGATTCGAGATGGTGGAAGAGACACTGCAGATCTGCAAGCAGATGTGGAGTGCAAACGACGGACCGTACCGCGGTAAGCACTACCAGCTGGCCGAGACCATCTGCGAGCCGCGGCCGACAACGCAGCCACCGGTTCTGATCCGCGGTGGCGGCGAGAAGAAGACGCTGCGACTGGCCGCCCGCTATGCCGACATATGGAACCGCAACGGCACGGTGCTGCGGCCCGACGATCTGAGCCGCAAGATCGATGTGCTGCGACGCCACTGCGATGAAATCGGCCGCGACCCGGCTGAGATCCGCAAGACCGTCGGACTGTTCGCCGACCCGTTCACCGATCTCAACGACTATCTGCGGACCGTGGACTACTGCGCCGGCTTGGGTTTCGACCTCGTCCACACCGGACCGCTCCCGGGCAACCCCGACCCGATCGGCTTCGTACGCCGACTCGGCGACGAGTTGGCACCCAGGTTGGCCCAGATCGGCTGATGCACCGGCGGCTCCGCTATTCCGCGCTCCCGCCATGCCGGGTATTCACCGCGCAGACAGCAGGCAGGATGAGCGTGTCGATGACGCTCCGGATGAACTTCGCGTCGACGCTCTGACCGTTGATGGCCCGCATCAGGCCCATTCCCGTCAAGGCGTCGGCGATCAGCGACCAATCCCGATCGTGCGCGAGTTCGCCGCGCGCCACCGCCTGTTGCAGGATGGCCGTCACCATGCGCCTGCCCTTGAGGATCATCAAGTCGTCGAGGGCTGCGGTGAGGTGTCGATCATGCATCGCCTCCATCGCCACCCGCAGGATCAGATCGTTGGGGATCCGCTCACTGTCGTTGCGCGCCACACGGTCGACCAGCGCGTCGAAATCACCGGCGAGGCTGCCGGTATCGGGGGCATCATCGTCGATGAGGTCGGGCCGCCAGTACACCAGCGCATCGGTGATCAACGCGGCTTTCGACGACCAGCGGCGGTATATCGCGGCCTTGCCCACTCCGGCTCGGGTCGCGACGTCGTTCATGTTCGTGCCGCCATAACCGTTCTCCGTCAACGCGGCCAGCGCAGCATCGAGAATCGCCGCGTCACGCGAGCGATCGAGCCGACCGTCGGTGCGTCGGCGCAGGTTCGATCTCGTGACTGACCTATGGGCCGACCCGGCGACCGACACCTCCATCACCAGCTTTCATGATCGGTTCGCGACACTCACGCGGTTGTTGTCGGTATGGGCGCGGTGTCATCACCGCGCTCCGCCGGCCTCGGTTCGGGTCCGCTAGAGCCATGCCCCGTGATCTCAAAGGTGTTGAGCGGCCACCAGAACCAACGGCCCAACGCCGCAGCAATCGATGGCGTCATGAACGCCCGCACCATCAACGTGTCGATAATCAGGCCGATACCGATCGTCGTACCGAGCTGGCCGACCACGCGCAGGTCACTGACGATCATCGCCATCATGGTGAAAGCGAACACCAGGCCCGCTGCGGTGACGACGCGTCCGGTGGCCCCCACGCCTCGGATGATGCCGGTGTTGAGCCCGGCGTGTATCTCTTCTCTGAGTCGCGACACCAGCAGCAGATTGTAGTCCGAACCCACTGCCAGCAGGATCACCATCGACAACGGGATCACGATCCACTGCACGCCCAGGCCCAGGATGTCCTGCCAGAGCAACACCGATATTCCACACGCGATCCCCAGCGACGCAGCGACCGTGCCGACGATCACGACGGCGGCCACCACGCTGCGGGTGATGATCAGCATGATCGCGAAGATCAGGATCAGCGACGCGATGAGCACGATCATCAGGTCGATCACGACACCGTCCTGCATGTCGGCGTACAGCGATGCGGTACCGGCGATCGAGACTTTCGCGCTGGCCAGCGGGGTGCCCTTGAGGGCGTCCGCGACGACGTCTTTGAGGTCCCGGACGTGTGCGATGCCGTCCACCGAGGCGGGGTCGCCCTGGTGGGTGATGATCATCCGGACCGACTTGTGATCCGGCGACATGAACATCTTGATGCCACGCTTGAAGTCGGGATTGTCGAACACATCCGGCGGCAGATAGAAGAAGTCATCGCTCTTGGCCTGATCGAAGTACAGCCCGATCTCGGTGGCGCCCTTGGCCAGTTCCTGTTGTTGGGCCTGAGTGCCGGCCATGGTGCTGTGAGTCGCGATCATCATGTCGTGCATCTTGTTCATCGAGTCGATGTTCTCCCGCAGGACCGGCAGCATCTGCGGCATCAACTCGTCCAGGCGATCGATGTCGATGGTGAGACTCTGGATCTGTTCCGCGAGTTGGTCAATACCGTCCATGGTGTCGAAGATCGACCGGAGCGACCAACAGATCGGGATGTCGTAGCAGTGCGGCTCCCAGTAGAAGTAGTTGCGAAACACCCGGAAGAAATCATCGAAATCGGCGATGTTATCTCGCAATTCAGCGGTGGTGTCGGCCATCACGTGCGTCTTGCCCGCCATGCTGTGGGTGGTTTCGCTGGTCTCCTTCATGATCGTGTACATGCGTTCCAGGCTGGCGGCGGTCTTTGCCATCTCGTCGGCCTGTTCGAGCAGTTGCGCCGCGTTGTCGTTGTTGAACTTCGCGGCCTGCAACGTGCCGGCATTCTGCGCGCCGAGCAGGAACGGGATGGAGCTGTGCTCGATCGGTGAGCCCAGTGGGCGGGTGATGGTCTGCACCCGGTCGATGCCCCGCATCCGGAAGACGTGCTTGGCGACCTTTTCGATCACCAACATGTCCGACGGCGTACGCAGGTCATGATCGGTCTCGAGCATCAACAGTTCGGGGTTCATCCGAGCCTGGGAGAAATGCCGGTCCGCGACGGCCATGGCCAGGTTGGCGGGCATATCGGCGGGAGTGAATTTCTGGTCGTTGTACTGCGGCACATAGGTCAACAGGCTGACGAAACCCACGACGGCGACCATGCCGGTCAGCAGGATGATCGGAATGGGCCAGCGAACCGTGCTGGTTCCGACCTTGCGCCAGTTGCGCGTCGAGAGATTCTGTCTGGGGTCGAGCAGTCCGAACCTCGATGCCACGGTGAGCACCGCCGGCGCCAGCGTCAGTGCTGCGGCGATGACCACCAGAATCGCGATCGCGCAGGGCGGCCCCATGGTCTGGAAGTAGGGCAACGTCGTCATGCCGAGGCACATCAAGGCGCCGACAATGGTCAGCCCGGACCCCAGGATGACGTGAGAGACGCCGCTATAGGCGACATAGAACGCGTCATCGCGCTCAAGGCCGTTCGCTCTCTCCTCGTGATATCGGCCGAGGAGAAAGATCAGGTAATCGGTTATCGCGGCTATGGACAACATCGTCACCATGCTCACCGCATACGGGGTCAGTCCGACGATGTTCACGTTGCCGGCCGCGGCCGTAACACCCATCGCGGCAAACAATCCCAGCCCGATGACAAACATCGACACCAGCATCGTGACCACCGAGCGGTAGATGGTCAGCAGCATCACGATGATGATGGCGACAGACACCAACTCCAGCCTCGACATACTTTGATGCCCGGCGACACTGGTGTCGGCATTGAGGACGGTGTTACCCGCAACGTGGGCCTTGATACCCGGCGGCGGGTCGACCGAGGCGACGATGTCACGTACGGCGGCGACCGACTCGTGGCTTTCGGTGGTGCCCTGCGAGCCGTCGAGGAAGATCTGCACGTAGGCGGACTTACCGTCCACACTCTGTGAGCCCGCCGCGGTCAGCGGATCGCTCCAGAAGTCCTGAACGTTCTGAACGTGCTTGTGGTCAGCCTCGAGCTTGGCGACGATCTCGTCGTAGAACTTGTGCGCGGCATCGCCGAGATGGTCCTCAGACTCCAGCACGACCATCGCCGTGGAGTCCGAATCGTACTGCTGGAATACCTTGCCGATGTTCAGCATCGCCACGTACGACGGTGCACCCGTGGGGCTGATCGGGACCGACCGGGTGGCAGCGACCTTGCCCAGTGACGGGACCACGGTGCCCAGCACGACCGCGACGAGCACCCAGAACAGGATGATCGGCACCGAGAAGATCCGAACCATCCGGCCCAAGAAAGGTCGGTGCGAGCGATGCGGCGCCGCGCCGGGGTCGCTCATACCGACTTCACCAGGCAGTAGATGAACGGTTTGACGGTGTCGGTGCTGGTCCGGTCGTCGCGCACCTTGTCGTCGACCGTCACCCGGCACCGAAGGTCACTGACATGGCGATCACCTTGAGCGATGATGTTGGCCGACATCGACGGTAGCGTCGTCACGATCGTGAATGACCAAGGCAGTGAGGCGTTTTCGATCAGATTGGGTTGGCCGTTCTCGTCAAGGTAGTTCAGGTTCGCGGTCCCGCCCGTCCCGGTGACCTCATAGGTGATGTGCTTCGGATTGAAGTTCTCGGTGATCGCGGAACCCTCCGCCAAGTTCGGGCCTTGGTGGCCCAGGGTCGCGCGAATGCGGACAATGGCATACCCGCCCAGCGCGACGACGACCACCAGCAGCAGAGGAATCCAGAACCGCCTCAACACTCGAAACACCCGGCGTGCGCCTCCGCTCTTTCGTCTGGCCCGGACGCGGGACGGACCGACTCAGCCGAGAAGATCAACTCCCCCACCCATGCGGAACCCGAGTTCCGTCACCGCGACGGTCGTTAGATTACCTCACTTGTGGGCATGGCCTGCGACAAAAGCTCCGACCGGCCGGACCGATGAGATCACATCGACGGTTCGTGCAGCGCCAGGCTGACGAAGACGTAACCCATGCAGATCAGCAGATTCAACGCGGCGAGCATCAGCCCGGCCACGATGAGCGCGTGCACCAGGCGGCGCCGGTTGCGCCGCGCCCGGGCCATCCGCTGCTCGCGTTGGATCGCCGTCGCGGCGAGTGCGAAGGTGTAGTCGATCGACTCCGCCGACGCCGGCGGCGCGCCGGCCATCATCTCGCGCAGCCGGGCGGCCGGGATCTGTACGCCGACGCCGGCGAAGCGCCGACTCATCCGCCGGGCCCCCCAGCGGCCGACCGGTCGGACCACCGAAGCGATGCGCTGCGGCGGCTGATCCCACGGGGTGTCCCAGCGGCCTGACCGGGCCGTCATAACTGTTAACCATAGCCACGAACGCAGTCGAATCCATCTGCTTCACGCAAGTTCCGGGGCATCGTCCGCGGCGTACGGAAGATGTATGGCGAAACTGCGCTATCCCACAGCCAGCGACGGCACAATACTGGGGAGTAACACGTGCGAACCCCGCGGTTCAGCGAGGCTCGACGAAGGAGAGCCGAGCTGGAACCGCCGCACGAACCGGCGCGAACAGGAGCGTAATTCCATGACGACCATCGAAACGACCACGGCGGCGAGTGCACCGGTCCAACGAGACGTCGAAGCCGACCTCGCGGCGACACAGCAATACTTCGACAGCCCCCGCTTCGAAGGCATCACCCGCCTCTACAGCGCCCGCCAGGTGGTCGAGCAGCGCGGCACCATCCCCTCCGACTACATCGTGGCGCGCGAAGCAGCGACGGCGTTCTACGCCCGGCTGCGTGAGCTGTTCGCCGCCAAGAAGAGCATCACCACGTTCGGCCCGTATTCGCCGGGTCAGGCGGTAGTGATGAAGCGGGTGGGCATCGAGGGCATCTACCTGGGCGGGTGGGCCACCTCAGCCAAGGGGTCCATCACCGAGGACCCGGGACCCGACCTGGCCAGCTACCCGCTCAGCCAGGTGCCCGATGAGGCGGCCGGGCTGGTGCGTGCCCTGCTCACCGCCGACCGCAACCAGCACTACCTGCGCCTGCAGATGACCGAGGAGCAGCGCGCCGCCACCCCCGCCGTGGATTACCGGCCGTTCATTATCGCCGACGCAGACACCGGTCACGGCGGTGATCCTCACGTACGCAACCTGATCCGGCGTTTCGTGGAGGCCGGCGTACCCGGCTACCACATCGAGGATCAGCGTCCCGGCACCAAGAAGTGCGGCCACCAGGGGGGCAAGGTGTTGGTGCCCTCCGACGAGCAGATCAAGCGGCTGAACACCGCCCGCTTCCAACTGGACATGATGGGGGTCCCCGGCATCATCGTCGCGCGCACCGACGCCGAGGCGGCCAACCTGGTCGAGAGCCGCGCCGACGAGCGTGACCAGCCGTTCATCCTGGGCACCACCAACCTGAAAATCCCGTCCTACAAGGCCTGTTTCCTGGCGATGACGCGCCAGTTCTACAACGCCGGGATCACCGAGATCAACGGTCACCTGCTCTACGACCTGCCCGAGGGCGAGTACGCCGCCGCCGACGCCTGGCTGGACCGCAGCGGCATCAGCGCGTTGATCACCAAAGCCGCCGAGGGCTGGAGCAGTGACGGCCGGCAGCCCGTGGATGGGCTCTACGACGAGATCGAATCGAAGTTCGTCGAAGCCTGGCAGAACGACGCCGGACTGATGACCTACGGCGAAGCCGTCGCCGAGATGCTGGAGTTCGCCGAACGCGAAGGCGAGCCACGCAACATGACCGCCGCGCAGTGGCGCGAATTCGCCGAGCGCGCACCGTTTTACACCGCCCAGGCGAAGGCCGCCGAGTTGAACGCCGACTCCGGTTGGGACTGCGAGCGGGCCAAGACCCCCGAAGGCTACTACCAGGTGCGCGGCGGCATCCCCTATGCGATCGCCAAGTCGCTGGCCGCCGCGCCGTTCGCCGACCTGCTGTGGATGGAGACCAAGACCGCCGACCTCGACGATGCCCGCCAGTTTGCCGATGCCGTCCACGCCGTGTATCCCGACCAGATGCTGGCCTATAACCTGTCCCCCTCGTTCAACTGGGACACCACCGGCATGACCGACGAACAGATGCGGGCCTTCCCCGCCGAGCTCGGCAAAATGGGGTTCGTCTTCAATTTCATCACCTACGGCGGCCACCAGGTCGACGGGGTGGCCTCCGAGGAGTTCGCGGCCACCCTGCTGCAGGACGGCATGCTGGCGCTGGCCCGGCTGCAGCGCAAGATGCGGTTGGTCGAGTCGCCCTACCGAACCCCGCAGACCCTGGTCGGCGGGCCGCGTAGCGATGCCGCGCTGGCCGCCTCGTCCGGGCGCACCGCCACCACCAAGGCAATGGGCGCCGGCTCCACCCAGCATCAGCACCTGGTGCAGACCGAGGTGCCCAAGAAGCTGTTGGAGGAATGGCTGGCGCTGTGGGCCGAGCACTACCAGATCGGCGAGAAGCTGCGAGCGCAGCTACGGCCGACCCGGCCCGGGTCGGATGTGCTGGAGCTCGGGATCTTCGGCGACGACGACGAGAAACTCGCCAATGTGATCGTCGACCCGATCAAGGACCGGCACGGCCGCAGCATCCTGACGGTGCGCGACCAGAACACCTTCGCCGAGAAGCTGCGGCAGAAGCGGCTGATGGATCTGACCCACTTGTGGTTGATCCACCGGTTCAAGGCCGCGGCGGTGCACTACGTCACGCCCACTCAGGACAACCTGTATCAGACCGAGAAGATGAAGGCGCACGGCATCTTCAGCAGCGTGCACCAGGAGGTCGGTGAGATCATCGTCGCCGACGTGAACCAGCCGCGCATCGACGAACTGCTGGCACCGGACCGGGAGGCGCTGGGCAAGCTGATCCGCAAGGAAGACTGAGCGCGCCTGCCGGGGCGGAGCCGGCTACTCCGGCCAGCTGTTGCCCAGGATGGTTTCGACGAAATCGCCGCGGACGAACGACGGGTCGTAGTGTGCGAGCACATCGGCGTTGACCGTGCCGAACGTGCTCTCCGGGCGGTGTTTGAAGCCATCGGTGAACGCCTGCAGGATCCGGCGCTTGAAGTCGGGCCGTGGATGCGCGGCGGTCACCGCCGCCAGCAGGTCCGGTGCCAGATCGTCGCGGCCGATGCCGAGCACATCGGTTTCTACGCCGGCGGTGACCAGCGCGATCTCCGGGTCGAGGAACTCCGGGATGTTCGGGGTGGTGTGCAATGCGATGCCCAACCAGACCGTGCGGGCATCGGCTTCGTCGACGCCGCGCTCGAGCAGGAAGTCCCGGGCGGCGTTGGCGCCGTCAACCTCGAAGCGCAGCGCGGACCCGTGGTAGCGCTCGGTCAGCCCCAGGTCGTGAAACATCGCCCCCACGTAGAGCAGTTCCAGGTCGGGGGTCAGCCCGCGGCGTTGCCCCTGTAGTGCGCCAAAGAAGAACACCCGCCGAGAATGGTGATACAGCAGATCGTTCTCGACGTCGCGGATGTAGTCGGTTGCCTCCCGCACCAGCGCGGTGTCGGGGATCGCAACCCCGGCAACGGTTTCCAGTGCTGCGCTCATCGCTGCGGCTCCTTTCGTTTCGGCGACTCGACTCAGCCGGCAAGGCTTCCGCCGCCGTCTGCCCGGACGATCTGCCCGGTGATATACCCGGCGTCCTCATCCAACAGGATGCAGATCGCATGTGCGATCTCCGCCGGCTTTCCGACGCGACGCATCGGAATGTTCTGCAGGAAAGCCTTTTCCCGCTCCGAGCCGACCGGGCTGCGCTCACGGTACATCTCGGTCTCCGTGGGGCCGGGTGCCACCGCATTCACGGTGATACCTGTCTCGGCGAGTTCCCGCGCCCAGATCCGGGTGCAGGTTTCCAGCGCTGCCTTCGCCGCCGCATACGGTGTCCGTTCCGGGGTGCCCAACGTGGTCAGGCTCGTGACGTTGACGATGCGGCCCCATCCGCGGTCGATCATGCCCGGCAGTACCGCCTGGACCACCTGCACCGCCGTGCGCACGTTGAGGTCGTAGGTCTCAAACAGGTGATCGAGGTCGATCGACCCGAGTCGGCCGAAGTGCGCAAAGCCCACGTTGTTGACTACCGCATCGACGTGGCCGTCGGCGACGATGGCCGTCAGAGTGTCCGCGGTTGCCGCACGGTCGGCCAGGTCCACCGGATAGAACGGCCCCGGGAAGCTCTCGGGTGTGGTGCGGGCGATCCCGATCGGTTGAAATCCGCGCGCGGCGAGGCGGTCGGCGACCGCCCGCCCAATTCCCTTGGAGGCGCCGGTGATCAGCACTCGTCGGTCGGGCCTGTTCTCGGGCATCTGTGCTCCTCTCAACAACACTTCGATCCGATTCTGGTCGCGCGGCCGGCGATCCAGCCATGGCAGATGCGCCGTAGTTCCCACAGAATGCGACGCTGGGCTGCGATCAAAAGCGCACGGCCCAGGCGGTAGGTTCCTACCGCCTGGGCCGTGGTGACGGACCGGACTGCCTAGATGTCCAGACCGAGGAACGCATCCCCCGGGTCCATCAGTGCGGAGGCGTCTAAGCCGCCGAACAGCACGCTGAGGTCCAGGTTCCCCAACGGCGTCACCAAGATGTCCGTAACGGTGCCCTCGGCGCCGTCCAGACCCGGGATTGCGGTGTAGACGTTGGCGAAACCGCCGCCGAAGTTGAGCACGTCGTACACCGAGCCGATCGCGGGCAGGTCCGCAGTGTCCACCCCGGTGGCGGCGGTGACGCCGTCGACGGTGAACGCGGTGTTGGTCAGGCCCAGCAGCTGAGTCACGGTCTCCGCGGTGTGCACGCTGCCGAGCTGTTCGGCATCGGCTCCGGTTCCGTCGTAGACGTGGAAGCTCTGCGGTGCCACCTGTAGCAGTAGCGAGGTGCCGGGGAAGGTGGCGACACCGCCGCCGAGATTGAGCAGCGGAGGCGCACCGATGGTCTGGAATACCGGGGTGAAACCCTCCGTCGCGGTGTCACCGGACCCGGTGAACGGATCGAAGGTGGTGTCGCCGATGCTGAAAGCATCCTTGCCGATGGCCGTGTCGGCGAATCCGGTGAACGCATCACCGGGGTTCAGCGGGCCCGCCACATCGATACCGCCGAACAGTGAGCTGAGGTCCATGCTCCCGAACGGTGTGATCAGGGTATCGGTGACCACGCCGTCGGCTCCCGGGGTGGCGGTGTAGATGTTCGTGAAGCCGCCACCGAAGTTGAAGGCGTCATACACCGTCCCGGCAGCCGGCAGGACGTCGGTGCTGCCGCCCTCGACCGCGGTCGCGCTGGCGACGACCAGCTGGGTGTTGGTCAGCCCCAACAGGCTCGTCACGTGCTCGGAGGTGGCGATGGTGCCGACCTGCATGGCCGCATCACCGGAACCGCTGTAGACGTCGAAGCTTTGCGGAGCCAAGATGATTCCGCCGTTTGTGGCATCTCCGATCGAAGCGCCCCCGATGTTCAGGAACGGCGCGGCTCCGGTCAGCGCTGCGACCGGAGCGAAGCCCTCCGTTATGGATCCGCCGGTTTTGGTGAACGGGTCGAAGGTGAACCCGCCGATGGCAAAGGCGTCCTCGCCCCCGCCGGACGCGCCGGCTTCCAGCTCGGCGAAGGCGTCGCCGGGCTGCAGCGGAGCCGCAGCGTCGATACCGCCGAACAACGGGGTCAGATCGAAGTTTCCGAACGGCGTCACCAAGGTATCCGTGACGGTGTCCGGGCCGTCGTCGGCGCTCACGATGGCGGTGTAGACGTTCGCAAACCCGCCACCAAGGTTGAACACGTCGTACACCGATCCGACCGTCGGTAGGGACACATCGGTCGCCGGCGGCGCGCCGACGACGGTGAACTGGGTATTGGTGAAGCCCCCCAGGTTCGCCACCACCACACTGGTATTGATGCTGCCGAGATCGGTGCCGTCGGCAGGGTCGAACACCTCGAATTCCTGACCAGCCATGGGCCCGCCGAATGCGAATCCCCCACCCAGAGTCAACAGGGGCGGAGCGCTGGTGAGCGGGTGAATCAGGGCGTAACCCTCCTCGTCACCGTTGACCGGGTCGAAGGTGAAACCGCCGATCGTGAACGCGTCAGCTCCCGTCGCGCTGGGAGCAACCGGTGCCGGTTCGGTGACGTCGGCCAAGGCTGCAGCCTCGACGCTGTACCGGCCGGCGGTCAGCGCCACATCCCGACGAATCTGGGCTATGTCGATCCCGCTCGCAGGCAGAGAGCACACGACGACGCTCGCGCTTGCGGCCGCGGCGCCGGCGGCGACGCACAACCGGATCCGGGCCACCGGCCCCCCGGTGGTTGCGCCTGGTTGACAGAACAACTGCATGACTTCTCCTCTGCTGAGCGGGGTTACGTCGGCACGGCACCGAGCGCCGCGGCCGCCCCGTGGTCTTACCAAAGCGGCGATGCCCAGGCGTGTCTGCGACGCGCGGCATGTACACCAGACGCGCATCGGCGGCGCGGCGGCCGTCGATGCCGGCCCGCGATGTCGGCGGTTGTGGGAAAGATGTCGCATCGGACCCAGTTCGTGCGCCACACCGAAGCGGACACTGCTGGGGTGACGGCACCTCCGACATCCATTCCTGACTCGATCGCGCACCGATTGGGCTTTGCCCCGGAACGCCGCCTCGCCACGTCGGACGGGTCGCTGTCGGCAGCGATCTGGCGGTTCTGCAACAGACCGTCCTATGAACTGTGCCGCAGCGCAGATCGGAACATCGACGTCATCGCGATGCCGATCAGCGGACGCCACCACCACACCTACTTCGGTAACGGCCGGCTGAAATGGAGCCGTTCGCACCCGCCATTTCACCTGAACATGGTGGTTGCCGGCGAGCAACCGCGCGGAGTGTTCGTCTCTGACCAGCCGTTCACCTATCTGCACGTCTATGTACGGCACGCCCTGGTCGAGCAGCTGGCCGTGGACAGCGGCGTGCTGGCCGTCGGCCGGACGGTGACCCTCATCGACCCGATGTGTTCCCACGATCCGTTCGTCGAATTCGTCTTCCGGCAGCTGCTGCGTGAGATGAGCTGTGGCGACCGGATTTCGCGGACGATGCTGGCTGCCTTGGGCCAGCAACTGATCGCCGGTCTGCTGCGACGACATTCGAGCGTTTCCGGCTCGCAGGCCCTCTCCCCCAGAGTCGGTGCCGGCTACCATGATTGGCGCCTCCGCCGCACCATCGAATACCTCGAGACGCACCTCGCCGACGACCTTGACCTCAGCGAGATCGCTGCGTCAGTGCGCCTGTCAGTGCCACGCCTGGCCGCACTCTTTCGCGATGCGACCGGCGAGCCACCGCGCCGCTGGCTGATGAACCGCCGCTTCGCGCGGGCGTGTGAACTGCTTGCGGCCTCGTCGCTGAGCATCACCGAGATCGCTCACCAATGCGGATTCGCCAGTTCCCAGCATCTCGCCACGGTGATGCGACGGCGGCACGCTATTACGCCGAGCGACTTCCGCAGCCAAGTGCAGGGATCACAGGCCTACCAGGACCGTCGTTGATAGGAGTTGCGACATGCCCATCTATCAGTGCTACAGCCCGGCCGGGCTGCTCAACGGGCCGCAAAAGCGCCGAATCGCCCAGGAGATCACTGCGATTCACACGGAGCAGACGGGTGCGCCCGAGTTGTTCGTCAATGTGCTGTTCCACCAGATCGCCGACGGGGACTGTTTCGTCGCCGGTAAGACCGCCGCCCACTCGTACCTTTTCGGGCTGATCCGCCACGGGCGCGATATCGACACCCGCCAGCAGATGCTGCGTCAATTGTCACGGATGTGGACAGCGATCACCGGGCAACCGGAGTCCGAGTTTCTGGTCGCGCTCACCGAGGCAGACTCGGCGAACGCCATGGAAGGCGGGTTGGTCCTGCCCGAACCCGGCCAGGAGACCAGGTGGTTCGCCGAAAACCAGACCCGGCTGTCCGAGCTGGGTATGACGACCTGACAGCCGTCGTCATGTCGCATTCTGGGGGATGCACGGCGGATATGCCCCTCTGTTCCGGAACGCGATCGCCGCAGACTGAAGTGGCGTTGACAGGAGGAAGCAGATGCGATTAGTGGTTGGCATGACCGGAGCGACCGGCGCCGCTCTGGGAATCCGTTTATTGGAAGCGCTGGCGCAGCTCGGCGTCGAAACCCACCTGGTTGTCAGTGACTGGGCGCGGGCGACGATCAAGATGGAGACCGACTTCGACGTCGCCGAGGTGCGGGCGATGGCGACACATGCCTACAGTGCCCGAGATCTGGCGGCGGGCATCTCGAGTGGATCTTTCCGCGCCGACGGCATGGTGGTGTGTCCGTGCAGCATGAAAACCTTGAGCGCCATTCGGATCGGCTTCAGCGACAACCTGATCACCCGAGCCGCCGATGTCACGCTCAAGGAACGGCGCAGGCTGGTGCTGGTCACCAGGGAGGCCCCGCTGAGCGAGATCCACCTGGAGAACATGCACTACCTGGCGCGAGCCGGTGCGGTGATCTTTCCCCCGACGGTGGCCTATTACGCCCGTCCCGGCACGGTCGAGGAGGTCACCGACTACGTGGTCGGCCGCATCATCGATCAGCTCGGGATCGAGCATTCGCTGATCGACCGCTGGAAAGACGATCACCACCCGATCTCGACGAACGACGACCAACCCGGTGGCGACCCCGAGCTCGCGCGGTTGGCCGTAGTGCGGAGCGCGCAATGAGCACCGCGTCAACCCTTTCCGGTACCGCAGACTCCGTCGGGCAGCCGGATCAGCACACCGGCCCGGATCTGCGCAGCTGGCTGGACACCCTGGAATCCGCCGGACAGTTACGCCGCATCACCGCGGCCGTCGACTGGGATGAAGAGATCGGCGCGATCACCCGCGCCAACCTCTGCCTTGGCGGCCCGGCATTGCTGTTCGAGAACATCACCGACCATGAAAACACCCGGTGCACCAAACTGTTGACGTCGGCGGTCGGCAGCCGGCGTCAGCTCCGGTTACTGCTGGGCCTGCCCGACGACACCGGTGATTCGGCTATCGTGCGTCACCTTCGCGAGGCGTTCCGCAACCCGGTTCCCCCGCGCATCGTCGAGACTGGGCCGGTCAAACAGAACATCGTCGAGGGCGCCGACATCGACCTGCGGGAGTTTCCGGTGCCGAAATGGCACGGCGAAGACGGCGGCCGCTACATCGATACGTTCTGCGGCGTCATCACCCAGGACACCGTGACCGGCCGCGACAACATCGGCCTCTACCGGGGCCAGATCGTCGGCCGCGACAAGATCGCCAAACTGCTGGTTCCCAGCCAGGGTTGGGGTGGCCACATGGCGCAGTACAAACCGGAGCCGATGCCGGTCGCGGTGGTGTATGGCTGGCACGATGTGCTGCCGTTCTGCGCCGGCAGCCCGTTCCCGAAGAACATCTGCGAATGGGACATGATGGGTGCTCTTTTGGGCCGCCCGGTGGATCTGGTGGCCGGCGAATCGGTTCCGCTGCACGTGCCGGCGACCGCCGAGATCGTGGTCGAGGGATACATCGATCCCGATCCGTCGACCTTCGTGATGGAGGGCCCGTTCGCCGAATACCCGGGCTTCATCGGCGATGCGGCACCCGCGCCCGTACTACGCGTCACCCGCATCACCCACCGCGATGATCCGGTGCTGCGCGGCACCCTGGAAGGCATCCGGCCGGGCCTGCTCAACGAGGACAGCATCGTCAATTTCGCCCGGTCGGCCATCACCTGGAACGTGCTCGACGATCTCGGTATCGGCGGCATCACCGACCTCTGGATGAGCGAGGTGACCAACGGGCAGAACACCGTGGTGCAGATCCAGAAGCGCTACCGGGGTCATGCCCAACAGATCGCCTCGGCGCTGTGGGGAACCGGGGGCTCGATGTGGTTTCACAAGAACGTCGTGGTCGTCGAGGAGGATATCGACATCCACGACCCGACTGCCCTCGACTGGGCGATGTCCTACCGGGTCAATGCCGGCCGCGGCGACATCGCCTTCTTCGGGCCGGGCCTGGGCTCCTCACTGGATCCGTCCACCCCGCCGGAACGCAACGACACCAACAAATACGGCAGCGGCGAATGGACCCGGGTGCTCATCGACGCCACCCGCAGTTGGGACATCGACCCCAGGCCGGCCTGGGGAGGGCGGCGGTTCCCGCCGACCGACCGGCTGCCGGTCGAATTGGAGGCTCGCATCGCCGCCCGGTGGCAGGAGTACGGGATCGGTATCCCCTACCTGGACGATGCTGGGCGCGAACGGCTGACGCTGGCCCAACTGAGCAAGCGGATGCCGCAGGTATGAGGTGGGTTCGGTGAGCAAGACGGTGATGCTGGTCGTCTTCGACGGCGTGACACTCCTGGACAACGCGGGACCGGCCGAGGTGTTCGCCGAAGCCAACCGGTTCGGCGCGGACTATCGGCTGATCGTCGCCTCGGTGGACGGTCGCCCGGTGCAGACTTCGGTCGGGGTGCCGTTCACGGCCACCGACCGGATCTCGGCGCTGGAATCCGCCGACACGGTGATGGTGGCCGGCGGTAATGCGCTGGTCGGCCGCCCGATCGATCCCGAGCTGGTCGACGCACTGAAGACGGCAGCCACCCGTACCCGGCGGCTGGCCTCGGTGTGCACCGGATCGTTCGTCCTGGCGCGGGCCGGGCTGCTCAGCGGCCGTCGTGCCACCACCCACTGGCGCCATGCCGGGCTACTGGCCCGCGCCTTCCCCGACATCACCGTCGAACCGGACGCCATCTTCGTCCGCGACGGCGACGTCTTCACCTCGGCAGGGGTTTCGTCGGGCATCGACTTGGCGCTGGCCCTCGTCGAGCAGGACCACGGAACCGAGGTCGCCCGCGAGGTGGCACGAACCCTGGTGGTCTATCTCAAGCGCGCGGGCGGCCAATCGCAGTTCTCCGTGCTGGTTGAAAGCTATTCTCCACCATCACGATCCACGCTGCGGCGTGTTCTCGACTCGATCGCGGCCGATCCCGGAGCCAAACACACCGTGAAGAACCTCGCCGCCCAGGCGTCGCTGAGTACCCGTCAACTGACCCGACTGTTTCGCGCCGAGCTCGGCATTACCCCGGCCCGCTACGTCGAGACGGTCCGGATCGACATCGCCCGCGCCGCACTCGACGCCGGCCGCAGCGTCACCGATACGGCTCGGCTGGCCGGTTTCGGCAGCACCGAGACGTTGCGGCGGGTCTTCGCCACTCACCTCGGCGTCTCGCCGAAGGCCTACCGAGACCGATTCCGCACCAGCGCCTAGCGGTACTGCATGGCCGGCTACCCGCGGATCGCCGCTGCCGTATCAGCCAGTGTCTCTTGCGGATCCCGCAAGACGACGCCGAGATCGCGTTCGGCCGGTGAGTCGTCGGAGGCCGGCATCTGGGTGTAGTACTGCATCCCCGCCTCGGTGAACGGCGTGCTGATCGGCAGCACCCGCTCGGCCTGATCCATCAGGCGCCCGGCCCAGCGCAGCACCACGTCCGGAACCGGCGCGGCGAGCATGGCCGAACCGGACACCGTGGCGAAAAGTCCGGCCAGTTGCCGCGCGGGCACCCGATGCCCACCGGCCATGTAACGCCGCGGACCGCGGCCGGGCTCAAGCAGCGCCACGTGCAACGCCGCCAGGTCGCGGACGTCGACGACCAGCCAGGCCGCGTTGCGGCCCGGAATCACCCGCATCTGCAACGCGGTCCGCACCCCCTCGCCCGCCTCACCGAATCGGTCTCCGACCGGCGGCCCCAGCACCATGCCCGGGTAGGTGATGTTGACCGGGGCACCGGCTTGCTGCAGACCGCGCACGTAGCGCTCCTCGCGGGCTTTGGACCGGCCGTAGCCGTCGGAGCCGCCGGCCACCGGCTGGTCGGCACGCAGCGTGCGCAGGCCGGGGCGGAACAGCGCGGTGAAGCTCGAGACGTGAATGATCGGGTCCAGTCCCAGCTCGACCGCGCCGCCGAGCACGTTGCGGGCGCCGTCGGAGTTGGTGGTCATCATCTGCTCGGCCTGCCGCGGATCGGTGGCGACCAGCGCGGCCGCATGCACGACGGCGTCGCAGCCGTCCAGCGCGCGCCGCACCGAGTCCGCGTCGGTGATGTCACCGACGACATGATCCGCGACGTCGACGCCGAGCCGCGCCACGCTGGTGTGCAGGCCGGCCGGGTTGCGAACCAGGAACCGCACCTGGTGCCCGGCGTCGCTGATCGCTTTGGCGGTCCAGCCGCCGACGAATCCGGTTCCTCCGGTGATCAACACCCGCATCGCAGTCATGCCCCGATTCTGCCCGGATCGGTGACGCGGCCGGGCCGCCTCAGGTGCGCTTGGGCAACTGGCCGGCGATCAGCGGCACGATCTTGTCGGCCATGTAGGCATGTCCGGCATCGGTGGGATGCACGCCGTCGGGACCGATCAGCTCGGGCCGGCCGACGAACCAGCGTTCGGCCAGCGGGTCGACGAACTCGGCCCCGACGACGCGTGCCTCGGCGCTCAGGATGTCGCGGATCCGCCACATGTTGCCGGGTACCTCAGCGGTGGGCCACGCCGGCCCGATCACCAGCATCCGGGCCGCCGGGGTGATCCGCCGGGCGAGGCCCAGGGTGTCGGCGACCAGCCGGGTCAGCTCGCTCGGTTCGACGTCCTGGTCGTTGCGCGAGCCGAAGAACACCACCAGCGCGTCGTCGGGTTGTACGCCCCGAGCCGTCAGATCCCCGAAGAGACCGCCCCGGTTGCCGCGCGCGGCATAACCGGCGCCGCCTTCGGCCGCCACGTCGGCGCTGATGTTGATGCCGCGGCCGGCCAGGATGTGCCACGCCCGCTCGGTCCAGTTCGCTGCGCCGCGACCGGTGTCCTCGTATCCGGCGGTGTAGGAGTCGCCGATGACGGCGACCCGGATCGGCGAGGCACTCAGCGACACAGTCTCGTAGTGGCGCGCGGAATCGTCGTCGCGGGCCAGGTAGCCGGTGCAGGCGACGACGGCGAGCACGATGGCCACCAGCGAGCCGGCGAACATCGTCAGCCGGCTCACCGCTCGCCTCCCCCGAACGGGTCAGTGCACACTGACAGGAACCGCCTCGGTGCGTCCATTCCGGAGCCGGTCATCCGCCGCGACGGGGGCGACCGGGTCGACGGCCAGCGGATCCTCGACCGGTGTGACCTGCGCCGTCTCCGGCCGGGTCCCGATCATCCGGCGCATCCAGCGCCGACCCGGCTCCTCGACGGCGTGAAACAACAACACCGACAACAGCGTCGCCCCCGCCAGCAGCCCGCACACCATCCACTTGGCCGCACCCGCCCCCTCGTCCAACACGATCTCGAATTGTATTGCGGCCCAGTTCCACGCGGTGTGCACCAGCTCGTGGACCATGTACAGACAGAACGAGATCTGCCCGCCGTAGACCATCACCCGAGTCGACAGCAGCACCGGCAGGCTGCCGGTTCCGATCGCCAGCGCCATCACCAGCGGCACGAACAGCACATCGACCAGCCCGCCGCTGTCGTGCAGCCCGGAGATCGGATGGGCGTCGAAGTAGTACAGGGTCCCGACGATCGCGACGATGAGCAACACCGCGCAGTAGCCGGCGCCACGGCGCGCCCGGTCGCTCAGTCCACGCGGCGGTCCCAGCTTCGCCTCTCCTCCGTCGAGCCTCGCTGAACCGCCGGCCTGCAGCTTGCGCACCGACGCGCAGGCCAGCGCGCCCGCGGTGAACTGCATGACGATGCGCGGCAGCCAGCTCCAGGGGGTGTAGAACTGGCCGGTGGCCAGCAACAGCAGCAGCGGCGGCAGCGAGGCGATGACCGCCAGCGCGGCCAGGCCACCGGCCGACGTCGCCCGCATCACCCGGTAGATCACCAGGACCAGCCCACCGAACAGCAGGTATGCCAGCCATTCGGCACTGATCGACCAGGCCGGCCCGTTCCAGCTGGTCCCGTCGAAGAACGGCTCGAACCACAGCTGCATCAGCAAGACCTGTCGCACGTAGCTGGTCGCGGTCATCCGGCTGAGGTCTTCGGTTGGCACATGGCCGACGTGCAGGGTGAAGATCACCCACAGCAGCGCCAGGTGCAACGTGACCAAATAGATCGGCCACACCCTGGCCAGCCGCAACCACAGGAAGTGCAGGGTGGCCCGCGGTGAGAAGGACTCCCCCATCCGTTCCAGATAGTTCCAGGTCAGCACGAAGCCACTGAGGATGAAGAACAGGTCGACGCCCTGAGCCCCGCAGTCGAGCACCGGGGCGAGCGCATCGCTGAAGGCCGGCGACCCCAGACGCAGCAGCGGCCGGAAGTGGAACAGCACCACCCACACCGCGGCGATGATGCGAAGCCCGGTGAGGGCTTTGATCTCTCCGCTGCGCACAACACTCTTTCGCCGATGGGCTGTAGCTGTTTTGACTGCCGCTGTAGCGGGGACAGCGTATCGACCGGGAGTGCCGAATCGCGAGCGACCACGCCCGGTGATACTTGAGCGATGCCAGAGGAGTATCGGGTGGGTCGCGGGATCGCCGACATCACCGGCGAGCCGGCCGAATGCGGAATGCTTGGTTACGGCGTGGCCTCCCAGCAGACCTCCGGCCTGCACAACAGGTTGCGCGCCCGGGCGTTCGTGATCGTCCACCCCGCCAGTGAGGTGCGCCTGCTGCTGGTGGTGTGCGAACTGCCGCTGCTGCTGGAAAGCGTGCACCGTGAGGTGCTCGGTCGGCTGGCCGCCGCCCACGGCGAGCTGTACACCGTCCACAACGTGATGCTGACGGCGACGCACACCCATTGCGGTCCGGGCGGCTACTCCGACCACCGGCTCTACAACTCCAACACCGGCGGATTCCGGCCGCAGACGTTCGCCGCGATCGTCGACGGCATCTGCGAGGCCGTCGAGCGTGCCCACGCCGACCTCGCACCCGCCGCCCTGAGCCTGGCCGTCGGCCGGTTGCACGACGCCAGCAGCAACCGCTCGCCGTCGGCGTTCGCCCGCAACCCGGCGGCCGAGCGCGCCCACTTCCCCGACGCGATCGACCCGCAGACCACGCTGCTGCGCATCGAACGCGGCGGCCGCCTGGTCGGCGCGGTGAACTGGTTCGCCACCCACGGCACGTCCATGACCAATCGCAACACCTTGATCAGCGGCGACAACAAGGGCTACGCCGCCTACCGGTTGGAGCGCATCGACCGCGGCGTCGACTATCTGGCACCCGTTCCGCCCGACTTCGTCGCTGCCTTCGCCCAGACCAACAGCGGCGACATGTCGCCCAACCTCAACCACCGTCCCGGCAGCGGCCCCACCGAAGACGAGTTCGAGAACACCCGAATCATCGGGGAACGGCAGGCCGCCGCGGCCGCCGACCTGACGACTGGGCACGGCGCCGAGGTCACCGGCGGCCTTGCTGCCCTGGCCACCTACGTCGATTTATCCGATTTCGAGGTCTCACCCGAGTTCACCGGTGACGGCCGAACCCATCGCACCGGCCCCGCAGTGGCCGGGGCGGCGGCACTGGCCGGTACCGATGAGGGCCCGGGCCCGCTGCACCCACTGCTCAGACAGGGCCGCAACTGCATCGTCGACTCGCTGGTCGACGCCACCGTCTACCGCGTGGCGCCGCGACTGCGCGACGCCCACGCGCCCAAGGGCCTGGTGGGGCCGGGCAGCCGACTGAACCGGGCCCTGACGTTGATGCCCAACGGCGGCCCCGTGCAGTTGCTGCGCATCGGGCAGCTGTATCTGATCGGCATCCCCGCCGAGGTGACCATCGTGGCCGGGTTGCGGTTACGGCGCACCGTGGCGGCCATCGTGGGCGCCGAGCTACGCGATGTGCTGGTGGCCGGCTACAGCAACGGCTACCTGCACTACGTCACCACGCCCGAGGAGTACCAGGAGCAGCGCTACGAAGGTGGCAGCACGCTGTTCGGACGCTGGGAACTGGCCGCGCTGCAGCAGGTGGCGGCCGGGCTGGCCACCGCGATGCGTGATCAGCAGCCGGCACCGGTCGGCAAAGCGGC
>NZ_QMEX01000070.1 GCF_003284925.1 Mycolicibacter senuensis
CGTTGGCGCAGACGTGCATGCCGTAGCTGCGGTAGGTGTACAACCGGCCGGCCGGGCCGAACATCACGGTGTTGCGCCCGGTGGGTCCGCGATAAGAATGCGCCGCCGGGTCCGGCCACGGCCCGTCGGGCACGCCGCCATAGGCCTCTACCTCGACGATCGTCGCGCGCACCCCGCGGGCGGTAAGCGTGGCGCCGAGTAGCAGGCGGGCGGCCGCGAGCGGATCGACCGCCAGCTGGGCTGCACTCACCGCCCAGATTCTGCCCGAGCCGCGGCTGGGTCTTGACAGCCCGTCGCAACCGGTCGAATATTCATCACATGATGATTTCATCGCGTGATGAATTTTCGGCGCCGCGCCCCACCCCGGCCGTCGACATCGAGCACCTGCGGGTGGTCCGCGGTAAGCGCCCGGTCCTGCACGATCTGTCGGTGCGGATCGCCCCGGGCACCATCACCGGCCTGCTCGGCCCGTCGGGCTGCGGCAAGACCACGCTGATGCGCTGCATTGTGGGCACCCAGGTCATCACCGGCGGTCGGGTCACCGTGCTGGGCGACGCGGCCGGCTCCGCGGCGCTGCGCCACCGCGTTGGCTACATGCCCCAGCAGCCCACGATCTACGACGACCTGCGGGTCATCGACAACGTCCGCTACTTCGCGTCGCTTGCCGGTGTCGACGCCCCGGCCGCCGACGACGCGATCGACTCGGTGGATCTGCAGCGTCACCGCGGCGACTACTGCGCGAACCTGTCCGGCGGGCAACGCGCCCGGGTGTCGCTGGCCTGTGCGCTGGTCGGCCGGCCGGACCTGCTGGTGCTCGACGAACCGACGATCGGCCTGGACCCGGTGTTGCGGGCCGAGCTCTGGCACCAGTTCCAGGCGCTGGCCCGGTGCGGCACCACGCTGCTGGTGTCCAGCCATGTCATGGACGAGGCCGACCACTGCGGCGACCTGTTGCTGATGCGCCAGGGCAGGCTGCTGGCGCGCACCTCACCGAGACGACTGCGAGAGGAGACCGGATGTACGTCGATGGAGGAAGCGTTCCTGTCCGTCATCCGGCGCAGCACCGCGCCCCGAGCCGGCTGACCCGCACCCTGCAGCTGCGGCCGTTCCTGGCCACCACGCAGCGGATCCTGCGGCAACTGGCCGGTGACCATCGCAGCGTCGCGATGGTCCTGCTGGTGCCCAGCCTGGTCATCGCGTTGATGTACTTCATGTTCGCCAACGTCCCGCATCCGCCGGGTACGCCGTCGCCGTTCAATGCCGCGTGCCTGATTCTGCTCGGCCTGTTCCCGCTGTTTCTGATGTTCGTCATCACCGCGATCACCATGCAGCGCGAACGCGCATCCGGGACGCTGGAGCGCATCTTGACCAGCCCGCTGCGCCGGCTGGATCTGCTCGCCGCCTACGGGACGGCGTTCTCGGTCGCGGCGGCCGCCCAGGCCAGCCTGGCGTGTGTGGTCGCGTTCTGGCTGCTGGGTTTCGAGACCGCCGGCAGCCCGGCGTGGGTGTTCGTGATCGCGATCGTCAACGCGGTGCTCGGCGTCGGCCTGGGGCTGCTGTGCAGCGCCTTCGCCCGCACCGAATTCCAAGCGGTGCAGTTCATCCCGCTGGTGATGGTGCCGCAACTGCTGCTGGCCGGGATCATCGTGCCCCGCGCCACGATGCCCGAGTGGCTGCAGTGGATCAGCAACGCGTTGCCGGCCAGCTACGCCCTGGAGGCACTTCAGCAAGTGGGCGCCCATCCGCAACTGACCGGTATCGCGGTGCGCGACATGGTCGTCGTGCTGGTGTTCGCGGCCGCCGCGCTGGCCCTGGCCGCGGTGACACTGCGGCGACGGACGCCGTGATGTCCACCGAGGCCAGCAACCGGCGGCCGGGCCGGCCCTCGGGTTCCTCGGACACCAGGGAGCGAATCCTGGCCGCTGCCCGGGAGCTCTTTGCCCACAACGGGTTCCAGAACACCTCGATCCGCGCGGTGGCCGCCGATGCCGGCGTCGACGCGGCGCTGGTGCACCATTACTACGGCACCAAACAACAACTGTTCGCCGCGGCGACCGAGTTGCCGGTGGACCCGATGGTGGTGTTGGGACCGTTGCGGGAGGCGCCCGTCGAACAGCTGGGCCGTATCCTGCCCGAACTGCTGTTGCCGCTGTGGGATTCGCAGGCCGGGACCGGGCTGATCGCAGCGATGCGCTCCATGCTCACCGGGACCGAAGTGCCGTTGGCGCGTTCGTTTTTCCGCGACATCGTGGTCGCCGAACTCGCCAGTCGCATCGACGTCCCGGCCGGAACCGGTGTGCTACGCGCCGAGTTCACCGCGAGCCAGTTGATGGGCATCGTGGTCGCCCGCTACATCGTCGGCCTCGAACCGCTGGCGTCGCTGCCCGGCGACCAGGTCGTGGCGATGGTCGCCCCGACGCTGCAGCGTTATCTCACCGGGGATCTGCCGGACCGGCTTGGCCGATGAAGCGGGCATGCTCGTCGTCGCCGACGTCGGTGGCCTCGTCGATCAGCAGCACCGGGATACCGTCCTCGATGCGGTAGGCGCGGCGCAGCCGGGGGTTGTAGAGCACCTCATCCGCCGAACGTGTCACCCGCAGCAACGGTCCGCGGTCGGCCGGGCAGACCAAGATGGCCAACAGCTCGTCATCGATCACTAGCGGCCCCCGGCCAATTCGGCGCGTACCGCGGCGGTCAATCGCTTGAACTGCCCACTCGCGGCATCGAAGTACCAGGCGTTGCGTCCGGCCTTGGGCAGCCCGGCTTCGCGCAGCTTACCCAGCGTCGGGCGGTAGACAGCGCTCAGCGGCAGATCGGGCACGATGTGCACGACATCGGGCCCGGCGCCGACGGGAAGCTCCGCCACCGCCTCGCTGAGGTCCGCGGCGGTGACGGTCGCTCCCGGCAGCACCGTCACCGCGGACACCACCAGGTCGTCCCCGGAGCCGGCCGTCACTCGATACGTCACCGCCAGGTCGACGCCGGTGACGGCGCCCAGCGCGTCGGTGATCAGCACCGGATACGCCATGCCGCGACCGGTCTGGATGGTCGAACCGCGTCCGCCGGCCAGCCAGTAGTCGCCATCGGCGTCGCGCCGGAACAGGTACTCGGTGGAGATCCAGGTGTCGGCGGGCGCGAACACGCCGCGCTTGACCGACGCCGACGGGTCGATCGGCCCGCGTGGCTTGGCCAGCAGCACCCCGACTTCGTCGGTCTCGGCTTTGCGCACGAAGCCCCGCTCGTCCTCGAGGATCAAGTCCTGGTCGGGGTCGTAGGCGGCCAGCTCCACCTCCACCGCTCCGGGCAGCGGGCGGCCCTTGCTGCCGACCTTGGCGCCGGAGACGTTGGCCAGCACCGCCTGTCCGTCGGTGGTGGCGAAGAACTCGACGACCTGGGCCGGCGCGAAGACGTCGGTGACCCGGCGCCAGAGCCCCACGGGCATGCCGGAGCCGATGAACAGCCGTACCGGATGATTGCCCTGCAGCACGAAATTCGGTGCGTCGATGACCTCGCCCAGCATCGCCCAGGTGTAGGACACCACGCTCACCCCGTACTGACGCACCTCGGCGACGAAGCGATCCGGGTTCAGCCCGCGCGACAGCGCGATGCGGGCGCCCCCGACCACGGCGCCGCCGAGGCTGACCAACAGCCCGGACTCGTGGTGCAGCGGCGTCAGGCAGTACAGCGTGTCGGTGGGCCCCAAGGCGGCGGTCGACGCGGTGCCGAACGCCGAGAGCGCCCACCGGTAGTTGGTGATCTGCTTGGCCACCAGTTCGCCGGCCACCGTGCTGAAGGCCACGAACGCCAAATCGCGGGCGAATCCCGGGTTGGGGCGGTACCAGCCCGGCATGTCGACGGCGTCGGGGTCGATCTGCTCCATGTCGATGACGGCTTCGGCGTCGGCCGGCAAGTCCAGATCGCGGCTCTCACCGCCACCGAGCACCAGCACCTGGCAGCCCAGGTCGCGCACGGCCGCCAGCGCCAGGTCGAGGTTGCCCGGGTCGGTGATGATCTCGGAGATGCCGCCCAGTCGCGCCGCCGCGCCCAGATCGCCGTCCGGCGGCATCAGCACCGCGACGGCACCCAGGCGTGACAGGGCGGCGATCGCGACCATGGCGCTGGGGCGGGTGGCCATCAGCACACCCACGTGCACGCCTTGCCGCACACCGACATCGATCAGGCCGCGCACCACGTTGTCGATGCGCTTGTTGACCGCCTCATAGGTGTGCACCCGGCCGTCGAACAGCAGGAATTCGCCGTGCGGCGACTCGGCGGCCTGCTCACCGATGATGCGGCCCAGCGAGATTCGGGTGTGGTCGTTGATCTGTCCGAGCCGGGCCAGCCGGGGCAGGGTGCGTGCGGTCTCGATCGCCATGGTGCGCATCGATTTCTGTGCGGCGACCATGGCGTCGGCGGCACCGCGGGCCAGCGTCAGCGCGACACCGGAGGCCTCCCCCAGCCCGTGCGCGATTCGCGAGGTCATCGCCACCCCGCCCTTGCTGTCCTCGGGGGCCTGCTCGGCCATCAGCGCCACCCCGGCGGGCTGCGGACCCTGGCCCTCCTGCCACAGCACCCAGGCGGCGACGGTCGGCCAGGTCAGTTCGGCCGCCTTGGAACCGACCACCAGGCCGAAGTGCCCGGCGCGCAGCAGGTACTCGAAGACCTTGGCGTCGGGCGCCGCTCGGCGGATACCGCGCACCGCGGCCGGCTGGCCGATGTCGTCGACCTCGCCGACGAAGGCCAGCACCGGGCAGGTGATGTCGGTCAGCGTCACCAGTTGGCCGTTGATCGCGAAACCACCGGTCATCATCCGGTTGTGCGCAATGAACTGCTTGAGCAGTTCCGAGATCGCCGGACCCGACCAGGCGATCCAGCCCTCCGACTCCAGGAACCGCCGCTGCGCCTCCCGCGGCAGCAGGGCTTCCCGGTCGTGCAGTTGGCGCAGGAAGTCCATCCGGGCCTTGGCGGTCTTGAGCGGATCCATCATCTGGAAGCCCACGCGCGCCTGCCACCCGGAGATGTCGAGCCGGTTGAAGACGTGGTCGGCCATGAACCCCGCGACGCTGGAGGCGATGTTGGGCGGCACGCCCATCGGCAGCGCGGCCAGGGTGTCCACCGGGGAGCCGAACGCGATGATGGACGCGATGCTCTTCGAATGCCGGTATGCCCCGGCCTGATAGGCGAACATGCCGCCCTGCGAGTAGCCGGCCAGGTGCACGTCGCGTCCGGTCGTCTCGGCGACGGTGTCGATCGCCTGGCTGAGCCCGACGATGTGGTCGGCCAGGTTGCGTCGCATCCCGCCCTCCACCTCGTCGGGCGAGCCGAAGTCGATCACCCAGGGGTCGACTCCCGCCCCGTGCAGAATGCCGACCGCACCGTCCTCGCGGGTGACGTCCCACATGTTCGCCGACATCATCATCGGGTGCACCAGCAGTACCGGCGGCCCGGGCTGCGGCTGGCCGGGCCGGTTGTCGGGCGGGAAGTAGCGCCGCAGCTTGTACATCGGGGTGCTCTCGACGATCTGGTAGGGCGACGGCACGGTCCCGGTCTCCAGACCACCCCAGCGCAGCACCTCCAGGCCGTTCTGCGCGGTGGCCATCAGCCACTCGACCGGCCGGGTGATGGCCGACAGGTTCAGATCCACGCTGCTCCCCTACGTCGCGTTCGATCGTCAATGACGTGCACATTCTGGCACATCGGCAGGCTTGGTCCGGCTCGTTCAGTGGTCGGCGATCGGCAGGCAGTAGCGTTCTGGCAGTGGCACACCTGCTCGGCGCCGAAGCCCTTCACCTGCGTTACCCCACGGGTGTGGTGCTCGACTCGGTCACCCTCGGGGTGAACGACGGCGCGCGCATCGGCATCGTGGGCCGCAACGGCGACGGCAAATCCTCGCTGCTGCGGCTGCTCACCGGCGCCGCCACCCCCGACTCCGGCCGGGTCACCCGGCGCAGCGGCCTGCGGGTCGGTCTGCTCGACCAGGCCGACACCCTCGACCCGGGCCGCACCCTGGGGGCGACGCTGGTCGGTGAGCAGGCCGACCATGAGTGGGCGTCCAATCCGCGGATTCGTGACGTCGTCGACGGCCTGGTCGCCGATATCGCCTGGGACGCGAGCATCTCGGAGTTGTCCGGCGGGCAGCGCCGGCGAGCACAGCTGGCCGCGCTGCTGATCGGCGACTGGGACGTGATCGGCCTCGACGAGCCCACCAACCACCTCGATGTGGAAGGGATCACCTGGCTGGCCGGCCACTTGCAGCAGCGCTGGGCCCGCAACACCGGCGGCCTGCTGGTGGTCACCCACGACCGCTGGTTTCTCGACGAGGTGGCCACCACCACCTGGGAGGTGCACGACCGCATCGTGGAGCCCTTCCAGGGCGGCTACGCGGCCTACGTGCTGCAGCGGGTGGAGCGCGACCGGATGGCCGCGGCCAGTGAAGCCAAGCGGCAGAACGTGTTACGCAAGGAGCTGGCCTGGCTGCGCCGTGGCGCCCCGGCCCGCACCTCCAAACCGAAGTTCCGCATCGAGGCGGCCAACGCGTTGATCGCCGACGTCCCGCCGTTGCGCAACGAGGTCGAGCTGGTGAAGCTGGCCACGGCACGGCTGGGCAAGGACGTCATCGACCTGCTCGACGTGTCGGTCTCCTTTGACGGCAAGCCGGTGCTGCGCGACATCGAGTGGCGGATCGGTCCCGGGGAGCGCACCGGGATCCTCGGCGCCAACGGCGCCGGCAAGTCCACGCTGCTGGGCCTGATCGCCGGGACGGTGACGCCCGATGCCGGGCGGGTCAAACGCGGCAAGACGGTTCGGCTGGGCATGCTCGATCAGCAGTCCGGGGAGCTGGCGTCGCTCGCCGAGGACCGGGTTGCCGACGTGCTGGGCCGGTTGCGCAACGACTACCAGGTCGACGGCAAGGAGATGACGCCCGCGCAACTGCTGGAGCGGCTCGGCTTCGGTCGGGCGCAACTGTCGGCCCGGGTGGGTGAGCTCTCCGGCGGGCAGCACCGCCGGCTGCAGTTGATGCTCACCCTGCTGGCCGAACCGAACGTGCTGGTGCTCGACGAGCCGACCAACGACGTGGACACCGACATGCTCACCGCCACCGAGGACCTGCTGGACTCCTGGCCGGGCACGTTGATCGTCGTCTCCCACGACCGGTACCTGCTGGAGCGGGTCACCGATCAGCAGTACGCGATCCTGGACGGCCGGCTGCGGCATCTGCCGGGCGGCGTCGAGGAGTATCTGCGGCTGGCCGCCGAAGCACGCCGCGCGCCGGCCTCGCGCCCGGCGGCCGCTGTTGCCGATTCCGGGACGCTCTCGGGCGCGGAACTGCGTGCGGCACAGAAGGATCTGGCCGCCGTCGAGCGTCGGCTGACGCGGCTTGCCGAACAGATCGAGGCCAAGCACCATGAGCTGGCCGCTCACGACCAGGCCGATCACGTGGGCCTGGCGTCACTCACCGGCGAGCTGCGCGCGCTGGAGGACGAGGTGGCCGAGCAGGAGGGCCGCTGGCTGGAGCTGTCGGAGGTCGTGGAATAGCCCCGAGTGGCGGCGCTCGGAGCCGGTAAGGGCTTCAGCGGCGCTCGAAGTGCTGGTAATCCCGCGGCGATTTCCAATCGCCACCCCAGCGCCAGCCGGCGTCGGTGAAAGCGCGCACCGCCGGGTCGCCAGGATGCAGTAACCCCGGCTCGATGCGGTGGCGGTCCAGGTAGACCCCGGCGTTCTTGGGTTCGAATCCGTGGCGGGTGACCGACGGGTTCAGCAGCGGGTTGATGTCGATGGCGCGGCCATAGGCGTGCTGTGCCCAGTTGCCCGACCCCGGGATGCGGCGGCAGTTGAACGCCGAGGTGTTGTTGTCCGCCATCGACAGTTCGTCGTCCCCGCCGCGGTAGTGGGCCGCCGGGCGCATCTTCTCGATCGGGAAGTCCAGCCGGTAGAGCCGCGCGAAGATCGCGATGACCTGCGGAACCAGTTCTTGGTGCACGATCAGCTCGCCGCGGTGCGGCCGGGCGTCGAAACCTAGGTGGGTCAGCGTGACGCGCCGCAGTTGCGCCGGGGCGACCGGGCAGCCGGGACGCCAGGTGGCGCCGAGTTCGGCTGCCGTGACGGGGGCGACGGCGGCCGGTTCGGGTTGGGAGACGGCCGATGACGACGGTGGCGGTGTTGGCTCGGGGGCGCCGGTGCATTGCGGCAACAGCCCACAGACCGCGATCGCCGTCAGCAGGCGCCACGCGGTCGATGAGTTTCGACTGCCGTTGATCCGCCCACGCTAGCGCAGCATGAGATCCGTTCCGCCGAAGCATGGTTAAGGCGTGGCGAACCCGGCTACCCGTGATCTCATCCCCCGAAAGAGAGGAGGACATCATGAAGGTTCGTGGGATGACGAAGACGGCCCTGGCGGCAGTGGCCATGGCGGCGATTCCGATGACGGTCGCGCCGACCGCGACAGCGGCCTATCCGATCGTCGGCAAACTGGGCAGCACCCTGCAAGCCACCGACACCGTTGGTCAGGTCGTGTACTCCTGGCGGGTGAGCGGCCTGCAGCCGAGTTCCGACACCATGCCGGGCTACCCGGTCGCGGGCAAGGTATGGGAGTCCACCGCGACGGTGAACGCGATCCGGGGCAGCGTGACCCCGGCGATCTCCCAATTCAACGCCGTCGCCCCGGATCGGGCGGCTTACCGGGTGCTGTGGCAGGTGGCCGCTCCGAAGGCGATCAGCGGGGCGACGATCCCGCAGGGCGCACAGTCCACCGGCAAAATCTACTTCGACGTCACCGGCCCGCCGCCCACCACGGTGACGATGAACAACGGCATGGAGGACCTGATGGTCTGGGGGCCGTGACGGTCACAGTTCTGGTCAGCGCCTAAGCGGCCTACGTCGCCTCGAGTGAGGCGTCGTAGGCTCGCTGGCCTATTGTCTGCCAGTGGCCGCCCTTCATTGCCGCAGCCCTGTATGCGCCGGCTCCTGTCCCCTGGTAGACCACCTCCGGACCGCCGGGGCCGACCCATCGCATAACGATTCTCCCGGCGTTCCAGCGTTGCTCGTAGACCACTGGGCCGTCGTGGCAGTAGGCGTGGCCATCCACTTCAGATTCGCCATGCCCCTTCGCCAAAGGGATGGTGCTACCCGGCATAGTCCAGGCCAATCCTGCCATGTCAGCAGCGTAACGAGCGGCAAGGCCGACGGAAAGCGTCAGCTCAACAGACGGGTGCGCAACAGCGCCGCCCGGTTACGCACGCCAGCCAGCTGCTCGGCGACCCGTGCCGGTGCGGTGCCACCGCGGGCGTCGCGGGAGGCCACCGAACCCGCCACGGTGAGCACCTCGCGCACCTGCGGGGTCAGGTCGGGGCTGATGACGGCCAGTTCGGCGTCGGTGAGTTCGTCGAGGCCGACGCCGCGCTGCTCGGCGGCCTGCACCGCCGCGCCCGCCGCCTCGTGCGCGATGCGGAACGGAACGCCTTGGCGCACCAGCCATTCGGCAATGTCGGTGGCCAGGGTGTAACCGGCCGGCGCCAGCGCGGCCATCCGTTCGGTGTCGAACGCCAGGGTGCCGACCAGTCCGGCCATCGCCGGCAGCAGCAGTTCCAGCTGCGCCGCGGCGTCGAACACCGGCTCCTTGTCCTCTTGCAGGTCCCGGTTGTAGGCCAGCGGCTGGGCTTTCAGCGTCGCCAGCAGCCCGGTCAGGTTGCCGATCAGCCGGCCGGATTTGCCGCGCGCCAACTCGGCGATGTCGGGGTTCTTCTTCTGCGGCATGATCGAGCTGCCGGTCGACCAGGAGTCGTGCAACACGGCGTAGCCGAATTCCGTTGAGCTCCACAAGATGATGTCTTCGGCCAGCCGGGACAAGTCGACGCCGATCATGGCGAACACGAACGCGGCCTCGGCCGCGAAATCGCGTGCCGCGGTGGCGTCGATCGAGTTTTCCGCGGCGGCGCCGAAGCCGAGTTCGGCGGCGATGGCATCCGGGTTCAGGCCCAGCGACGAGCCGGCCAGTGCCCCAGACCCGTAGGGCGAGACCGCGGCGCGGGCGTCGAAGTCGACGATGCGGTCCACGTCACGCAGCAGCGGGTGAGCGTGGGCCAGCAGGTGATGCGCCAGCAGCACCGGCTGCGCGGACTGCAGGTGCGTCTTGCCGGGCATGATGGCGTCCGGGTGGGCGGCGGCCTGGTGGGCCAGCGCGTCGACCACGTCGAGCACGCCGGCGGCGACGCGGCGCACGGCGTCGCGCAGCCACATCCGAAACAGCGTGGCCACCTGATCGTTTCGTGATCGCCCGGCCCGCAGCCGGCCACCCAGATCAGCACCGACCCGGTCGATCAGGCCGCGTTCCAGCGCGCCGTGGACGTCCTCGTCGGTGACCAGCGGGCCAAAGCTGCCATCGGCGACGTCCTCGCCGAGGCTGTCCAGGCCGGCCAGCAGCCCGTCACGCTGCTCGTCGGTGAGCAGCCCGGCGCCGTGCAGCACCTTCGCATGTGCCTTGGACGCGGCGATGTCGTAGGGGGCCAGCACCCAGTCGAAGTGGGTGGATTTGCTCAGCGCGGCCAGCGCATCGGACGGGCCTTCGGCGAACCGCCCGCCCCACAGCGACCCCTCGTTGGTGCTCACGTCAAACCCCCGCCGAGTGCCAATTCCACGACGTCACACCGGCGTGTCGCGTCGTGAGATTGCCACTCGCGGTGGAGGGGTGTCACGAGCCCAGGTCCCGGCGGGCGGAGATCTTCGAGCTCAACCCGTGGATCTCGACGAAGCCACGCGCGGCGGACTGGTCGAAGGTGTCGCCCTCGTCGTAGGTGGCCAGGTTGAAGTCGTACAGCGACTCACTGCTGCGGCGGCCGTTGACCGCGATGTGGCCACCGTGCAGCACCAGCCGCACCTCACCGCTCACGTGCTGCTGGGTGTGGGCGACGAAGGACTCCAGCGCAGCCTTCAGCGGCGAATACCAGAGCCCGTCGTAGACCAGCTCGGCCCACTTCTGGTCGGTGTGCCGCTTGAACCGGCCCAGCTCGCGCTCCAGGGTGACGTGCTCGAGTTCGGTGTGGGCGCTGATCAGCACCATCGCGCCGGGCGCCTCGTAGATCTCGCGGCTCTTGATGCCCACCAGCCGGTCCTCGACCACATCGAGGCGTCCCACGCCCTGGGCGCCGGCCCGCCGGTTGAGCTCGACGATGGCCTCCAGCACCGACACCGGCTTTCCGTCGATCGACACCGGAACGCCGCGCTCGAAGCCGATGATCACCTCATCGGGGGTGTTCCAGTTGACGGTCGGGTCCTCGGTGTAGTCGTAGACGTCCTTGGTCGGCGCGTTCCACAGGTGCTCCAGGAACCCGGTCTCCACCGCCCGGCCCCACACGTTCTGGTCGATGGAGAACGGTGAGCGCTTGGTGACGTTGATCGGGATGTCGTTCTGTTCGGCGAACGCGATCGCCTTCTCCCGGGTCCAGGCGTAGTCGCGGACCGGGGCCAGCACCTTGAGATCCGGTGCCAGCGAGGCGAATCCGACCTCGAACCGAACCTGGTCGTTGCCCTTTCCGGTGCAGCCGTGCGCGACGGTGCCGCCGCCGTACTCGCGGGCCGCGGCCACCAGGTGCTTGACGATCAGCGGCCGGCTGATCGCCGAGACCAGCGGGTAGCGGTCCATATAGAGCGCGTTGGACTGGATGGTGGGCAGGCAGTAGCCCTCGGCGAACTCGTCGCGGGCGTCGACCACGACCGATTCGACGGCCCCGCAGTCCAGGGCCCGCTGGCGCACCACGTCCATGTCCTCGCCGCCCTGGCCGAGGTCGATGGCGACGGCCACGACTTCGCGCCCGGTCTCCTTGCCGATCCAGCTGATCGCCACCGAGGTGTCCAGGCCACCGGAATACGCCAGGATGACGCGTTCGGACATCGAGTTCTCCTTGCTGTGTCTCACTACGTGCTACTGGTCTTACTGCAGGTCGTTGAGGGCGGCGGCGAGCTCGGCGCCGGTCATCGGCTCGCGCGCTGCCACAAAGATGGTGTCATCCCCGGCGATGGTGCCGACGACGTACGGTAGCGCGGCCCGGTCGATGGCACTGGCCAGGTAGTCCGCCGCGCCCGGCGGGGTGCGCAGCACCGCGAGGTTTCCGGTGGCGTCGGTGGACACCAGCAGCTCCCCCAGCAACCGGCACAGCCGGTCGGTGCCGCCGGCGACCCCGCGCACCGGGCTGCCGTCCTCGGGCACCACATAGACCCCGGCGCCTCCGTCCACGCCGCGCAGCTTCACCGCACCCAGTTCCTCCAGGTCACGCGACAGGGTGGCCTGGGTGACCTCGATGCCGTCAGCGGCCAGCAGCGCGGCCAGCTCGGTCTGGCTGCGTACCGGTTCCGCCGACAGCACCTCGACGATGCGGGCTTGGCGGCCCACCCGGGTGACGGGGCTGTCGGCTCGGCTCATCGGGACCGTTCCAGCAACCACACCAACAGCGCCTTCTGCGCGTGCAGCCGGTTCTCGGCCTCGTCCCAGACCGCGCTGCGCGGCCCGTCGATCACCGCGTCGGTGATCTCGTCGCCACGGTGCGCCGGAAGGCAGTGCAGCACAGCGACGTCCGAATCGGCCAGTGCGACCAACTCGTCGTTGATCTGATAGGGCCGAAACGGCGCGACCCGGTCCAGGCCGTCGTCTTCCTGGCCCATCGAGGTCCAGGTGTCGGTGACCAGCACGTCGGCGCCGGCCGCCGCCTTGGCCGGGTCGGCGGTGAGGGTGACCGAGGCGCCGGTGTCGGCGGCGCGCTGCTGCGCCGCGGCGACCACGGCCGGATCGGGGGTGAAACCGTCCGGGGCGGCGACGGTGACGTGGATGCCGGCGGTGACGCCGCCGAGCATCAGCGAGTGCGCCATGTTGTTGGCGCCGTCCCCGAGGTAGGTCATGCGCAACCCCTGCAACGTGCCCTTGCGCTCGGCGATGGTCTGCAGGTCGGCCAGCACCTGGCACGGGTGGAACTCGTCGGAGAGCGCGTTGACCATCGGCACCGTGGCGGTGGCCGCCATGGCGGTCAACCGGTCCTGGGCGAAGGTGCGCCACACGATGGCATCGACGTAGCGCGACAGCACCCGCCCGGTGTCCTCCAGGGTCTCGTCGCGGCCCAGCTGGGTGGAGCGGCCGTCGACGACGACGGCGTGCCCACCGAGTTGGGCGATACCGACCTCGAAGGAGAACCGGGTGCGGGTGGAGTTCTTGTCGAAGATCACCGCGACCCCGCGCGGGCCCTCCAATGGCCGGCGGCTGTGCGGTGCGGCCTTGAGTTCAGCTGCCAGCGCCAGGATTTCGGCCTGCTCGGCGGGGGTGACGTCGTCGTCGCGCAGAAAGTTCCTAGGCATGTGCGGCCTCCTGCGCGGTGTCGAGCACGCCGGGCAGCGCGGTCAGGAAACCGTCGAGCTGTTCGTCGCTGATGATCAGTGGTGGCGCCAACCGGACCACGCCCGGCGCAGCGGCGTTGACCAGGAACCCGGCGTCGCGGGCGGCCAGCTCCACATCTTTGGCCTTCGGCGCGGTCAGCACCACACCCAGCAGCAGTCCCTTGCCGCGGACGTGGTCGACCAGCGGGTGATGCAGTTCCTCGATGCCGTGGCTGAGCGTCTTGCCGAGCACCCCGGCCCGGGCGATCAGGTCGCCGTCGACCAGCGTCCGCAGCACCGCCAGCGCGGCCGCGGTGCAGACCGGGTTGCCGCCGAAGGTGCTGCCGTGGCTGCCGGGGGTCAACAGGTCAGCGGCCGCGCCGACGGCCAGGCACGCCCCGATCGGCAGGCCGCCACCGAGTCCTTTGGCCAGCGTGACGATGTCGGGGGTGATGCCGTCGTGCTGGTGGGCGTAGAACGCTCCGGTGCGGCCGACGCCGGTCTGCACCTCATCGAACACCAGCAGTGCGCCGTGGGCCGCGGTGATGCCGCGGGCCTCGGCCAGGTAGCCGGCGGGCGGGACGACGACACCGCCCTCGCCCATGATCGGCTCCAGGAAGACCGCCGCGGTGGCCGAGTCGACAGCCTCGGCAAGCGCGTTGGTGTCCCCGTAGGGCACGTGGGTGATGTCGCCGGGCAGCGGTTCGAACGGCGCCCGCTTATCGGGTTGACCGGTCAATGCCAGCGACCCCATCGTCCGGCCGTGGAAAGCGCCGTCGGCCGCGACGATCTTCGTCTTGCCGGTGAGCCGGGTCAGTTTGAACGCCGCCTCGTTGGCCTCGGCCCCGGAGTTGCAGAAGAACACTCGTGCCGGCGCACCCAGTTGGTCGACGAGGCCTTCGGCCAGCGCAATGCCCGGCTCGGTCGCGTACAGGTTCGAGGTGTGGCCCAGAGTGTTCAACTGGGTGGTGACGGCTTCGATCACCGCGGGGTGGCGGTGGCCGAGCAGGTTGACGGCGATGCCGCCGAGCAGGTCGAGGTAGTCCTTTCCTGCTTCGTCGGTCACCACCGCGCCCTGGCCGCTGACCAGCGCCAGCGGCGGGGTGCCGTAGTTGTTCATCATCACCGCAGACCAGCGGTCCTGCAATGTCATCGGGCGCCACTCCTCCTCATCGCTCCGCAGGCTCCGCTCTGCATCGTCGTCGGCGCGGTCATGCGTTCACCACCTTGGTTCCGGTGCCGGCGTCGGTGAACAACTCGACGAGCACGCAGTGCTTGACCCGGCCGTCGATGATGTGGGCGCTGGGCACCCCGCCGCGCACGGCGCGCAGGCAGGCTTCGACTTTGGGGATCATGCCCGATTCCAGCGTCGGCAACAGCTGCGCCAATGTCGCGGTGTCGATCTCGCTCACCAGCGAATCGGTGTCGGGCCAGGCGGTGTAGAGGCCGTCGACGTCGGTGAGCATCAGCAGTTTCTCGGCTTGCAGGGCTTCGGCCAGCGCTGCTGCGGCGGTGTCGGCGTTGATGTTGTGCACCACGCCATCGGCATCGGGGGCAAGGGTGGACACCACCGGGATCCGGCCCGCGGCAATGAGATCCCGCACCGCGGCGGTGTTGACCTGGTCGACGTCGCCGACCAGTCCGATGTCGGTGGCGACGCCGTCGACGGTGACGCTGCGTCGCACCGCGGTGAACAGCGCGGCGTCCTCACCGGTGATACCGACGGCATAGGGCCCGTGGGCGTTGATCAGCCCGACGAGTTCGCGGCCGACCTGGCCGAACAGCACCATGCGCGCCACGTCGAGCACTTCCGGTGTGGTGACCCGGAATCCGCCCTTGAAGTCGCCTTCGATGCCGAGCCGGGAGAGCATGGTGCTGATCTGCGGCCCGCCGCCGTGGACCACCACCGGCTGGATACCGCAGTTGCGTAGGAACGCCATGTCGGCGGCGAACGCGTGCTTGAGGGTGTCGTCGGTCATGGCGTTGCCGCCGTATTTGACGACGACGATCTTGCCGTGCAGCTGCTTGAGCCAGGGCAGTGCTTCGGCCAGAACTTGGGCTTTGGTCGCGGTGCTGGTCATGAGCTGTACGCAGAGTTCTCTTCGACGTAGGCGTGGGACAGGTCGGTGGTGCGCACCGTGGCGTGCCCGCCGCCCAGGTTCAGTTCGACGGTGACGTCGATGTCGGGGCCGGACAGGTCGACTTCGCGGGCGCCCGGCATCGGCAGGCCGTCGCTGAATACCGGAGACCCGTTGAAGGACACCGTGATCCGATCGGGATCGATGGTGAACGGCACCATACCGACGGCGGCCAGCACCCGGCCCCAGTTGGGGTCGGAGCCGAACAGCGCGGTCTTGACCAGGCTGTCGCGGGCGACGAGCCGGGCCGCCAGCAGCGCGTCGTCGTCGTTGCCGGCGCCGGTGACGGTGATC
The DNA here is from genome assembly GCF_003284925.1 of Mycolicibacter senuensis. Classification (GTDB taxonomy): domain Bacteria; phylum Actinomycetota; class Actinomycetes; order Mycobacteriales; family Mycobacteriaceae; genus Mycobacterium; species Mycobacterium algericum_A. The sequence continues at coordinate 15,789 of NZ_QMEX01000070.1, forward strand.
GCGATCCGTTTGGTGACGCCTTCGGCGTCGGCCTGCAGCTGGGCGCACAGGTCCTCGCAGGCGGCCAGCACCGCGGCGTCGAGATCGTGCTGGCTGGGGGCGACCTCGCTGGCACCCGAGGACAGCAACAGCACCGTGTCGTTGGTGGAGCAGCTGCCGTCGATGTCGAGGCGGTCGAAGGTCAGGGCGGCGGCGCGGCGCAGCGCGGTGTCGAGGGCGGCCGCGTCGGCTTTGGCGTCGGTGGTGAGCACCACCAGCATGGTGGCCAGCGACGGGGCCAGCATGCCGGCACCTTTGGCCATCCCGCCCAGCGTCCAGTTGTCGTCATGGTGCAGCGCAACCTGTTTGGGCACGGTGTCGGTCGTCATGATCGCTCGGGCGGCCTCGTCGCCGCCGACCAGTCCCCCGGCCATCTCCTGTACCACGTCGGTGACTCCGGCCAGCAGCTTGTCCATCGGCAGCCGGTCACCGATAAGCCCGGTGGAGCAGACCGCCACCTCGACGGCTCCGGTCTCGGTGCCCCACTCCGACAACGCGGCGGCGACGGCCTCGGCGGTGGCGTGCGCGTCTTGGAATCCGCCCGGGCCGGTGCAGGCGTTGGCGCCGCCGGAGTTGAGGATCACCGCCCGCAGCCGGCGACTTTGGAGCACCTGTTGGCTCCACAGCACCGGGGCCGCCTTGACCTGGTTGCTGGTGAACACTCCGGCGGCCGCGTAGTCGGGTCCCTCGTTGAAGACCAGTGCCAGGTCCGGCGCCCCGGAAGCCTTGATACCGGCGGCGATTCCGGCCGCCCGGAAGCCCGCCGGCGCCGTCACGCCCTGTTCGCGCAGGATCCGCGTCACGGGGCGACCCCCACTGTCGAGAGCCCTTCGGATTCCGGCCAGCCCAGTGCCAGGTTCATCGCCTGCACCGCAGCGCCGCCGGTGCCTTTGACCAGGTTGTCGATCGCGGCGATCGCGATGAACGTCGAGGCGTCCTCATCGACGGCCACCGCCAGGTGCGCGGCGTTACTGCCGATCACCGAGCCGGTCTTGGGCAGTTGGCCCTCCGGCAGCAGCCGAACGAACGGCTCTGCCTGGTAGGCCTTTTCGTAGGCGGCGCGCAGCTTGGGCAGCGGCGTGGTGGTTTTGGCGGTACAGGTGGCCAGGATGCCTCGCGACGCCGGGATCAGCACCGGGATGAAGGAGACGGTGACGTCACGGTGGGTGACCGCCCGCAGGCCCTGGCCGATCTCCGGGGTGTGCCGGTGGGCGCCGGCGATGTTGTAGGCCCGCGCCGAGCCGATCACCTCCGAGCCGAGCAGGTCGACCTTGGCGGCTTTGCCGGCGCCGGAGGTGCCGCTGACCGCGACCACGGAGACGTCCGGCTCGATCAGGCCGGCGGCGACGGCCGGGAACAGCGCCAGCAGCGCCGCCGTCGGGTAGCAGCCCGGCACCGCGATCCGGCGGGCGTCTTTGAGCTGTTCGCGCGCCCCGGGCAGTTCCGGCAGGCCGTAGGGCCAGGTGCCCGCGTGCGACGTGCCGTAGAAGCGTTCCCAGTCGGTCGGGTCGTCCAGCCGGAAGTCCGCGCCGCAGTCCACCACCAGGGTGTCGTCGCCGAGCTGTTCGGCCAGTACTGCTGAATGTCCGTGCGGCAGGCCCAGAAACACCACGTCGTGGCCGGCGAGGATGTCGACCTCGGTGGGCTGGAGGATCCGGTCGGCCAGCGGCATGAGATGCGGGTGCTGTTCGCCCATGGTGCTGCCGGCGTTGCCGGCGGCGGTCAGCGCCCCGATCGTCAATCGGCCGTCCGCGTAAGCTGGGTGCCCCAGCAACAGCCGCAGAATCTCACCGCCGGCGTACCCACTGGCACCGGCTACCGCCACAGAAACCATGCGACCAGTCTTGCATTGTTATGCAATGATACGCAAATCCATTACGTCTCTTCTCCGGCCAGCGGGCGGGTCCCCGGCCGACACGCCGTCGCCAGAACCGTTTTTGCGCACGCCCGCCGACGGTATCGGTGGCTCAGACCGACACTCAGCTCGACGCTTGCACCGATGCGGAATCGCGGTAGGCCTCCAGCAGCCGCAACCAGACCTCGCTGATCGTCGGAAAGCACGGCACGGCGTGCCAGAGCCGACTCACCGGCACCCGCCCGGCGACGGCGATGGTGGCCGAGTGCAGCAGATCGGCGACACCGGGGCCGACGAACGTGGCGCCGAGCAGGCAGTCATGCTCGGCATCGACCACCATGCAGGCGCGCCCACGGTAACCGTCGGCGTGCAGTTTGGCCCCGGTCACCGCCTCGCCGATCTCCACATCCACCACCTGCACCCGATGCCCGGCCTGTTGCGCCTGCTCGGCGGTGAGCCCCACGGCGGCGGCCTCCGGGTCGGTGAAAAACACCTGCGGCACCGCGTGGTGGTCGGCGGTGGCGGCATGGGCGCCCCAGTCCGCGGTGTCCAGTGGGGCGCCGGTGGCTCGCGCGCCGATGGCGTCGCCGGCGATGCGTGCCTGGTATTTGCCCTCGTGGGTCAGCAGCGCCCGGTGATTGACGTCGCCGCACGCGTACAGCCACCCGTCGTCGACGGCCTGCACCCGGCAGGTGTCATCGACCTGCAGCCAGTCACCGGGATTCAGGCCGACGGTATCCAGGCCGATGTCGCCGGTGGCCGGGCTGCGGCCCGTCGCGAACAGCACCTCGTCGACTTCGAGTTCGCTGCCGTCGGTCAACTCCAATCGGACCGGGCCGTCACCGTCGCGCCCGAGGCGGGCCACCGAAACACCTGTTCGCACATCGACTCCCGCCTCGGCCAACCCGCGCGCGACGTACTCGCCGACGAACGGCTCCATGCGCGCCAACAACTGCGATCCGCGCACCAGCATCGTCACGGCCGAGCCCAAACCCTGCCAGGCGGTGGCCATTTCGACACCCACACCGCCGGCGCCGACGACCGCGATCCGGCCGGGAACCGACATCGCTTCGGTGGCTTCGCGATTGGTCCACGGCCGGGCTTCGGCCATCCCCGGCAGGTCCGGGAGTGCCGCGCGGGTGCCGGTGCAGATCACCACCGCATGGCGGGCGGCCAGCCTCACGGTGTCACCACCGGACGTGGTGACCACCACCCGTCGTGGCCCGTCGAGACGTCCGTGCCCGCGCACCAGCGTCGCACCGATGCCGTTGATCCAGTCGGCCTGCCCGGAGTCGTCCCAGTCGCCCACGAAGTTGTTGCGGCGGCCGAACACTCCCGCCGCGTCGATCGGGGAGGTGACGGCTTCGCGAGCGCCGGCCACACGGCGGGCGTCGGCCAGCGCGAGCACCGGCCGCAGCAGCGCCTTGCTGGGTACGCAGGCCCAATAGGAACATTCGCCACCGGCGAGTTCGCGCTCCACGATCGCCACCGTCAGCCCGGCGGCCCGGGCGCGGTCGGCGACGTTCTCCCCGACCGGTCCCGCCCCGAGTACGACCACGTCAAAGGTTTCGGGTTCGTTCATAGCGCCGAACTCCCATCGAGGTTCCCGCTTGGTGACGCCAGGCGCTTCTCAGCATGCCGGAGCACCGGGGTTCGCGATAGGCCGCGAGCGTGCATACTTGTACGCCTGATCGCGGCGCGCCGTGTGCAAACACGCACGCTCGGGGGGGAAAAGGGGAAAAGGGGGGAAAAGGGGGAAAGGGGGGAAGGGAAGTTACCCCCGCAGGGTGGCGCCGACGCGCTCGGCGGCGCAGGCCACCGCGGCCTCGCGGGCGGCGCTCGCCTCGTCCTCGGTCAGGGTGCGATCGGCGGCGCGGAAGCGCAGCGCGAACGCCAGTGACTTGCGACCGTCGGCGACCTGCGGGCCGGTGTAGACGTCGAACAAGGCGATGTCTTCCAGCAGCGCGCCGGCGCCGGCGCGCACCGCGTCGGCCACCGATTGGGCGGTCACCTTCTCGTCGACCACCAGCGCGACGTCCTGGAACACCGCGGGGAACGGCGATACCCGCGGCGCGGGCAGCGACGACGCGATGGGCATGGCGTCCAGGTTCAACTCGACCGCGCAGGTGCCCTTGGGCAGCCCGCAGCGTTCGACGACGGCAGGGTGCAGCTGCCCGGCATAACCGATCACGGTCTCCCCGACGAGCACCTCGGCGCAGCGGCCCGGA
>NZ_QMEX01000071.1 GCF_003284925.1 Mycolicibacter senuensis
ACGCCCCCGGTGCCGCAGCCTGCGGCTCCAGGCAGATCATCCGGCAGGCCGCCGACGGGCGTGGCAACTGCTGCTGCTGTTGCTCGGTGGCGTTCATCCAGGGCGCGAGCCAGGGCAGGTTCGCCATCGGGCCGTCGGCGCCCGACGACTGCCCCAGGTTGATCAGCGACGATCCGGCGGTCTCGTGGACCGGCGACAAGCCGTGCATGCTCAGCGACTCCGGCCCCAACCCCTCGGGGTGCTCCAGGTGCTCCAGGTGCAGGTCGGCGATCGGCGGCGCAGGCCCGATGATCGGAGGCAGATCAACCGGCGCCACCCCGGTGGCATAGGCCGCCGCCCAGCCCATCACGTTCTCCGCGTAGGCCATCGAGTTGTTGTAGCGCAGGATCGCGGTCAGCACCTGGGAGTGTTCGCGCAGGTTGAGCCCGCCGCTGCACAGGTACCGTGCGGCCGCCAGCGTCGCGTCGTAGACGTTCTGCGGGTCGGCCTTGCCGTCGCCGTCGCCGTCGGCGGCGTAGCGCGCCCAGGTTCCGGGCAGGAACTGCATCGGCCCCATGGCACGGGCGTAGACCACCCGCCCGGGGCCACTGCTGGCCACGATGACTTCGTTTCCGGGCAGCGTCCCGTCCAGTGACGGCCCATAGATCGGCTGCAGCGCGGTGCCGCGCGCATCGGTGGCGCCGCCGTTGGCGTGTTGGGACTCGATGCGGCCGATCCCGGCCAGCAGATTCCAGCTGACCCCGCAGCCCGGGGCGGCGACGGCCATCTGGTGCTCGGCATTGCGGTAGGCCGCCAGCGCTGTTTTGGGAATCCCCAACGTGCCCGGCGCGTAGACGACCGCCGCCGGCGGCGCCGACGGGGCGCCCGCGGCGACGTGCAGGTTCGGTTGCGGGCGCGGCACCGCGACGACGGCCGGACCCGACGAGCGGCCCGAGGCGGTGTCGATGGCCGCTGCCAGCGGTGTTACCGCGGCATTGCGCAGCGGAAGCGACGTCGACGGGGAGCGTGGAGTCGCCCCCACGGCACCGGCGAACACCAGCGGGGTGATGAACGTCAGGCCGAATGCCGGGCGCAACGCGGCGCGCGCCGCCCGCCGCCATCTGGCCGCGCGCGACGGGTGTTCGGCTGCGCCGCCCCCTGTAGGCACTCGACCGCCCCTTGTCCGCCGTTATCAAGCCTTGATGAAACCGTCTTGGCTTCGTGAACTAGGTCACCATACCCAACACCGGTCCCGCCGGTGTCGGTTATGCCGGTCCGCCACGAGGTCAAACCGGGCGGCCGGTCGCGGAATCTCCGTCGGCGGGGTCGGGCTTGGGGCGCAATTCGTCGAGCAGTTCGCGGATCCGCTCGAGCTCATGGTGCAGGTAATCGCGGGTGGGGACCTCACCGACCGCCAACCGCAACGACGCCAGTTCGCGGGCCAGGTACTCGGTGTCGGCCTTGGTCTGCGCGGCGCGCCGGCGGTCTTCATCCAGGCTGACCCGGTCGCGGTTCTCCTGCCGGTTCTGGGCCAGCAGGATCAACGGCGCGGCGTAGGCCGCCTGGGTGGAAAACGCCAGGTTGAGCAGGATGAACGGGTAGGGGTCCCACTTCAGGCTGACCGCGTAGACGTTCAGCAGAATCCAGCCGACCACCATGATGGTCTGGATGGCCAGGTAGCGCCCGGTGCCGAAGAAGCGTGCCACCGACTCGGTGAACCGGCCCAGCGCATCGGGGTCCATCCGCAGGCTGGGCAACCGCGAGGTGCGCGGGGTGGAGAGCCGCTGCAGTGGCGAGCGGTCGGTCACGACGGCCTCCCGGCGAATTTGGGTCCCAGGTCCGGCTCGGGCGTTTCGCGCCAGTCATGCGGTAGCAGGTGATCCAGCACGTCGTCGACGGTCACCGCCCCCAGCAGGTGATTCTGCTCGTCGAGCACCGGGCCGCAGACCAGGTTGTAGGCGGCGAAATAGCGGGTCAGCTCGGCCAGCGAGACCTCGGCGTTCAGCGCCGGCAGGTCGGAGTCGACGATTCCGCCGATGAGGTCGGCCGGCGGCACCCGCAGCAGCCGTTGCAGCGGCACGCAGCCCAGGTAGTGGCCGGTCGGTGTGGCGGTCGGGGGGCGTGTCACGAACACCAGCGACGACAATGCCGGGGTCAGGTCGGGGTCGCGCACCCGGGCCAGCGCCTCGGCGACCGAGGTGTCGGCGGTCAGCACCACCGGATTGGAGGTCATCAACCCGCCGGCGGTGTCGGGGGAGTGCTCCAGCAGGCGGCGGACCGGATCGGAGTCGTCGGGGTCCATCCGGGCCAGCAGCAGCTCCGCGTCATTGGGGTTCATCGCCCCCAACAGGTCGGCGGCGTCGTCGGGATCCATCTCCTCCAGGACGTCGGCCGCCCGCTCGGTGCCCAGCTGGCCCAGCACCGCGGCCTGCCGCTCCTCGGGCAGTTCCTGCAGGATGTCGGCCAGGCGGCCGTTGTCCAGCGCGTTGATCACCTCGAAGCGCCGCTTGGGCGGCAGCTCGCGGATGGCGTCGGCCACCTCGATCGGTCGCCAGCCCTCGAATTGCTGCAGCAACTGCGCCACGCCCTGTCCGGGCATGGCCAGCGCGGACGGGGTCAGCCCCTGCACGTTGTGCCAGTCCACGATGTGCACCGCGGCGCGGCGGCCCAGCCGCCGGGAGTGGCGCACCGCGATCCGCGTAACCAGCCAGTCGCGGGTGCGGCTCTGCTCGATGGCCAGGTCGGTGATCGCCACGTCGACGCCGGCCAGCTCCGGCAGTTCGGGGTCGTTGACCCGGACTTTGGTGTCCAGCACCTGTCCGAGCACCAGCACTTCACCGGGTCGCTGGGTGAACTTGCGCAGCGATACGGTTCCGGTGTTGAGGGTGACGGCATTGGGCTCGATCGCCGCGACTCGGAGAATGGGTACGAAAATGCGTCTGCGGGTGGGCAGTTCGACGACGAGGCCCAGAACGCGCGGCTGTTGACGCACGATGCTGATGCTGATGACGACGTCGCGGACCCGTCCCACGGATTCGCCGAACGGGCCCAGCACCAGCATCCGCGCCAGGCGCGCTGCGTAAACCCTGTTGCTCGACGCCATGGTTGAAAGGGTAGGAGTGGTTAGGTGACCAACGCATATCGCCCCCGCCGTACCTGTCTGTCGGTGCCGGGCAGCAGCCAGAAAATGATCGACAAGGCCAAGGGCCTGCCCGCCGACCAGATCTTCCTGGATCTGGAGGATGCCGTCGCCCCGGCCGCCAAGGAGCAGGCCCGGGCCCGGGTGGCCGAGGCGCTGGCGGCATCGGACTGGAGTGCGCCGCTGCTGGGCGTGCGAGTCAACGACTGGACGACGCCGTGGACGCACGCCGACCTGATCGAGGTGGTCTCGGCCGTCGGCGCCGCCGGGGCCCGCCTTGACGTGGTCGTGCTGCCGAAGGTGTCCGACGCTTCGCATGTACAGGCCCTGGATCTGTTGTTGACCCAGTTGGAGACCGTTCACGGGCTGCCGGCCGGGCAGATCGGCATCGACGCCCAGATCGAGGACGCCCGCGGGCTGACCAATATCAACGCCATCGCCGCCGTGCCACGGGTGCAGGCGCTGGTGCTCGGCCCGGCCGACCTGATGGCCAGCCTCAACACCCGCACGCTGGAGGTCGGCGAGCAGCCCGAGGGCTACACCGAGGGCGACGCCTATCACCACGTGCTGATGACGATCCTGGTCGCCGCGCGCGCCCACGGGATCGCCGCCGTCGACGGGCCCTACCTGAAGGTTCGCGACGTCGAGGCGTTCCGCCGGGTGGCCGGGCGCTCGGCCGCCCTGGGTTTTGACGGCAAATGGGTGCTGCACCCCGACCAGATCGCGGCGGGAAACGAGATCTTCAGTCCGCGGCAGGCCGAGTACGACCATGCCGAGCTGATCCTGGAGGCCTATGCATGGCACACCTCGCAGGCCGGCGGGGCGCGCGGCGCGGTGATGCTCGGCGACGAGATGCTCGACGAGGCCAGCCGCAAAATGGCGCTGGTGGTGGCCGGCAAGGGCCGGGCGGCCGGGATGCGCCGTGAAGCACCGCCGTTCGAGCCGCCGTCGGCCTAGATCTGCCCGGATCTGCCCGCGAGGGGCAATCTGACGACGCGACACGCCGACGTCGCGTCGTCAAATGTCCACTGGGCGCCGACGTCCGCCCGGGCTCAGTGCAGGGCGACCATCGCGAGGACGAACGAGAGGACCACCGCGGCGCCGCCGACCGCGGTGCCGGCCACCGCCATGCCGTGGCCGGCCTCACCGGTGCGCTTGATCTGGCCCAGGGCGATCACGCCCAGCGTGGCGCCGACGACGGCCAGCGGCCAGAACAGCAGGCCCAGCAGCGCGACCACCAGGGAGCAGACCGCCAAGACGTTCGTCTTCTGCGGCTGGCCCGGATTGAAGTAGCCGCCCGGATACGGCGTGCCGTAGCCCTGCTGCGGATAGCCGGGCGGGGCGCCGTAGGCCGGCGGGTAACCGGGTGGCGTGCCGACGCCCGGATAGTCGGCCGGCGGGCCGTAGCCGGGTGGCGCGCCGTAGCCCGGTGGTGGCGGCGGCGGAAATCCGCCGGTCGGCGGCGGCGGGTAGCCGCCGGCGGCCGAGGGTGGGGGAAAGCCGCTCGGCGGGTAACCGGGCGGAGGGCCCTGCGGGTAACCCGGCGGTGGGGGAGGATAGCCATCGAAACCCGAGGGGTTGGCCCAGCCGCCCTGTTCGGGCCCGGGCGCACCCGCCTCGGGCCGGGGTTGGTCGGCATTGGGTCGTGGATTCTCGCCAGAATCCCCGCCGGGAGCTGTCATGCTGTTCAACCTAGCGGATGCGTCGGGTGCCAGACCCGCACGGAGTGCCGGTCCGCCACCCCGGAACTATCCCGGAACGAGGAGAGAGAAACCCCATGACCAGCCCTTTTCAGTCCGGACAGGCCCCCGATCCGCTCGGTGCGGCGGCCGCGGGTCGGCGAGACGTGGGCCGGTTGCCCACGCCGCCCAAAGGTTGGCCGATCGGGGCTTACCCCACCTACGCCGAGGCGCAGCGCGCGGTGGACTATCTGTCCGACCAACAGTTCCCGGTGCACCAGGTGACGATCGTCGGCGTCGACCTGATGCAGGTCGAACGGGTCACCGGCCGGCTCACCTGGCCCAAGGTGCTCGGCGGCGGGGTGTTGACCGGGGCCTGGCTGGGTCTGTTCATCGGTCTGGTGCTGGGCATCTTCAGCGACAACCCGGCACAGGCGTTGGTGACCGGCCTGATCGCCGGTGTGTTCTTCGGTCTGATCACGTCGTCTGTGCCCTACGCGATGGCCCGCGGCACAAGGGATTTCAGCTCGACCATGCAGCTGGTCGCGGGTCGCTACGACGTGCTCTGCGACCCGCAGAGCGCCGAGCAGGGACGGGATCTGTTGGCGAAGCTGACGCTCTGACTCGGCGTTGTTGCACAGCGCGGCCGACCGGCCTTACCGTTCTGGCACGGAACGGCAACAGGAGGCGGGTGGCGTGGCGAGTCGGCGCGGTCGCGTTCGGCGGCTGGGCGCGGTTGCGCTGGCGGCACTGACCCTCGCCTCCGGGTCGGCCTGCGGTTGGGCCGGGCACGACGACGGCCTGGTGGTCAGCGTGTACACCCCGGCCAACGACACCGCGACGTTCCAAGTGCTGGCGCGGCGCTGTACCGAGCAGTCCGGTGGGCGCTACCGCGTCGAGCAGTTCAGCCTGCCGCGTGCCGCCGACGACCAGCGCCTGCAGCTGGCCCGCCGGCTCACCGGCAACGACCGCACGCTGGACATCATGGGCCTGGATGTGGTCTGGACCGCGGAGTTCGCCGAGGCCGGCTGGGCGTTGCCACTGTCGGAAGACCCGGCCGGTGAGGCCGAGGCCGACGCCGTCGCCGACACCCTGCCGGGTCCGCTGGCGACCGCCCGCTGGCAACAGCGGCTCTATGCCGCCCCGATCATCACCAACACCCAATTGCTTTGGTACCGGCCGGATCTGATGGATGCCGCGCCGTCGACCTGGGACGAGATGGTTGCCGAGGCGGGCCGATTGCGTACCGCCGGCGAGCCGAGCTGGATCGCGGTGCAGGCCAAGCAGTACGAGGGCTTGGTGGTGTGGTTCAACACGCTGCTGGCAAGTGCCGGCGGCCGGGTGCTCGACGACGACGGCAAGACCGTCACCCTGACCGACACCGCCGAGCATCGGGCCGCCACCGTTGCGGCGCTGCGCATCATGCGCGCGGTGGCGACCGCTCCGGGCGCTGACCCGTCGATCACCCAGAGTGACGAGGGCACCGCCCGGCTGGCGTTCGAACAGGGCAAGGCGGCACTGGAGGTCAACTGGCCGTTCGTGCTGCCGTCGATGCTGGAGAACGCCGTCAAGGGCGGCGTCGGGTTCCTGCCGCTGGACCGGCGTGCCGATCTGGCCGGCAGCATCAACGACCTCGGCATGTTCGCCCCCAGCGACGCCCAGTACCGGCTGGCCTACGAGGCCAGTCGCGACGTGCTCGGGTTCGCACCGTATCCGGCGGTGTCGCCCGAGCGGCCGGCCAAGGTCACGCTCGGCGGGATGAACCTGGCGGTGGCCCGCACCACCCGGCACCGCGCCGAGGCATTCGATGCGGTGCGATGCCTGCGCGACGTCGCCAACCAGAAGTACCTTGCGATTGACGGTGGGCTGCCCCCGGTGCGCGCCTCGCTGTACTCCGATCCGCAGCTGCAGGAGAAATACCCGCACCACAACCTGATTCGCGACCAGCTCACCGAAGCGGCGGTGCGCCCTGCCACGCCGGTCTACCAGGCGGTGTCGACCCGGATATCGGCGACGCTGGCGCCGATCACCGCCATCGACCCGGAGCGCACCGCCGACGAGCTCACCGTGCAGGTGCGCAAGGCCATCGACGGCAAGGGGCTGATCCCGTGAGCGGTGCGCTATGACGTCCCGCGCCGACGAGCGGTCGCAGCGGCGGCTGGCGTTGCTGCTCGTCGCCCCGGCGGTGGTGCTGATGCTGGCCGTGACGGCCTATCCGATCGGGTATGCGATCTGGCTGAGCCTGCTGCGCTACAACCTGGCCACCCCCGACGACACCGCCTTCGTCGGCCTGGCCAACTACCAGACCACCCTGACCGACTCGTACTGGTGGACGGCGTTCGCGGTGACGCTGGGCATCACCGTCGTCTCGGTGGCCATCGAATTCGTCCTGGGTCTTGCGCTGGCACTGGTGATGCACCGCAGCCTGTTCGCCAAAGGCATGGTGCGCACCGCGGTACTGGTGCCCTACGGCATTGTCACGGTGGCCGCGGCCTACAGCTGGTACTACGCCTGGACACCGGGCACCGGTTATCTGGCGAACCTGTTGCCCGCCGGTAGTGCGCCGCTGACCCAGCAGCTGCCGTCGCTGGGGATCGTGATCCTCGCCGAGGTGTGGAAGACGACTCCGTTCATGGCGCTGCTGCTGCTGGCCGGGCTGGCGCTGGTGCCCGACGATCTGCTCAAGGCGGCACAGGTCGACGGCGCCGGGGCCTGGCGGCGTCTGGTCAGCGTCATCCTGCCGATGATGAAACCGGCCATCCTGGTGGCGTTGTTGTTCCGCACGCTCGACGCGTTCCGGATCTTCGACAACATCTACGTGCTCACCAACGGCTCCAACAACACCGGCTCGGTGTCGATCCTGGGTTACAACAACCTGTTCAAGGGCTTCAACGTCGGCCTGGGCTCGGCGATCTCGGTGCTGATCTTCGTTTGCGTGGCGCTGATCGCGGTGCTGTTCGTCAAGGTGTTCGGTGCCGCGGCGCCGGGATCGGAACAGAAATGACCGACGTTCGACGCCGCGCGGCGTGGCTGATCATCGACGTGGCCGTGGTTGCCTACGCGCTGGTGCCGGTGCTGTGGATCTTCTCGCTGTCGCTCAAGCCGACGTCAACGGTGAAGGACGGCAAGCTGATCCCGTCGTCGGTGACCCTCGACAACTACCGCGGCATCTTCGCCGGCGATGTGTTCGGGTCGGCGTTGATCAACTCGGTCGGCATCGGCCTGATCACCACCGTGATCGCGGTGGTGATCGGTGCGATGGCCGCCTACGCGGTGGCCCGGCTGGACTTTTCCGGCAAGCGGCTGCTGGTGGGGGCGGCGCTGCTCATCGCGATGTTCCCCCAGATATCGTTGGTGACACCGATTTTCAACATCGAACGGGCTATCGGGCTGTTCGACACCTGGCCGGGACTGATCATCCCCTACATCACCTTTGCGCTGCCGCTGGCGATCTACACGCTCTCGGCGTTCTTCTCCGAGATCCCGTGGGACCTGGAGAAGGCCGCCAAGATGGACGGCGCCACCCCGGGTCAGGCGTTCCGCAAGGTGATCGCGCCACTGGCGGCGCCGGGAATCGTCACCGCGGCGATCCTGGTGTTCATCTTCGCATGGAATGACCTGCTGCTGGCGTTGTCGCTGACGGCGACCAAGGCGTCCATCACCGCGCCGGTGGCCATCGCGAACTTCACCGGCAGTTCGCAATTCGAGGAACCGACCGGCTCCATCGCCGCCGGCGCGATGGTGATCACGGTGCCGATCATCGTCTTTGTTCTAATCTTCCAACGACGGATCGTGGCGGGACTGACCTCCGGCGCGGTGAAGGGATAGGCCGATGGCAGAGATCGAACTCCTCCACATCACCAAGAGCTACCCCGACGGCGCCGTGGCGGTGAAGGACCTGTCGCTGAGGATCGCCGACGGCGAGTTCATCATCCTGGTGGGACCGTCCGGCTGCGGAAAATCCACCACGCTGAACATGATCGCCGGCCTGGAGGAGATCTCGTCGGGGGAACTGCGCATCGGTGGTGAGCGGGTCAATGAGCGCGCCCCCAAGGACCGCGACATCGCGATGGTGTTCCAGTCCTACGCCCTCTACCCGCACATGACGGTGCGGGGCAACATCGCTTTTCCGCTGACCCTGGCCAAGATGAAGAAGCCGCAGATCGCTGAGAAGGTCGCCGAAGTCGCGAAAATCCTTGACCTGACGGAGCTGCTGGATCGCAAGCCGTCGCAGCTGTCCGGTGGGCAGCGCCAGCGGGTCGCGATGGGACGGGCGATCGTGCGGCACCCCAAGGCGTTTCTGATGGACGAGCCGCTGTCGAACCTGGACGCCAAGCTGCGGGTGCAGATGCGCAGCGAGATCGCCCGGCTGCAGCGCCGGCTGGGCACCACCACCGTCTACGTCACCCACGATCAGACCGAGGCGATGACGCTCGGCGACCGGGTGGTGGTGATGCACGGCGGGATCGCCCAACAGATCGGCACCCCCGATGAGCTCTACGAGCGGCCCGCCAACCTGTTCGTCGCGGGCTTCGTCGGCTCGCCGGCGATGAACTTCTTCCCCGGCGCGCTGACCTCGACCGGTGCGCGACTGGCGTTCGGTGAGGTGCCGCTGGCCGCGGAGGTCCGCGACACCATCGGTCGACATCCCGGATCCCACAACGACGTCGTCATCGGCGTGCGGCCCGAACATCTCGGCGACGCCGGACTGCTCGACGACGCCGAGCGTGCCCGGGCGGTGACCTTCTCCGCGCGCGTCGATCTGGTCGAATCGCTGGGCGCCGACAAGTACCTGTACTTCACCCCGAACGAAGCCGCCGGCACGTCGACCGAAAACGGTCTGGTGGCGCGGGTTCCCGCCGCGTCGAAAGCCGCCGGCGGGCAGCCGGTCGAGCTGGCCCTGGACGCGGCCAAAGTGGTGGTGTTCGACGCCGAGTCCGGGCTGAACCTGACCGTCCCGCCGACCGAACGGTGAGCGACGACCTGGAACGGGTGCGGGCGCACCTGAAAGCGCACTACGCGGCGGCGGGCATCGCTTCGGAACCCGGCGCCGCGCGGGTGACGTTTTTGGGCGTCGAGCCCATCGAGGTGCTGCGGTTCGGGCCCGGGCCCGACCGGATGGTGCATTACGTCTCGGTGGGCTGTTCGCGGCACCCGATGGGCGACCCCGGTCAGGTGTTGGCCGACCCGGTGCACGGTCCGCGCGCCGAGGTCGTGCTGCGGCTGCGGATCTCGGGTTCTGATGCCGGGCTGGCGCGCAGCCTGGCGATGGTGGCCGCCGCGCCGGTCGTGGAGGGCGTGGTGCTGGCGGCGGACGCGCTGATGGACCTGGGCGGTCCGCTGTGGACCCGGCAGTCCGGCGGCGTGCCGTTCACCGCGATGCTGCTGGGCGAGAGCGACATCGCCGAGTTGGCGCTGGCGGCACCGCGCGAGCCGGTGCGGTTCTTGTCGGCCATCCCGATCACCGCGACCGAGGCGGCCTGGGTGCGGCTCAAGGGCGCCGACGCGATGCGCGAGGCCTGGCGCGCCGACGGGGTGGATGTGCTCGACCCGGACCGCCCCGCCTCCCAGCCCCGCTAGTACCGGGTCCCCCTTTTTTGCCGCGAGCGGGCGTGTTTGTACGGCGACACGCCGGTTTTTCCGTACAACTGCGCACGTTCGTGACAGGCGGTGGCGTGACTTTGACGGCCGGAGGTGACGTTCCGGAACCCGTTGTGCGCGTTCACCGTTGTCCTTTTGGGCTGCATGGCCGCACCGGAGTACGGGGTAAGCGGGTCCACGCACCCGCTGAGTGTGCGCCGATGTACGGCATTTCGCGGCGTGTCGGCGTGCAAACACGCACGCTCGCCGGGGAGGTCAGAGCCAGCCGTTGCGGCGGAACGCGCGATAGAGCACTGTGCTGATGCCGGCCATCCCCAGCAGCACCGCCGGATAACTGAACGTCCAGTGCAGCGCGGGCATGTGGTCGAAGTTCATCCCGTAGATGCCGGCGATCATGGTGGGCACCGCGATGATGCCGGCCCAGGCCGACATCTTGCGCATATCGGTGTTCTGCTGCATCCCCACCCGCGCCAGCGCCGCCTGCACCAGCGAACTCAGCATCTCGTCGTAGCTGGCGATCTGTTCGGCGGCGCGGGTCTGGTGGTCGGCGACGTCACGAAGGTAGCGCCGCACCTCTTTGGAGATCAGATCCTTGTAGTCGGTCTGCATCCGCTGGAACGGGACCGACAACGGTGCCACCGCGCGCCGCAGTTCGACGACTTCACGCTTGATCTGGTAGATCGGCTCGACGTCGGTGCGGGTGCCCGGTGCGAACGCCACCTCTTCAATGGTGTCGATGTCGGTCTCCATCAGGTTGGTCACCTCGACGTAGCGGTCGACCACATAGTCGGCGATGGCGTGCATCACCGCGTACGGGCCCAGCCGCAGATGCTCGGGGTCGGCGTCCATGCGCTTGCGGACCTCGGACAGTCCGCTGTGTTCACCGTGCCGGACGGTGACGACGAAGTTCTTGCCGACGAAGATCATGATCTCGCCGGTTTCGACGATCTGTCGCGGCAGCCCCACCGATTCGTGCGGGACGTAATTGACGGTCTTGAGCACCAGGAACAGCGTCTCGTCGTAGCGTTCCAGCTTCGGCCGCTGGTGGGCGTGCACGGCGTCCTCGACGGTCAGCTCGTGCAGGTCGAACGTGGCCGCCACCGCCTGCATCTGGGACTCGTCGGGTTCGTGCAGGCCCACCCAGACGAACCCGTCCCGGCCGCTCGCCTCGATCTCGCGCACCCTGGCCATCGCACCGGCGGGCGTGAAGTCGCCGGAAACCCGGTCACCTTCGTCGTAGACGCCGCAGTCGACCAGCACCCGCGGAACCGGGCCTCGCAACGCCGTCATGGCAGCCCTCCCTCCCGGCGCATGAGCCGGTCAAATGTTACGCGCCCGAACCCAAAGTGACCGGTCAGCGCGGTCGCCGCGGGGTCCGGAGTTTTCGGGCCCGCGCCGGTGCGCTAGTTTCGACGCGGACCAATCCAGACCATGCCGAACCCGTTCGAGGAGCACTTGACGTGAGCACAACCCCACTCAAGGTTGCCGTCACCGGCGCCGCCGGCCAGATCGGCTACAGCCTGCTTTTCCGCCTGGCCAGTGGCTCGTTGCTGGGCCCTGATCGGCCGATCGAACTGCGGCTGCTGGAGATCGAGCCCGCGCTCAAGGCGCTCGAGGGTGTGGTGATGGAGCTCGACGACTGTGCCTTCCCGCTGCTGGCCGGCGTGCAGATCGGCTCGGATGCCAACAAGATCTTCGACGGCGCCAACCTGGCGCTGCTGGTCGGCGCCCGCCCGCGCGGGCCGGGCATGGAGCGCAGCGACCTGCTCGAGGCCAACGGTGCGATCTTCACCGCGCAGGGCAAGGCGCTCAACGCGGTCGCGGCCTCCGACATCCGGGTGGGTGTCACCGGCAACCCGGCCAACACCAACGCGCTGATCGCGATGACCAACGCCCCCGACATCCCCAAGGAGCGGTTCTCCGCGCTGACCCGCCTGGACCACAACCGGGCGATCTCGCAGCTGGCGGCCAAGACCGGCGCCAAGGTGACCGACGTCAAGAAGATGACGATCTGGGGCAACCACTCGGCCAGCCAGTACCCGGACCTGTTCCACGCCGAGGTCGGCGGCCGCAACGCCGCCGAGGTCGTCAACGACCAGGCCTGGATCGAGAACGACTTCATCCCCACCGTCGCCAAGCGCGGCGCGGCGATCATCGACGCCCGCGGCGCCTCGTCGGCCGCCTCGGCGGCATCGGCCACCGTCGATGCCGCCCGGGACTGGCTGCTGGGCAGCCCCGACGGGGACTGGGTGTCGATGGCGGTGGTCTCCGACGGCTCCTATGGGGTGCCCGAGGGCCTGATCTCCTCGTTCCCGGTCACCACCTCCGGCGGCAACTGGAGCATCGTGGGTGGCCTGGACATCGACGACTTCTCCCGCGGCCGGATCGATGCCTCCACCGCTGAGCTGGCCGAAGAGCGCGAGGCCGTCAAGGGACTGGGCCTGATCTGAGCACGGCCGGCGCCCACGGGCACCGGCCGTCGCCGGTCGAGATTCGCCGGCGCAGTACCCTGGACTCGATGCCTGAGAACCTTGCGAACACGGTGGACAACTCGCTGATTGTCATTGGAGACGAAGAGATCTTCGAAGCCCACATGGGCGGAAAGATCTCGGTCGACTTGAAAGCCCCGCTGGACAGCCAGCGCGCGCTGTCGATCGCCTACACGCCCGGGGTGGCGCAGGTCAGCCGCGCCATCGCCGCAGACCACACCCTGGCTGCCCGCTACACCTGGGCGCACCGGCTGGTGGCGGTGGTCAGCGACGGTACTTCGGTGCTCGGGCTGGGTGATCTCGGTCCGTCGGCGTCGCTGCCGGTGATGGAGGGCAAGGCCGCGCTGTTCAAGACGTTCGCCGGCCTGGACTCCATTCCCATCGTATTGGACACCAAGGATCCCGACGAGATCGTCGACACGCTGGTGCGGCTGCGTCCGTCGTTCGGGGCGGTCAACCTGGAGGACATCTCCGCGCCGCGGTGCTTCGAGATCGAGCGCCGGGTGATCGAGGCGCTGGACTGCCCGGTAATGCACGACGATCAGCACGGCACCGCGATCGTGGCACTGGCGGCGCTGATGGGTGCGGCCAAGGTGCTCGGACGCGACATCTCGTCGCTGCGGGTGGTGGTCTCCGGTGCCGGCGCCGCGGGCGTGGCATGCGCCAACATCCTGATGTCGGTGGGTATTTCGGAGATGATCGTGCTCGATTCGCAGGGCGTGCTGCATCCGGAACGTACCGACATGAACGACGTCAAGACCGAGCTGGCGCAGCGCACCAACCCCGGCGGCCGCACCGGTGGTCTTGCCGAGGCGCTGGTCGGCGCCGACGTGTTCCTGGGTGCCTCCGGAGGGGTGGTCCCCGAGGAGTTGATCGCGTCGATGAACCCGGGCGGGGTGGTGTTCGCACTGTCCAACCCCGACCCGGAGATCCACCCCGACCTGGCCGCCAAGTATGCGGCGGTGGTGGCGACCGGCCGCAGTGATTTCCCCAACCAGATCAACAACGTGCTGGCCTTCCCCGGCGTATTCCGCGGGGCGCTGGACGCCGGTGCCGAACGCATCAGCGAAGAGATGAAATTGGCTGCCGCGGAGGCGATTTACTCCGTGGTCGCCGACGACCTGGCACCGGAGCGGGTCGTGCCGAGCCCGCTGGACCCGCGTGTCGAACCGGCCGTTGCGGCAGCGGTCGCAGCGGCCGCCGGTTCGTCGTCCTGAGCGCACGGTGCCGCGGCTGCCGAGACATCAGCTGCGCCGGTTGGCGCTGGTACTGATCACCGCCCTGCTGCTCGCCGGTTGTGCTGATCGCCCGGGGCCGGCGCCGCTGGGCGTGGGGACCGCGCCGGACCCGCAATCGCAGGTTTTGGCGCAGCTGTACGCGAGCGCCCTGCGCGGTGCCGGAGCCGCGGTGCGCATCGAATCGGTGGCCGATCCGGTCGCGGCGCTCGACGCCGGGCAGTTGACCCTGGTTCCCGGTTTCACCGGCCGCCTGCTGGCGGTGTTCGCCCCCGACTCCACGGCGCGCTCCGACCGGCAGGTCTACTGGGCGTTGGCCGGTGCGCTGCCGGAGGGGCTTGCGCTCGGTGACTACGCCATGACCGCGGCTGACAAACCGGCGTTGGCCGTGACGAAGGCCACGGCCGACGCGTGGGGCGGAACCGAGCTGTCCGCGCTGGTGCGGCACTGCTCCGGGTTGGTCGTCGGCGCGGTCGCCGGGGTGCGGGCGCCGGCGGCGGTGGGGCGGTGCAGGTTGCCCAGATTGCGCGAATTCCCCGATAGCTCAGCGTTGTTCGCTGCGCTGCGCGACCGTCAGATCACCGCGGCATGGACCAGTACGGCCAATCCGTCGACGCCGGACGAGGGCACCGTGCTGCTCACCGATGGCAGGCCGGCGTTGGTGCGCGCCGAGAATGTGGTTCCGCTGTATCGGCGCAACGAGCTGACCGAATCCCAACTGCTGGCGATCAATCAGGTCGCCGGTGTGCTGGATACCGAAGCCCTGACCGATATGCGCCGGCGGGTGGCCCACGGCGCCGACCCGCAGTCGGTCGTGGATGCCTTCCTGGAGGAGCATCCGCTCGGGCGGTAGCGCCGCGAAAAACGACCGGGCCGCGAACCCTACCGGGGCGCGAAACGGGGAATGACGAACGAGAACAGCCGCTGGTAGCGCGAGCCGGTGAGCCGCACGAGCAGGTCGAGTGCCCGCGCGTCGTTGCCGATGAGCACCCGGGCCCGGTTCTTGCTCACCCCGTCGAGGATCACCCGGGCGGCCTCTTCCGCACTGGTGGAGGCCAGCCGGCGGTCGAAGAAGTCGGCCATTGCCGCGTGGTCCACTCCTTCGACGGTGGTGGCGTTGCGGGCGATCGCGGTCTTGATGCCGCCGGGATGCACCGTGGTGACCTTGACCGGGTGCTTGGCGATGGCCATCTCCTGATGCAGCGCCTCGGTGAAGCCGCGGACCGCGAATTTGGCCGCGTTGTAGGCGGCCTGTCCGGGCATCGACAGCAGCCCGAACAGGCTGGAGATGTTGATGACGTGGCCGTCGCCGGAGGCGATCAGGTGCGGCAGGAAGGCTTTGGTGCCGTTGACCACACCCCAGAAGTCGACGTCCATCACCCGCTCGATGTCCTTGAACTCGCTGACCTCGACGTCGCCGCTGAACGCGATCCCGGCGTTGTTGTAGATCTGGTTGACCTTGCCGAAGTGGTCTTTGACCTCCTCGGCGTAGCCGATGAACACCTCGCGCTCGGTGACGTCGAGCCGGTCGGCCTTGACCCGCACGCCCAGCGCGGTCAACCGTTGCTCGGTCTGCGCCAGGCCTTCGGTGTCGACATCGCTGATCGCCAGCTGCGCGCCGGCGCGGGCCAGCTCGACGGCCAGCGCACGGCCGATCCCCGAGCCGGCGCCGGTGACGACGGCGACTTTCCCGGCGAATCCCTGCATGTGTCCTCCCCGCGGTCGGTTGACCATCAGAGCCTATCCGGTACCGGCGGTACCGGCTTCAGCGCCCCGGCGAGCGTGCAGAGTTGTACGCGACACGCCGCGTTTCGACGTACAGACCCGCACGCTCGCGGGGAAGGGGGTCAGCCGAACGCTCAGCCGAACGCCTCGTCGATGATCTCCTGCTGCTCGACGGCGTGCACCTTCGACGAACCCGACGACGGCGCGGACATCGCCCGCCGCGAGATCCGTTTGATACCGGTGAGCTTCTCGGGCAGCAACTCCGGTAGCTCCAGGCCGAACCGGGGCCATGCCCCCTGGTTGGCCGGCTCCTCCTGCACCCAGAAGAACTGCTCGGCGTTGGGGTAGCGGTCCAAGGTGGCGGCCAGGCGCCGCTTGGGCAGCGGGGCCAGCTGCTCGATCCGCACCAAGGCGATGTCCTCACGGCCGTCCTTGGCCTTGCGGGCCGCCAACTCGTAGTAGAGCTTGCCGCTGGTCAGCAGCACCCGGGTGACCTTGTTGCGGTCGCCCTCACCGTCGCCGTAGGTGGGCTCTTCGAGCACCGAGCGGAACTTGACGTCGGTGAAGTCCTTGATGTCGCTGACCACCGCCTTGTTGCGCAGCATCGACTTCGGGGTGAACACGATCAGCGGCCGCTGGATCCCGTCGAGCGCGTGCCGGCGCAGCAGATGGAAGTAGTTCGACGGGGTCGAGGGCATCGCGATGGTCATCGAGCCCTCCGCCCACAGCTGCAGGAAGCGCTCGATGCGCCCGGAGGTGTGGTCGGGGCCCTGGCCCTCATGGCCGTGCGGCAGCAGCAGCACTACGTTGGACAGCTGGCCCCATTTGGCCTCGCCGGAGCTGATGAACTCGTCGATGATCGACTGCGCGCCGTTGACGAAGTCGCCGAACTGCGCCTCCCACAGCACCATCGCCTCGGGGTTGCCGACGGTGTAGCCGTATTCGAAGCCGACCGCGGCGAACTCCGACAGCGGCGAGTCGTAGACCAGGAACTTGCCGCCGCTCGGGGTGCCGTCGGGGGTGGTGGCCAGCAGCTGCAACGGGCTGAACTCCGCGCCGTTGGTGTGGTCGATGATCACCGAGTGCCGCTGCGAGAAGGTGCCGCGGCGAGTGTCCTGTCCCGACAGCCGCACCAGCTTGCCCTCGGCCACCAGCGAACCCAGCGCCAGCAGTTCGGCGAACGCCCAGTCGACCTTGCCCTCGTAGGCCATCTCCTTGCGCCGCTCGAGCACCGGCAACACCCGCGGGTGCACGGTGAAGCCCTCGGGAATCGACATGAACGCCTCGCCGATGCGGGCCAGCATCGCCTTGTCCACCGCGGTGTTCAGCCCGCGCGGCACCTGCTGTTCGGACTCGACCGACTCGCTGGGCTGCGCGGCGTGCTTCTCCAGCTCACGGATCTCGTTGAACACCCGCTCCAGTTGGCCGTGGTAGTCGCGCAGTGCGTCCTCGGCCTCCTTCATCGAGATGTCGCCACGGCCGATCAGGTCTTCGGTGTAGCTCTTGCGCACACCGCGCTTGGTGCCGATCACGTCGTACATGTAGGGGTTGGTCATCGAAGGGTCATCGCCCTCGTTGTGCCCGCGGCGGCGGTAGCACAGCATGTCGATGACGACGTCCTTGTGGAACTTCTGCCGGAAGTCCACCGCCAGCCGGGCCACCCAGTCGCATGCCTCCGGGTCGTCGCCGTTGACGTGGAAGATCGGCGCCCCGATCATCTTGGCGACATCGGTGCAGTACTCGCTGGAACGGGAGTGGTCCGGTGCGGTGGTGAACCCGATCTGGTTGTTGACGATGATGTGGATGGTGCCGCCGACCCGGTAGCCCGGCAGCATCGCCATGTTCAGCGTTTCGGCCACCACACCCTGGCCGGCGAATGCGGCGTCGCCGTGCAGCATCATCGGCACCACCGAGAACGCCGGCCGTTCGCCGTTGTCCGCGGAGCCGCGATCCAGCAGGTCCTGGCGGGCCCGCACCAGTCCTTCCAGTACCGGGTCGACGGCCTCCAGGTGTGATGGGTTGGCCGTCAGCGAGACCTGAATATCGTTGTCGCCGAACATCTGCAGGTATACGCCGGTGGAACCCAGGTGATACTTGACGTCGCCGGAACCGTGCGCCTCGGCCGGGTTGAGGTTGCCTTCGAACTCGGTGAAGATCTGCGAATAAGGCTTGCCGACGATGTTGGCCAGCACGTTGAGCCGGCCGCGGTGGGGCATACCGATGACCACCTCGTCGAGCCCGTACTCGGCGCACTGGTCGATCGCCGCGTCCATCATCGGGATCACCGACTCGGCGCCCTCCAGGCTGAACCGCTTCTGCCCGACGTACTTGGTCTGCAGGAAGCTCTCGAACGCCTCGGCGGCATTCAGCTTGCTCAGGATGTACTTCTGCTGCGCCACAGTCGGTTTGATGTGTTTGACCTCGACGCGCTCCTGCAGCCACTGCTGCTGTTCGGGCTCGAGGATGTGGGTGTACTCCACGCCGACGTGGCGGCAGTAGGCATCGCGCAGCACCGAGAGGATCTCGCGCAGCTTGCGGAAGTCGCCGCCGGGCAGGCCCTCGACCTTGAACTCCCGGTCCAGATCCCACAGCGTCAGACCGTGGGTCAGCACGTCCAGGTCGGGGTGGCTGCGGAACCGGGTGTTGTCCAGCCGCAGCGGGTCGACGTCGGCCATCAGGTGACCGCGGTTGCGGTAGGCGGCGATCAACTCGACGACGCGGGCGTTCTTGTCGACCACCGAGTCCGGGTTGTCGGTGCGCCACCGCACCGGCTCATAGGGGATGGACAGCTCGAAGAAGATCTCGTCCCAGAACGCGTCGGAGAGCAGCAACTCGTGCACGGTGCGCAGGAAGTCACCCGATTCCGCGCCCTGGATGATGCGGTGGTCATAGGTCGAGGTCAGCGTGATCAGCTTGCCCACCCCGAGTTCGGCGATGCGCTGCTCGCTGGCCCCCTGGAATTCGGCGGGATACTCCATGGCGCCGACGCCGATGATCGCCCCTTGGCCGGCCATCAGCCGGGGCACCGAGTGCACGGTGCCGATGGTTCCGGGGTTGGTCAGCGAGATCGTCACGCCGGCGAAGTCCTCGGCGGTCAGCTTGCCGTCACGGGCGCGGCGCACGATGTCTTCGTAGGCGGCGACGAACTGCGCGAAACGCAGCGACTCCGCCTCCTTGATACCGGCCACCACCAGGGAGCGCTTGCCGTCCTTGCCGTGCAGGTCGATCGCGAGCCCCAGATTGGTGTGTGCCGGAGTGACGGCGTTGGGCTTGCCGTCGATCTCGGCGAAGTGCCGGTTCATGTTGGGGAACTGCTTGACCGCCTGCACGAGCGCATACCCCAGCAGGTGGGTGAACGAGATCTTGCCGCCACGGGTGCGCTTGAGCTGGTTGTTGATGACGATGCGGTTGTCGATCATCAGCTTGGCCGGAATGGCACGCACGCTGGTGGCCGTGGGCACCGCCAGCGAGGTGGCCATGTTCTTGACCACCGCGGCGGCGGCCCCGCGCAACACCTGGACCTCGGCGTCGGCGGCCGGAGCGGGCGACTTCGACTG
>NZ_QMEX01000072.1 GCF_003284925.1 Mycolicibacter senuensis
CCGACGCGCTGCGATGAAGGAGCACGCCGACGCCACCATGGTGATGGACCCCGAGTTCGCAGCACCACCCGTCGATCCGGCCACCGGCAGCTCCGAAACCGGCGCCGGTCCGCTGGGCTTCACCGGAACCGCGGAACGCGCCGCTGCCCGGTCGACGGGACTGATCCGATTGCGTGACGACGGGTTCGGGGCCGGGCCGGTGATACCGCTGCTACCCGAGACCTGGGGTGGTGTCGAAGATAAGGTTAACGACTGAGCGCTGTTCGGCCCGGAAAAGGAAAGCCGGCCAGAGCTTGTCGCTCTGGCCGGCTGCCTAGCTGTGGAGCTGCCGGGAATCGAACCCGGGTCCTACGGCATTCCCTCAAGGCTTCTCCGTGCGCAGTTCGCTATGCCTCTACTCGGATCTCCCGGTCACGCGAACTAGCCGAGATGACGATCCCAGTCGCTGTTGGTGTCCCGATAAATCCCGCGACCGGACGTATCGGTGGATCCCTCTAGTCGATGCCAGGGTCCGGGCCGAGGGAGGTCCCGGTCTGACAGGCCCGCCGTCGCTTAGGCAGCGAGGGCGAAGTCGCTCTGGAGAGCGACCTTAGCCGGAGTAAGTGCAACCTTGGCGCTTACTTGGTTACAGCGACGCTTACGGTGGTCTCCTGCCTGCACCGGCACGCTTCCCTTGATTCGACGCGCGAAGTCGAAACCTTTCAGCCCCCTGTCCTTGTTCGCTGCGGTACCTCGCCGGTTGGACGAGATAACCCATGGTACCGGTGTGTAACGACAGGCCGCGACAATTTCTTCCCGGAGCCCCGGGGCCCAGGGTCCTAACGCCCTGGGACACCGCTACCCCGCGGTGATCATCGCCACCGAGACGACCGCCGCCGCCATGCCGACCACCTGCCAGGGATGCACCCGCTCACGCAGCACCGCGATGGCCAGCAGCACGGTGACCACCGGGAACAGCGAAATTAGCATGCCACCCAGCGACAGCGACGAATTCCGCAACGCCAGCAACATGGCGACGTTCGCACCGACATCCATCATCCCGGCCGTCAGCGACAGCTTCATCGGCGTTCCCGACGGTAGTCGCAGGTCCCCGGCGGCCGCCGCGATGATGATGACCACCACGGTAGCCGCCAACCTGGCAAACATCAGCGGCCACAACACGGACTCGACCGGCGCCTTCTCGATGAACACGAAGTTCAGCCCGAATCCCACTCCGGCGCCGATCGTCAGCCACGCCACCTTCGGGGTGAACCGGTGCGGTCTTACGTCCTCGTCGGTGACTTCCCGGCTTACCAGGACCACCGCCACCAGCGCCAGCACGATGCCGACGCTGGCAACCAGGCCGGGCCGCTCACCCCGGATCAGGCCGGCCGTGACCGGCACCCCGGCTGTCACAACCGCCGACAGCGGCGAAACCACCGAGATGGGGCCGGATCTCAGTGCCGCGTAGAACCACCAACTGGCCACCCCCAACGCCAGACCGCAGGCCGCACCCCAGCCGACAGCGCCCGGATGGATCGGTCCACCGGTCGCAACCGCGGTCGCCGTCAGTCCCACCAACGCCAACGGGGTGGAGACCAGCAGCACCCGCAGCGGCGAGACCCGCCGCGACGCGAGGCCGCCGAGGAAGTCGCCCGTCCCGAAGCCGGCCGCCGCTACCAGCGCCAGCGCCGAACCGATCAGGTCATACCCTTGGCGCGGCGTCCCAGCGCCCGGGTCACCTCGCGCTGGGCGTCGCGGCGGGCCAGGTCCTGGCGCTTGTCGTGGGCCTGCTTACCGCGCGCCAGCGCCAGTTCGACTTTCACCTTGCCTTCGAAGAAGTAGACCGACAGCGGCACCAGCGTGAGGTTTCCGTCACGGATCTTGCCGATCAGCATGTCGATCTGGCGTCGGTGCAACAGCAGTTTGCGGGCGCGGCGCGGGTCGTGGTTGGTCCAGCTGCCGTGCCGGTACTCCGGGATGTGCATGTTGCGCAGCCACACCTCACCGTCGTCGACGGTGGCGAACGCATCGACCAGCGATGCCTGGCCGGCCCGCAGACTCTTCACCTCGGTTCCCAGCAGCACCACCCCGGCCTCGTACACGTCGAGAATCGAATAGTTATGCCGCGCTTTGCGGTTCGAGGCAACGATCTGTTTGGTGGCCTGCTTCTTGGCGTCCTTGCCCCCCGGCTTCTTGGCCACGGGTTACCGCCGGACGTACAGGCGTAGCGTCACGTACGCGGTCGCCCCGGCCATCGCCGCTCCCAGCAACAGCAGGATCGGTGAGATGTAGAGGATGTCGGCGTAGTCGATACGGGCGATCAGATGCGCTTGATAGAACTGGCTGAGCGCGTTGTCGAGGAACAGTGCCCGCACCACGATCAATCCGGCCACCGCGATGATCACGCCCACGGTGGCAGCCAGCACCGCCTCCAGCAGGAACGGCAACTGCGTGTACCACCGACTGGCCCCCACCAGACGCATGATCGACACCTCGGTACGCCGCGTGTAGGCGGCGACCTGAACCATGTTGGCGATCAGCAACACCGCCCCCACCGCCTGCACCAGGGCGATGGCGAACGCCGCGCTGGACAGTCCGTCGAGCACGGCGAACAACCGGTCGATCAGCTTTTTCTGATTGAGCACGCTGAGCACACCGGGCTGATCGGTCATCGCGGCGTCGAAATCCGTGCTCTGCTCGGGGTTTTCCAGTTTGACGATGAACGACGCCGGGAAGGAGTCCTTGCTCGCCACATCCTTGAACTCCGGGAACTTGCGGATCGCGTCGGCGTAGGCGTCGTCGGAGTTCAGATAGCGCACCGACTTCACGTCGTCGCGGTTCTCGATCCGCTCGCGCAGTGCTTTGCAGGCCTGCGCTTCGCAGTTCGGGTCGTCGGCAGCGACGTCGGCGTTCAAGAACACCTGCGATTCCACCCGGTCCAGGTAGATGTTGCGGGACTGGTCGGCCAGCCGCACCACCAGCAGGCCGCCACCGAACAGCCCGATCGAGATCGCCGTGGTCAGGATCATCGCGACCGTCATGGTGACGTTGCGGCGCAGCCCGGTCAGGACCTCGTTGAAGAGGAAGCCAAAGCGCACGTCAGCGATCCATCCCGTAGACACCGCGCTGTTCGTCACGGACCAGCCGACCCAGTGACAGCTCGACGACGCGCTGGCGCATCGAGTCGACGATGTGGTGGTCGTGGGTCGCCATCAGCACCGTCGTCCCGGTTCGGTTGATGCGCTCCAGCAGATCCATGATGTCCTCACTGGTCTCCGGGTCGAGGTTGCCGGTCGGCTCGTCGGCCAGCAGCACCAGCGGCCGGTTGACGAACGCCCGGGCGATCGCCACCCGCTGCTGTTCACCGCCGGACAGCTCTCCGGGCAGCCGGTTGGCCTTGCCGGACAACCCGACCATCTCCAGCACCTCGGGGACCACCCGGTTGATCATCTCCGGCTTCTTGCCGATCACCTCGAGCGCGAACGCGACGTTCTCGAACACCGTCTTCTGTTGCAGCAGCCGGAAATCCTGGAACACACAGCCGAGCACCTGCCGCAGGCTCGGGATGTGCCGGCCGGGCAGTTTGTTGACGTGGAACTTCGACACCTGAATGTCGCCCTTGGTGGGGGTCTCCTCGGCCAGCAGCAGCCGCATGAACGTCGACTTGCCCGAACCCGACGGTCCGATCAGGAAGACGAACTCACCCTTGTCGATCTTGACGCTGACATTGTCCAGTGCCGGACGGGCCGACGATTTGTACTGCTTGGTGACATGGTCGAGCGTGATCATCACGGCACGCAGTGTAGCCGTGCGGCGCGGTGTCCCCGGTCAGGCCACATGCTAGGGCACCGCCGGCTGCGAGGTCGCCGGCCCGGGCGAAGCCGGGGGCGGGGGCACGCCGGGCGCCACCGGCGCCGGCGGTGAACCCGGTGGTGGACTGTGAGCGGGTTGCTCCGGCGGTGTCGGCGCCGGCGGCGGACACAGCGGCGGGCAGAACGGGAACCCGGGTACCGGCGTCGGGGTTGGCGGTTCGCCGGGCGGCTCGGCCGGATTGGTCGTCTCGGTGGTCGGCGCCGGGGTCTCGACCGTCGTCGTCGGTTGCTGCACCCTGGTGCGCGGCACCCAGGTGTAGGCCGGGTCGGGGATGAAGCCGGGCGGCACTACCTGGGGCGCGGCCGGCGGCGTCGGCTGCGTGCGGTAGGTGTCGTACACCCACCACACCAACACGAACGCGATGATCAACAGCACGGTGGAGGTGCGGACCCGGCCGTTGAACAGCTGCGCCGGCCAGCGCCACCGCCGGCCGGCAGGGCGCGCGGCCTGCGGATCGGACTGGCGGGCCGTCACGGCGTCTCCACCGGCTGCACGTCACCGGCAGTGACCACACCGGCCGAGGCGAGCGCCCGCACCACCTGGATGCGCAGCCGGCGTCCCACCTCGAACTGTTTGCCGGGCAGCGTGCGAGCCACCATCCGCAGATTGACGACACCGAGTTCGATGCTCTCCACCCCCATCATCGACGGCGTGTCCAACAGCAGATCTCGCAGCGGCGCGTCGGCCTCCATGGCGTTCTCACACACCTGGTGCAGCACCTCGTTGACCCGGTTAAGGTCGGCGCTGGTGGGCACCGGGATGTCGACGACGGCACGCGCCCAGTCCTTGGACAGGTTCAGCGACCGGACGATATTGCCGTTGGGCACCGTGAACACCTCGCCGTCGGCGGTGCGCAGTTTGGTCACCCGCAGCGTCACGTCCTCGACGGTGCCCAGCGCCTCCACCGACGCCCCGATCATGCTCAGCTGCACCAGATCACCGAACCCGTACTGCCGCTCGGTGATGATGAAAAATCCGCTGAGCACGTCCTGCACCAGTTTCTGGGCGCCGAAACCGATCGCGCCGCCGATCACCGCGGCCGGCCCCACCAGCGATCCGACCGGGATGTCGAGTATCCCGGTGATCTGTACGGCCACCACCACGCACAGCATCACCACCGACACCCAGGAGATCACCGAGGCCACCGCCTGCCGATGCTTGGAGGCCTCCGAGCGCACCAGCGCGTCACTGGTCTGGAAGCCCAGTTCCAGCCGTCGGGTGACCCGGCGCGCCGCCCAGGTGATGAACCGCGATGCCAGCACCGCCCCGATCAGCAGCAGGACGATCCGCAATCCCTTGTCGATGAGCCACTGGCCGATCTCACCGCTCCACGCGTCGTGCCAGCGCTGTCCCGGGGAGAAGGCCAACACCATGGGTTCAGTCGCCTTCTGGCCGGTTGCGCCACCGGATTCCGGCTTCCAGGAACCCATCGATGTCGCCGTCGAGCACCGCGGCCGGGTTGCCGACCTCATATTCGGTGCGCAGGTCCTTCACCATCTGATAGGGGTGCAGCACGTAGGACCGCATCTGGTTGCCCCACGAACTGCCGCCGTCGCCCTTGAGCGCGTCGAGTTCGGCGCGTTCCTCGGAACGCTTGCGCTCCAACAACTTGGCCTGCAGCACCCGCATCGCCGACACCTTGTTCTGCAGCTGGGACTTCTCGTTCTGGCAGGTGACGACGATCCCGGTCGGGACGTGGGTCAGGCGCACCGCGGAGTCGGTGGTGTTCACCGACTGCCCGCCGGGCCCGCTGGAGCGATACACGTCGACGCGAACATCACCTTCGGGAATGTCGATGTGGTCGGTGGTCTCCACCACCGGCAGCACCTCGACCTCGGCGAACGACGTCTGCCGGCGGTTCTGGTTGTCGAACGGGCTGATCCGCACCAACCGGTGGGTGCCCTGCTCCACCGACAGCGTGCCGTAGGCGAACGGGGCGTGCACCGCGAAGGTCGCGCTCTTGATCCCCGCCTCTTCGGCGTAAGAGGTGTCGAACACCTCGACGCCGTAGTTGTGCTTCTCGGCCCACCGGATGTACATCCGCATCAGCATCTCGGCCCAGTCGGCGGCGTCCACCCCGCCCGCGCCGGAGCGGATGGTGACCAACGCCTCGCGTTCGTCGTACTCGCCGGACAACAGCGTGCGGACCTCCATCGCCTCGATGTCTGCCCGCAGCGACGCCAGCTCGGCGTCGGCCTCGGCCAGCGCGTCAGCGGCGGTCTGGCCGTCCTCCTCGGCCGCCAGCTCGTAGAGCACCGGCAGGTCATCGAGGCGGCGGCGCAGTTCCTCCACCCGGCGCAACTCACCCTGGGCATGCGACAGCTCACTGGTGACCCGCTGGGCGCGGGTCTGGTCGTCCCAGAGGTTGGGGGCGGACGCCTCGTGTTCGAGTTTGTCGATGCGGCTGCGCAGCCCATCGACGTCTAGCACCCGCTCCACCGTGGTCAAAGTGGCGTCGAGGGCGGCGATGTCGGGCTGGCGGTCGGGTTCCACGTTTATCGAGGTTACCGGCGCCGGTTGCGAGTCGACCTCTAGCATCGGGGATACGCGGATGCGTGCATGTTTTCCCGACAGGAAGGAAGGTTCGAGGATGCGGCCCTACCACGTCGCGATCGTCGGCTCTGGGCCATCCGGGTATTTTGCCGCGGCATCGCTGCTCAAACTGGCGTCGGGGGGTGAGGTCGACGTGCGCATCGACATGCTGGAGATGCTGCCCACGCCATGGGGTCTGGTGCGCTCGGGGGTGGCGCCCGATCATCCGAAGATCAAATCGATCAGCGCGCAGTTCGAGAAGACCGCGGCCGATCCGCGGTTCCGGTTCTTCGGCAACATCGCCGTCGGCGAGCACGTACAGCCCGCGGAACTCGCCGAACGCTACGACGCGGTCATCTACGCCGTGGGCGCCCAGTCCGACCGGCACCTGGGCATTCCGGGCGAAGACCTGCCCGGCAGCGTCGCGGCCGTCGACTTCGTCGGCTGGTACAACTGCCACCCGCACTACACCCACATGGCCCCGGACCTGACCGGTAAGCGCGCGGTGGTGATCGGCAACGGCAACGTGGCCCTGGACGTGGCACGCATCCTGGTCAGCGACCCTGAAGAACTGCGCGGCACCGACATCGCCGACCACGCGCTGGAGTTGCTCGAACCGCGCGGTATCGAAGAGGTAGTCATCATCGGCCGGCGCGGGCTCTTGCAGGCCACTTTCACCAGCCCGGAACTACGCGAACTGGGCGAGATGAAAAGCCTCGAGAACGTCGACGTGGTGATCACGCCCGAGGAGCTGGCCGGAATCACCGAGGCCGACGTCGAAGCCGCCGGCAAACACGCCAAGGCGAACTTCAAGGTGCTCAGCGGTTACGTCGGCCGCGAACAGCATCCAGGCAACCGCCGGATCGTGTTCCGGTTCCGTACCTCCCCGATCGAGATCCGCGGCGAGGGCCGGGTCCAGGAGATCGTGCTGGGCCGCAATGAGCTGGTCACCGACGAAGACGGCAGGGTCAGCGCCCGCGACACCGGGGAGCGCGAGGTGCTGCCGGTCGATCTGGTGGTGCGGGCGGTCGGCTACCGCGGGGTGCCGACGCCGGGCCTGCCGTTCGACGAGCGCAGCTGCACCATTCCGCACACCGACGGCCGTATCGAGGGCACCCGCAATCAGTACGTGGTGGGGTGGATCAAGCGCGGACCCTCGGGGGTGATCGGTTCCAACAAGAGCGACTCGCAGGCCACCGTCGACAGGCTCGCCGCCGATCTGGCCACCCGGGCAGCAGCGGCCGAGCTGCCCGATGTCGACGCCGACCATGACGTGCAGCTGCTCAAGTGGCTGATGTCCCGCCAACCCGAGCTGGTGACCAACGAGCACTGGCAACTGATCGACGCCCACGAGCGGTCCACCGGGGAGCCGCACGGCCGGCCCCGCATCAAGCTGGTCAGTGTCGCCGAAATGCTGCGGGTCGGGCGCGGCTGAGCCCGGTCACTGCCCGGTCAGGTTCCAGTTGTCGGGGTTGCGGGGCGAATACACCACCGGCAGCAGGTCACCGATGCTCGGCCAGTTGGCCACGTCGACCGCGAGCCGCTGGTAGACCTCGTGCTCATCGACCGTGGGCCCCTTGATGACGCCGGTGATCGTGACGTACTGCGCCCCTTCGGCGTCGGGGCGGGGGCTGACACCGGTGATCAGCAGGGTGCCCTGTTGCGCCTCGCTGCCGGGCCCCGGCCGGAAGAACCGCGGTGCCACGAACACCGCCAGAATCGCCAGCAGCAACAGCAGCGCCCAGATCTCCCACATCAGCTCATGGTAGGACTTTCGCCATGGCGCAGATCAACGACAATCTCGACTCCCGTCTCGGCGACGACCTGACCCTGGCACTGACCCTGGCAGACCGGGCGGATGCGATCACCCTGGCCCGGTTCGGCGCGCTCGACCTTCGCGTCGACACCAAGCCAGACCTCACCCCGGTGACCGATGCCGATCAGGCGGCCGAGACCGCGCTGCGCGAGGTGCTCGCCGCCGAACGACCCGACGACGAGATCCTCGGCGAGGAGTTCGGCGGCAGCGCTTCGTTCGCCGGACGCCAATGGATCATCGACCCGATCGACGGCACCAAGAACTTCGTGCGCGGGGTGCCGATCTGGGCCACCCTGATCGCGTTGCTGCACGACGGTGTGCCGGTCCTGGGGGTCATCAGCGCTCCGGCGCTGCACCGGCGGTGGTGGGCCACCAACGGCCAGGGCGCGTTCGGGTCGGTGGCCGGCGGCCCGCAGCGGCGGCTGTCGGTGTCCTCGGTAACCGATGTGGACTCGGCGAGCCTGACGTTCGCCGGACTGAACCTGTGGGCGGCGCGCGGCCTGCGGGAGCAGTTCCTGGGCCTGACCGAGTCGGTGTGGCGGGCCCGCTCCTACGGTGATTTCTGGGCGTATTGCCTGGTCGCGGAGGGGGCTGTGGATGCCGCCGTCGAACCCGCGGTGTCGGTGTGGGATCTGGCCGCCGTCGACATCCTGGTTCGCGAGGCGGGCGGGGTGTTCACCGACCTGTCGGGCAATCCGGGCCCGCACGGCAACTGCGCCGTGGCGGCCAACCCTGCCCTGCATGCGCAGGTGCTGGCCGCCTTGACCCCGGGATAATCCGCAGCCGCGGGGCCATTGAGGACTTCGTCACACCTTACTGTCGAGTCATCTTACTTCGGAGTAAGGTGGTGTCATCGGTTCTTCCTTTTTCAGTGAGGCTCTGACATGACTGACACTGCATCCGCCGCCCCCGGCTCGAAGAAGAAGCGGTCCGGACGATCGAGCGCCATCGGCCTTGACAAGCCGAAGCGCACCCCGATCGCCGCCGCCCTGGCCCTGGTCACTCCGCTGGTCAGCCAGCCCTTCCTGGACCGGCACAACCTGCGCGACCCGCTCAACCGCAGCCTGAACTACGGCGTCAAGGCGGTGTTCTCGACGGCCGGCGCGGCCACCCGCCAGTTCAAGGCGGTGCAGAACCTGGGCAAATCGCCGGTCCGGCTCAAGGCCAGCGGCAACGACTACTTCGACCTGACGCCCGACGACGAGCAGCAGATGATCGTCGACACCGTCGGCGAGTTCGCCGCCGAGATCCTGCGCCCGGCCGCCCACGACGCCGACGAGGCCGTCGACTACCCGCGGGAGCTGATCGGCAAGGCCGCCGAGTTGGGCATCACCGCGATCAACATCCCGGAGGACTTCGACGGCATCGCCGCGCACCGTTCTGCGGTCACCAATGTGCTGGTCGGTGAGGCGCTGGCTTACGGTGACATGGGTTTGGCGCTGCCGATCCTGGCGCCCGGCGGTGTGGCCGCGGCGTTGACCCATTGGGGCAGCGCCAGCCAGCAGGCCACCTACCTGCCGGAGTTCGCCGGCGAGAACGTGCCGCAATCCTGCGTGGCGATCGCCGAGCCGCAGCCGTTGTTCGACCCCACCGCCTTGACGACGACGGCGGTGCGCACCCCCAGCGGCTACCGGCTCGACGGCGTCAAGTCGCTGGTGCCGGCGGCCGCCGACGCCGAGCTGTTCATCATCGGCGCCCAACTCAACGGCAAGCCGGCGCTGTTTTTGGTGGAGTCGTCCGCCAACGGGCTGAGCATCAAGGCCGACCCGAGCATGGGCGTGCGGGCCGCCGCGCTGGGCCAGATCGAGCTGAAGAACGTATCGGTGCCGCTGAGCGCCCGGCTGGGCGAGGACGAGGCCAGCGATGCCGACTACTCGGAGGCCATCGCGCTGTCGCGGCTGGGCTGGGCGGCGTTGGCCGTCGGCACCAGCCACGCGGTGCTCGACTACGTGATGCCCTACATCAAGGAGCGCGAGGCATTCGGTGAGCCGATCGCCCGCCGCCAGTCGGTGGCGTTCATGTGCGCCAACATCGCCATCGAACTCGACGGGCTGCGGCTGATCACCTGGCGTGGCGCTGCCCGGGCCGAACAGGGGTTGCCGTTCACCCGGGAGGCCGCGCTGGCCAAGCGGATCGCCGCCGACAAGGGCATGCAGATCGGCTCCGACGGCGTGCAACTGCTCGGCGGCCACGGCTACACCAAGGAGCACCCGGTCGAACGCTGGTACCGCGACCTGCGGGTGCTCGGCGTCGCCGAAGGCGTCCTGGTCATCTAGCCCCAACACTTCGACTACCGATCCGAAAGACTTGTCATGGCAATCAATTTGGAACTCCCCAAGAAGTTGCAGGCGATCGTCGAGATGACGCACGCCGGCGCCGCAGAAATGCTGCGCCCGATCTCGCGCAAATACGACCTGGCCGAGCACGCCTACCCGGTGGAACTGGACACCCTTGAGACGCTGTTCGACGGTGTCTCCTCGGTGGACAACTCCGGGATGGCCAGCGCCACTGAGGCTTTCCGCAGCGGCGATGAGGCGGCCGGCAACCGCAACGGTGCCAACATGGCAGCGCTGCTGCAGGTGCTGGAGATGAGCTGGGGCGACGTCGCGTTGATGCTGTCCATCCCCTACCAGGGGCTGGGCAATGCGGCGATCTCCGCAGTGGCCACCGACGAGCAGCTCAAGCGGCTCGGCAAGGTGTGGGCGGCGATGGCGATCACCGAACCCAGCTTCGGCTCGGACTCGGCAGCGGTGACGACCACGGCCAAGCTGGACGGCGACGAGTACGTGCTCAACGGCGAGAAGATCTTCGTCACCGCCGGCTCCCGGGCCAGCCACATCGTGGTGTGGGCGACGCTGGACAAAAGCCAGGGCCGCGCGGCGATCAAGTCGTTCATCGTGCCGCGTGAGCACCCCGGCGTCATCGTCGAGCGCCTGGAACACAAGCTCGGCATCAAGGCCTCCGACACCGCGGTGATCCGGTTCGACAACGCCCGGATTCCGGCCGGAAACCTGCTCGGCAGCCCGGAGATCAACACCGAGAAGAGCTTCTCGGGGGTCATGGAGACCTTCGACAACACCCGCCCGGTGGTGGCCGCGATGGCCGTCGGGGTGGCTCGTGCCGCGCTGGAGGAACTGCGCAACATCTTGACCAAGGCCGGGGTGGAGATCGACTACGACAAGCCCGCCCACGTCCAGCACGCCGCCGCCGCGGAGTTCCTGCGCATGGAGGCCGACTGGGAGTCGGCGAACCTGCTGACACTGCGGGCGGCCTGGCAGGCCGACAACTCGATCCCGAACTCCAAAGAGGCGTCGATGGCCAAGGCCAAGGCCGGCCGGATGGCCACCGAGATCACGCTGAAGGTCGTCGAGCTGGCCGGCACCGTGGGCTACTCCGAGCAGACCCTGTTGGAGAAGTGGAGCCGCGACTCGAAGATCCTCGACATTTTCGAGGGCACCCAGCAGATCCAGCTGCTGGTGGTGGCCCGCCGGCTGCTGGGCCTGAGCTCGGCCGAGCTGAAGTAGCCCCTTCGGCGAGCAGACGCCAAGGCCCCCATTTCCGCCCGGATTTGGGGGCTTTCGCGTCTGCTCGCGGCACTGACGAGCCCCTTGCCTCCGAGCAGAACCAAAAGTAATGTTGCTTTTACTTTTAAGTGACTGGTCTGGGGGCCGCCGATGGAATCCTTCGTTCACCTGCGCAAAGGCGTCACGCCCAAGCGCGTTCACGCTGACCTGGACGGGCTCAAGGACGACGAACTGGGCCGCGGCGGCTTCACCGGCCGCACCGCCAACATGTACCGGCGCCATGATCCGACCGCCTACCGGGCCGCGGGCCCGCTGCGGCCGATCGACGTGCTGGCCCCCCAGCTCGAACCGGCCGACGCCGCCGACCCGGCGGGGCATCCGCTGCTGTTGTTCCACAACGACGACTGCGCCATCTCGCTGTCGCGGCGCTCCGCCGAGATGCCGTTTCACGTCCGCTACGTCGACGGCGACCTGCTGTGCTTCGTACACACCGGCTCCGGACGGCTGGAGACCGAGTTCGGTCCGCTGGACTACCGCGAGGGCGACTGGGTCTATCTGCCCAAGGCGACCACCTGGCGCCAGTTGCCCGCCGCCGAGACCACGATGCTGATGATTCAGGCCACCGACGAGTTCCGGGTACCGCCGCCGGGTCCGCTGGGCCGGCACTTCCCGTTCGACCCGTCACAGGCGGTCATCCCCGAGCCGGCCCCCATCGACGACGATGGACGCGACGAGTACGAAGTACGGCTGCTCCATGAGGGGGGCCCGACAACGCTGTACTACCAACATAATCCGATCGATGTGGAGGGCTGGCGCGGCGACAATTTCGCGTTCACCTTCAACATCGCCGATTACAACGTCGTCACCTCCGACAGCCTGCACCTGCCCCCGACGGTGCACCTGTTCATGCAGGCCACCGGGGTGTACGTGATGAACTTCCTGCCCAAGCCCGCCGAGGGTGTACCGGGCACCGAACGCACCCCCTGGTATCACCGCAACGTCGACTACGACGAGATCGCCTTCTTCCACGGCGGATCGCTCTACGGGATACCGATGCCGCCGGGCCTGATCAGTCACGCTCCGCAGGGCGTGCACCACGGCGCCCCGGAAAAGGCCCGCGAGCGCGCTCGGCGCAAATTCGACGACTACCAGCGTGTCGACTGGCAGGTCATCGCCATCGACACCCGACGACGACTCACCCCGTCACCGCAAGTTCTCGCCGCCGACCTAGGACAGCACGCATGACCGACAAGCATGACTACGAACGCATCCCGTATCTCATTGCCTACCAGAATAATTCCGGCGTCCGCGACGTCTACGGCGGCGTGGCCGAACTGGTGGTGCTGGAGAGTTATCTGCTGCGGCCCAAGGACACCCGCAGCGACACCGTGCTGGTGTTCATGCACCCGATCGGCGGTGGCGCCTACCTGCCGATGGTCAACGCGCTGGCACGCGCCGGGCATCACGTCATCTACTGCAACAGCCGATTCCGCGGCACCGACTCCGCACTGCTGATGGAGAAGGTCGTCGAAGACCTCGGGGAATGCCTCAAAGACGCCAAGAATCGGCTCGGCTATTCCAAGGTGGTGCTGGCCGGCTGGAGCGGCGGCGGCTCACTGTCACTGTTCTACCAGCAGCAGGCGCAGCATCCCACGGTGACCGCCAGCCCGTCCGGCGACGGCCCCGACCTGACCAAGCTCGGGCTGATCCCCGCCGACGGCGTCATGCTGCTGGCCGCGCACATCAGCCGGCACGGCACCATGACCGAGTGGCTGGACGCCTCGATCCTCGACGAATCCGACCCCACCAAGCGGGATCCGGAGCTGGATCTCTACAACCGCGACAACCCCAACCAGCCGCCGTACACCGCAGCGTTCCTCGACCGCTACCGGCAGGCGCAGATCGACCGGAACCGCCGCATCACCGCCTGGGTCAAGGCGAAGCTGGCAGAACTTCAAAGCAGCGGTCGCCCGGATGACGAGTTCGCGTTCGTGGTGCACGGCACCATGGCCGACCCGCGCTGGCTGGATCCGACGGTCGACCCCAACGACCGCACCCCGGGCAGCTGCTATCTGGGCGATCCGCAGGTGGTCAACATGAGCCCGGTCGGGCTGGCGCGGTTCTGCACGCTACGCAGCTGGCTGTCGCAGTGGAGCTACGACGACGCCAACGGTGATGGACTGGACTGCGGCCGTGACATCGCGGTGCCCGCGCTGGTGATCGGGAACATGGCCGACGACGCCTGCACCCCCAGTCACACGCGCCGGCTGTTCGAGGCCATCGGGCACCCGGACAAGGAGATCCACGAAATCGCCGGTGCCAACCACTACTACGCCGGCCCGGATCAGCGGCCGGCGCTGCGTCAGGCGGTGGCGACCGTCACCGATTGGCTGAACCGGCACGACTTCGTAGGCTCGTCGGTATGACTTCCACGACCGGGGCACTTGACGGCATCCGGGTCATCGAGCTCGGCACGCTGATCTCCGGGCCGTTCGCCGGGCGTCTGCTCGGCGACATGGGCGCCGAGGTCATCAAGGTCGAGCTGCCCGGCAAGCCCGACCCGCTGCGCACCTGGGGGCAGGCCGAGGTCGACGGGCGCCACTTCTTCTGGACCGTGCACGCCCGCAACAAGAAGGCCGTCACGCTCGACCTGCGCACCGAGCGCGGCCGAGAGCTGTTCCTGGAGCTGATCGAGCACGCCGACATCGTCGTGGAGAACTTCCGGCCCGGCACGCTGGAACGCTGGGGGCTGGGATTCGACGTGTTGCGCCGACACAACAACGGCATCATCCTGGTGCGGGTCTCCGGCTACGGACAGACCGGGCCGGACGCCCACAAGGCCGGGTACGCCTCGGTCGCCGAGGCGGCCAGCGGGCTGCGGCACATGAACGGCTTCCCTGGTGGTCCCCCGCCGCGGCTGGCGCTCTCGCTGGGCGACAGCCTGGCCGGCATGTTCGCCGTGCAAGGCGCACTCGCCGCCCTCTACCGGCGCACGGTCACCGGCGAAGGCCAGGTGGTCGATGTCGCCCTGACCGAATCCTGCTTGGCCATCCAGGAATCCACCATCCCCGACTACGACGTCGGCGGCGTGGTGCGCGGGCCGTCCGGCACCCGCCTGGAAGGCATCGCCCCGTCGAACATCTATCAGTCGGCCGACGGCAGCTGGGTGGTGATCGCCGCCAACCAGGACAGCGTGTTCGCCCGGCTGTGTCAGGCGATGGGCCGGCCCGAACTGGCGACCGACCCGCGGTTCGCCGACCACGTGGCCCGCGGCCGCAACCAGGACGAGCTCGACGCGATCATCGGCGAATGGGCCGCACAGCGTAAACCCGACGACATCATCGCGACGCTGAGCGACGCCGGGGTGATCTCCGGGCCGATCAACACCGTCGCCGAGGTGGTCAACGACCCGCAGCTGCGGGCCCGCGGCATGCTCGCCGAGCACTGGGACGAAGGCGCCGAGCGCACGGTGCTGGGCCCCGGCATCGTCCCGGTGCTCTCGGACACCCCGGGCCGGATCCGTACGGCCGGCTCGGCTCGGCCGGGGCAACACAACGACGAGGTCTACGGCGAACTGTTGGGCAAGACCGCCGCCGAACTGGACGGCCTGCGCGCCGAGGGGGTGTTGTGATACCCGACAAGGTCGAGATTCGCGAGGTGGCGCTGCGCGACGGGCTGCAGATCGAGCAGCCGATCCCGTTGCGCGCCAAACTCGAACTGCTGGACGCGATCGCCGCCACCGGAGTACGCGAAGTCGAGGTCACCTCGTTCGTCTCCCCCACCAAGGTTCCCGCCCTGGCCGATGCCGCCGAACTCGCCGCCGAGCTGTGGCGCTACCCCGACCTCGAGTTCTCCGCACTGGTCGCCAGTCCGGGTGGCGCCGCCCGGGCGGTGGCCGCCGGCCTGACCTCGATCGAGTACGTGGTGTGCGCCTCGGATTCGTTCAGTTCGGCCAACGTCGGCAGGCCGACCGCCGACGCCGTTGCGGCGATCGGCGACATCGCGGGCACCGCCCACGACGCCGGCGGGTCCATCGAGGTCATCATCGCCACCGCGTGGGACTGCCCGTTCGACGGACCGACACCGGCGCGGCGCGTCACCGACATCGCCGAGTCGGCGGCCGCGTTCGGCGTCGACCGGCTGGCGATCGCCGACACGATCGGCACTGCCACCCCGCGCCGGGTCGGCGACCTGATTGCCGCGGTGCAAGGCATCATCGGCGACACACCGCTGGGGGCGCACTTCCACAACACCCGTGGCGCCGGTCTGGCATGCGCCTACACTGCGGTTCAGGCGGGCCTCACCCGGCTCGACGCGTCGGCCGGCGGCCTGGGGGGCTGCCCGTTCGCACCCGGCGCCACCGGCAACATCGCCACCGAGGATCTGGTCTACCTGCTGGGCGACTGCGGGATCGACACCGGCATCGACCTGCAGGCCGCCATCGCCGCCGCACGCGTGGCCAGCTCGGTCGTCGGTCATGGTCTGCCCAGCGCGCTGCTGGCCGCCGGAGACCGGAAACGGAACTGACCACCACGATGTCCAACCAGCGTGAGCTCAGCTCCAAGGGCCGTCAGACGCGCCAGGCCATCGAGCAGGCCGCCCGGGAGCTGTTCGCAGAGCGCGGCTTTCACGGCACCACGCTTGCCGACATCACGTCGGCGGCCGGCAAGTCCACAGCGGTGCTCTACCGGTATTTCCAGGACAAAGAGGACCTGCTGGCGGCGCTGGCGGAGTCATTCCTGTCCGAGGTCGTCGAGCCTTCCCGGCTGAAGATGCGGTTGCCCGACTCCCCGCAGGACACCGAGTTCTTTACGTCGGTAGTGGGCGCCTACTGGTCCATGTTCAAGCAGAACATCGGGATCATGATCGCTGTCGCCCAGCTCGCGGCCACCAACCAACGATTCGCGGTGCTGCAGAACGAATTCCGCCGGTTCGGCATGGAGACCGTCGCCGCTTCGATTCGGCGCGCCCAGCAACAGGGGCACGGCCTCGACCTCGACCCCGACCACATCGCGGCAGCGATCGCGCTGCTGTTCGAGAACTTCACCGTCGTCTTCGTCGGTCCCTCCGGACCGGGCTGGCGAATCAGCGACAGCGATGCCATCGCGACGCTGTCGACGATCTGGAGGAAGACCCTGTACGGCCGCTGAACACGGAGGATTTGCCATGGATTTCACACTGCCCGAACACCTTCCGGCGCTGCTCGCCGACATGGACGACTTCATTGAGCGTGAGATCGCGCCGCTGCAGGCCGAGAACATGCAGTACTTCGACCACCGCCGGGAGTTCGCCCGCACCGACGTGGAGAACGGCGGCATCCCGAACCGGGACTGGGAGGACCTACTGGCCGAGATGCGCCGCCGCGCCGACGCCGCCGGCTGGTTGCGCTACGGACTGCCGTCGTCGCTGGGCGGCCGGGACGGCAGCAACGTCGATATGGCGGTGATCCGGGAGCACTTGGCGCACAAAGGGCTCGGTTTGCACAACGACCTGCAGGACGAGTCCTCGATCGTCGGCAACTTCCCGCAGGTCATCATGATGGAGCGGTTCGGCACCGATGAGCAGCGCCGGGACTGGTCGGAGGCCCTGATCACCGGTGAGCGGTCGATGGCGTTCGGGCTGACCGAACCCGACCACGGCTCGGATGCCACCTGGCTGGAGACCCGCGCCGAACCCGCCGACGGCGGCTGGGTGATCAACGGCGCCAAGCGGTTCAACACCGGCGTGCACCGCGCCACCCACGACCTGATCTTCGCACGCACCTCCGGCGAGGCCGGCTCGGCGCGTGGCATCACCGCCTTCCTGGTTCCCACCGATACGCCGGGATTCCGCGTCCCGTTCTACTGGTGGACGTTCAACATGCCCAGCGACCACGGCGAGGTCGAACTCACCGACGTGCGGGTGCCCGCCGATGCGGTGCTCGGCGAGGTGGACCGCGGCCTGGAGGTCGCCCAGACCTTCCTGCACGAGAACCGGATACGCCAGGCGGCCTCCAGCCTGG
Organism: Mycolicibacter senuensis; assembly: GCF_003284925.1. Classification (GTDB taxonomy): domain Bacteria; phylum Actinomycetota; class Actinomycetes; order Mycobacteriales; family Mycobacteriaceae; genus Mycobacterium; species Mycobacterium algericum_A. The sequence continues at coordinate 17,729 of NZ_QMEX01000072.1, forward strand.
GCGCGGCCCAGTACTGCATCGACCGGGCCGCCGAATACGCCACCCAGCGCGTGGTATTCGGCAAGCCGCTCTCGGTCAACCAGGCTGTGCAGTGGCCACTGGCCGAACTGCAGACCGAGGCGCAGATGGTTCGGCTGCTGGTGAACTATGCGGCCTGGCACCTCGACCGCGACCACCACCTGGAGGTCTCCGACAAGGTGTCGATGGCCAACTACCGTGCCAACCGGCTGGTGTGCGAGGCCGCCGACCGTGCCATCCAGACCTTCGGCGGGATCGGCTACACCCGCCACGAACCGTTCGAGCACATCTACCGGCATCACCGCCGCTACCGGATCACCGAGGGCGCCGAGGAGATCCAGATTCGGCGGGTCGCGCAGCGACTGTTCGGGTTCGACCGTCGCCGATGACCGCCGACCAACTGGCCGAACGGCTTTCGACGGTGCTGGCCCCGGTGCTGGGCCCGGTGGCCGTCGAGGGCCTGCGCGCGCTGACCGGCGGGGCCAGCCGGGTCACCTGGGCATTCGACGCCGTCGGCGACTCGGGGCGCCGCGCACTGATCCTGCGCACCGGACCACCCGACGAGATCCACGCCAGCATGGAGTTGGAGGCGCACGCCCAACGTGCCGCGCGCGACGCCGGCGCCCCGGTTCCGACTGTGCTGGTCGCCGACAATTCGTCAGCGGCCCTGGGCAATCCGTTTCTGATCTGCGAGGAGATCGCGGGCGAGACGGTGGTCCGGCGCATCGAACGTCAGCTCGATGACCCCGGGCGTGAGGCCCTGTTGCGGCAATGCGCGCAGGCACTGGCCGCCATCCATCGCGCCGATCCGGCCGGTATGGCGCTGCGCGACGAGGACCAACTCGCCGCCTGCCGCGCCCAGCTGGACGCCATGCACGACACCACCGCTGTCTTCGAGTGGGCGTTTCGGTGGCTGGCCGCCCACCGGCCGCCGCCGGCGCAGCCGCAGCTGGTGCACGGCGACTTCCGGATGGGCAACCTGATCGTCGACGGCGCCGAGCTGGCGGCGGTGCTGGACTGGGAGCTGGTGCATCTGGGCGACGGCTGCGAGGACCTGGCCTGGTTCTGCCAACGGGCCTGGCGCTTCGGCGCCCCGCCCGAGCGTGCCGCCGGCGGGCTCGGCAGCATCGACGCCTTCCTGACCGCCTACCAGCAGGCCTCCGGCACGGCGGTCGACCGCCGCCGGTTCGAGTGGTGGCTGGTGCTGGGCACGCTGCGGTGGGGCATCATCTGCCGCTACCAGGCCGAACGGCACCTGAGCGGGCAGACCCGCTCGGTGGAGCTGGCGACCATCGGCCGGCGGGTCTCCGAAACCGAATGGGACCTGCTGGGCCTGCTCGCTCG
>NZ_QMEX01000073.1 GCF_003284925.1 Mycolicibacter senuensis
CAGCAAGGCCGTCAGCGGTAGCAGCACCGTCGGTAAGGGCGGCGTCGGCGGCGCCGGCGGTGTGGGCGCACCGTAAGCTCCCGCGCTGGACGGGTTTTCCCGTAACGACCGAGTGCCCGGTCCGACAGCTGTCGGACCGGGCACTCGGCCAGTTGTAGCGGGCGCGGGTCTGGTCGGTCGCTGGGCCGGCGGCACCGACAACAAAGGCGGTGACGGATGGAGGTATCCGTCACCGCCCTCGTTTACGGCGGCTGGCGTGCTACAGCGTCTCGTGATGGCCCGGGATGTCGTCGGGGGTTCTCGGCCACGCGAACACCGCGATCCGCTGATCCCACTTGGCCATGTAGTGCTCGCCGAGGAATGCCCCCTGACGCCGTTCCCAGGCACGGCGCCCGTAGGAATTCGGGTCGGCGTTGGTGTCTCCGATGATCCGTCGGCACTGCGGTTCGACGTCGAACACGCCCTCGACGAGCGCTTTGAACAGGATTATCCCGTGTCCGCGTTTGAGCATGTCGAACTCGCCGAAGGCGATATGCAACCCCACATCATAGGGATCGGCGGTGTAGATGGTGGCAAGATCATCTTGTGCGGCCCGGAACAGCTCCATGTATGCCATCGGCCGGCCGTCGATGCTGATGACGTAGGGCCGCGAATAGTTGGCGCCGTATTGGACTTCCATGTGCTGGCGCCATTGGTCGGGCGGGTAGGCGTAGTTCCAGGTCTCCGCCAGATGCGGCCGGTTCATCCAGTCGGAGATCAACTCGGCGTCGCCGGCCGGATCGGCGTAACGCACGCTGTACGGGTCGGGGAACACCGGCAGCGGCGGCGGCGGAACCATCAGAATCTCGTCCGGTAGATCAACCCGCTGCCGCGGCATGCGTGTACTCATGGCGCACCCGAATCCGTTGTAGCCGACGTGGTTTCGGTCGCCATGACACTTGCCTCCTGAAAGTCCGTTGACGGCAGCGCCGTCGCCAATCGGTTCACCGATGATGCTACGTCCACGCGCGAGCGTGCGGGTCTGTACGCCGACACGCCGCACAAACTGACATTCGACGCACGCTCGCCGCTTTAGACCGTCAACACGGCAACCGCGCGCCGATCACCGGCTTGATGCGGCCATCGGCCGGCATCGGCCACACTTCTCGGTCCCCGGTGCGACGACGGCGGCCCTGCCGCGCGGGCCCACCACCGGCCGACCGCGCAGCGCGGTGCCGATCGCCTCGGCGCCCAGCTCGCGGCAGATCGGCCTCACCACAGTGGAACTCGTCGGAGTCTCGCACCCTTGATCTCGGCTGTCTCACGTTGGGGCAGGTAGCACTCAACGGCGTGGACCACCGCCTGGTGCATGGCCGTGCCGGTTCGCGCCGCTAGACGGTCAGCACGACCTTCCCGGTCACCTCACCCGATGCCAGCAGCCGATGTGCGTCGGCGGCCTGCTCGATCGGCAACCGCGCGCCGATCACCGGCTTGATGCGGCCGTCGGCCAGCATCGGCCACACCTTGTCGGTCACCGCTGCGACGACGGCGCCCTTGCCGCGCGGGCCCTCCACCGGCCGGCCGCGCAGCGCGGTGCCGATCACCCCGGCGCGCTTGCCGATCAGCTTGCCGATGTTGAGCTCGCCCTTGACCCCACCCTGCATGCCGATGATGACCAGCCGCCCATCGTTGGCCAGCGCATCGATATTGCGGTCCAGATACGCCGCGCCCATGATGTCCAGGATCACGTCGGCGCCGCCGGCCTCGCGGATCCGCGCGACGAAGTCCTCGTCGTGATAGTTGATGGTGACCTCGGCGCCCAGCTCGCGGCAGAGCGCCAGCTTGGCTTCCGAGCCGGCGGTGACGGCCACCCACGCCCCGAGCTGGCGGGCCACCTGAATGGCGTGACTGCCGACCCCGCTCGCCCCGCCGTGCACCAGCAACTGCTGGCCCTCGGACAGGCCCGCCGTCTGCACCAGGTTCGACCAGACCGTGCAGGCCACCTCCGGCAGGCCGGCGGCGTCCAGCAGATCCACGCCCGCGGGAATCGGCAGTACCTGCGGCGCCGGTACCGCGACGTACTCGGCGTAGCCGCCGCCGGATAGCAACGCGCAAACATCTTGCCCGACAGCCCAATCGGCGACGTCATCACCCAGCGCAGCAACCACCCCGGAGACCTCCAGCCCGATGGTGTCGCTGGCTCCCGGGGGCGGCGGGTACTTGCCGGCGGCCTGCAGCAGGTCGGCGCGGTTCACCCCGGCCGCGGCGACGCGGATCAGCACCTCACCGGGGCCGGGCTGGAGATCGGGAACCTCCCGCCAGGACAACACATCAGCGGACTCGGCGACGATGGCATGCATGGTGGCCAGGGTACGATTTCCCGCGGTGGCGTGGCAGAGCGGCCTAATGCACTCGCCTTGAAAGCGAGAGACGGCTAACACCGTCCGGGGGTTCAAATCCCTCCGCCACCGCCGGTTGAGGACGGTTTCCGGGTCAGTGGTCGAGGCTCGGAAGCCGCCTCAAGACTCTGACCCGGGATGCGGCCCGGACCGCGGCGCGGATCAGCTGTGCCGGTCGCGGAGATCCCGCGGCTTCGGGACGTAGCTCTCGAAAGCCGCGGCGAACTCGTCCTGGTGCGCGACGATCCAGGCGACGGGGCGGGGCGGTGTCATACCGTCGGATGTAGGTGCCAGACCACGTCAGCGGTGCGGATCAGCCGCGCCGTCCCGCCCGCTCGGCGAATGCGTCGAGTGCTTGGAGGACCTCCGGTGCCCGCCAGATCCGGTTGCGTGTCCGCCCCGAGGATTCGATGACAATCCCAGCCTCAGCCAGGGGATCGAGATAGCGCCGCGGGTGATCGGTTCTCAGCCCGAGTTCGTCGCGTAGCAACACACCGTTGACGACCGGGCGTCGAGTCAGAAGATCGGCGACTTTCCACACGGCCGAGTCCGATCGTGCGGTGAGCCGTTCATTCCAGCTGGACCGTATATCGCGCAGTTCGGTGATCAGTTGTCTTCCGTTGACGACGGCTCGGATGCTCGCCTGGGCGAACTTCTCGACAATGAGAACGACATCGCCCTGGCGGTACGCGGTAAGCGCGTCGATGTAGCCCGCCGTGTCAGCGAGCAAGCCAGCCGAAACTGGAACGGTGACTTGGCGGGTTAAGCCCTTGCTACGCAACATCGCCTGGACCAGTGCGCGCCCGGTGCGTCCGTTGCCGTCAGTAAACGGGTGAATCGTTTCGAACTGGGCGTGCGTGATCGCAATCTGTGCCAGCAGCGGAGCGTCACCGCGCTGCGCGTAAGCGATCAGGTCATCGATCGCCGCTGGCACACGGGTGTGCTCAGGAGGGACGAACTCAGCTGCGATCGGACTATTGCCTCCCCCTATCCACACCGGTTCGGTTCGCCACTGTCCGGGCGTGTGCCGCGGCTGCCCTTTCAACAAGGCCGCGTGCATCGCCAGGATGGCCTCAGGTGTGATGGTGGCCGACAGTTCGATCGCGGCCTGCATCGCGGCAGTGTTGGCCACGATGAGTTCGGCGTTCGGCTTGCCCTTCCCGTTCGACAATTCGGCTTCGGCAATGGATCGAGCCGAGGCGGTGAGATTCTCGATGCGGGAACTGGCCGCCGACTCCGAACGCAACAGTACCGAGGCGAACGGCACGATTTCACCGCCAAGCTCGGCGTCGAAGCGAGCGATCTCGTGACTGGCATCCTCCATCTCGGCGTCAGCGGACGGCGGCAACGAAATATCCAGATCAGCGATGGTGACCGGGACCGCAGCCGAGTAGGGAGCTGGGCGACGGGAGCTTCGGGCGTACCCGAGATCGAGACTCGGCTGCCATTGCAGTGTCTCGTATGTCAGCGGAGCAAGTGTCGCCATACCCCCATGATAGCGACACTTATAGGCTAAGTGTCGCTATCTCCGCGCGCAACCGCCACTTGGCCGACGGATCCCCCGGGTGCACCCCGTGGGGCGCTATCTCGCGTCATCGCTAACAGATCACCCCGGCGGTTGGCCGGGGTGATCTGCTCGGGTCGAGTGCCGACCACCGCGTCGCGCGAACGCGACACGAGCTGGCCGGCGGTGCTTCGCTCAGCCCACCAGACCGGGCTCCGCTTCACCGCTGCGCCGCCGCTGCAGCAGCACCGCCGACCAGCCCTGGTCTATCCGGACATGTCGCACCGCTCCGACGCCGTACTGGCGCAACGCGGCGAGAAACCACTCCCAGCGCAGATCGGTGCCCGGCTGGCCGGGTTCGCAGTAGACCACCCATGCGATGCGGCCGGAGCCGGCCGCGTGGTAGGCCGCACGCAGAAACGCCAGGTCCACCCGCCGGGTGGCGAACGCGATGACCACGTCGGCGTGGCCGGGATTCGCGCGACTGTTCGGCAGCAGCCGCAGCATGGAATCGGCGGGGGCGTTGATCACCGCCACGCGGTGGTGGCGGTCGATGTCCAATGTCTGCTCGAGTTGGGCCAACCCCGGAGCGCTGGTGGGGTCGTCGTAGAGGGTGCTCGTCATCAAGTGGTGACCCTGCCTTTCTCGTGCTCGACGTTTTCCAGTTGTTTGAAAACCGTTTACTCAGCCGACATTCAGCATGGGATGGCGGTGACCATGGTGTCCAATACGCAGACCCACGTCGAACTATTGGTTAGATCAATAGCTGCCGGTCGGGCCCTGTCGTGCGGCCACCACAGTGTCGAGCGTCTCGGTGAACGCTCGTGTCGCCGCGGACCGGTAGACGCCGGCCCGCTGCAGCAGTTGCACGGTGCGCGCCGGCAGCGGTGGTTGCAGCGGCACCGGGTGCAGATCAGCGCGTTCGCGGGTGATTGCGTCGGGCAACACCGTGGCCACGACATTGCGGCGCACCAACTCCAGCAACGCGCTGATCGAGTTCGATTCGATCGCGATGTGCTGCTGTACCTGGTGTTCGGCGAAATACTCGTCCACGTGCTTGCGCGTGGCGAAGTCCGAACTGAGCAGGCCGAGCGGCTCGTCGGCCAGTGCGGAGATCGGCACCGTCGTGGTCGCCGTCCCCAACGGATGATCCGTGCCGACCACCAGGCACAGCGTTTCGGTGAACAGTGTGCGACTCTCGATTCCGGCAGCGTGCTGGCCGTCGAAGCCGATCCCCAGGTCGAGCCGATCCGCCAGCAGATCGGCCTCGACCCGATCCTGGTTGGTCTCCAGGACGGTCACCCTGATGCCGGGGTGGGCCACCCGGAAACTGTGGGTGAGCACGCCGACCAGGTACGCGGTGAACGTCGGTGTGACCGCGATCCGCAGGTGGCCGCGGGACAGATCCCGGACGTCGTGCACGGCCCGCGCGCCGGCCTGCAGATCACGCATCGCCAGCCGGGCATGGTGCACATAGGCCGCTCCGGCGTCGGTGAGGCGGACGGTGCGCCCGGACCGGTCGAACAACGCCACACCCAGGGTGCGCTCGAGCTGCTTGATCTGCTGCGACAGCGTCGGCTGGGAGACGTGCAGCGCCTCGGCGGCCCGCGTGAAATTCTGGTGGTCGGCGACCGCCAGCAGGTATGTGAGGTGCCGCAGCTCCATCGACCAACTATAGGAATTATCGATAATCGGCGCTGCGCTACCCGAATTACGGCTGCGCCGCGCCCCGGGCGCATCCACTCGGGCGTTGACACTGCGCCCACGGCGCGGCCTACTCGCACTTGCTCGCCCCGGGGCGCAGCGTCAACGAAGCTCTGGACGCAGCGTCAGCGAAGCCGCGGGATCTCGCCGGTGATCCGGTCCATCAGTGCGCGGTAGCGCTTGACCTCCGGGTCCTGGCCCGGCTTGCCGCTGGAGATCAACCCGGCCGACAGGCCCCGCTCCGGGTCGGTCCAGATGGCGCAGTTGACCAGCCCGAGATGCCCGAACGCGGCCGGTGCGCCGCGGCCGAACGGCCCGAACCGCTTCGACCCCAACATGAAACCGGTGCCCCAGCGCAACGGCGCCAGGCCGGTCGCCACATCCGGCCGCAGCCGGCGACACTGTGCGGTGGCCGCGGCCATGGTCTCCGGCGAGACCACCCGCACCCCGTCGAGTTCCCCGCCCCGGCGCCAGATCTCGGCGAACCGCGACAACTCGTCCGCGGTGGAGATGGTGTTGGACGACGGCACCACCGTGGTCAGGAAGAATGGACTGTTGGTGACCGGGATGATCTCGTACACCGATCCGCCGATCGCCTTGCGGAACACCGCTACCGCCGCACCGGTCGGTTGCTTTCCGGTGGCGTGGCTGGGTGCCACCAGCGGGATATCCTGCGGTGCAACACCGTAATTGGTCCACCGGAATCCCAGTGGTTCGAGGATCTCGGTCGCCAGCACCTCCCGGATGTCCTTGCCGGTGGCGGCGCGCACGATCTCGCGGGTCAGCGGCCCCCAGGTCAGCGCGTGATACATGTGCATGAACCCCGGCGGGTAGATCAGCCGCAGGTTGGCCAGCTGTGCCTGGGCGTACTCGGGATCGTCGGCGCGGTTGAGGTCGGGTTTGGGCCCGGTGGCGAACGGCACACCGGCGCTGTGCGTCATCACGTGCCGGATGGTGGTGCGGGACTTGCCGTGTCGGCCGTAATCGGGCAGGTAGTCGCTGACACGATCATCCAGGCTGAACACGCCGCGCTCGGCGAGCATGTGCAGCACCGTGCTGGTGATGGCCTTGGCGGTCGAGTACACACAGAACGGGGTGTCGACTCCCACCGGGATCAGTTCGGCATCGGCGGGATCGGACGGGCCGTTGCCCCACGCGTGCCCGATCGCGCGGTTGAGCACCACGCGCCCGTTGTGGCGCAGGCACAACTGGATGGCCGGATGCAGTCCGGCCTGATACCAGTGCCGGGCGCTCTGCCAGATCCGGTCCACGGCCGCCGGGTCGATACCCGAGTGATCCTCGTCGCCGATCGCGGTGACGGCATCGAGATCGTCGGGAACACGGATGGTGCCTTCGGGTGTCATGCTCGTCAGGTTACGTGCGCCGGCCGCAAGCGCTCCTCAGCGTCGCGGCCCCCGGCCGAAGTACAGTTCCTGCGTGGCAACGCAGACCAGCTGTCCGGCCCGGTTATACATCGTGGAGGTCGCCAGCCCGCGCCCGGCGACGCCGCTGGGCGAGAACTGGTCCGACAGCACCCAATCGGACAGCTCCACGGGCCGCTGAAACCACAGTGCATGATCGATCAGCGCGTTGAACGCGCTGGCTACCGTGGCTCGCCGCATGGTCACCGCGGTCTCGACCATCTTGGTGCCCGACAAGTAGGTCAGCAGTGCGCTGTGCAGTGCCGGGTCGGCCGGAACCGGCTCGGAAGGCTTCCACCACAACCGGATTCGCGGTGACGGCTCGGGGAGTTCCAGGGCCAGCCGCGGCGGTGGGTCGATGTAGCGCTGGTCGAAAGGGTGCGGCTGGACCCAGTAGCCGCCCAGCTCGCCGGCGTAGTCCGCCAGCTGCTGTTGCAATGTCGGCAGCGATTCCGGGTCGGGCACATCCGGCATCGACTGCTGATACGACGGCGCGTCGACGTCGGCGCTGAACGAGGACAGCACCTCCAGCAGGATCTGGCCGTCCTGGCGGGCGGTGACCTGCCGGGTGGACAGTGTGCCGCCGTCGCGCGCCACCTCGACGTGCAGGTCGACCGGGCGGCGGGCGTCCCCGGCCCGCACGTAGTAGGCGTGCATGCTGTGCGGCACGCGCCCCGGGGCGGTGCGGGCCGCCGCCATCAGCGCCTGGCCGGCGATGTGCCCCCCGACGATGTGATGCTGCGGGTTGTCGAGTTGGGTGGCCAGGAAGTGCTCGTCGTCGATGCGGTCGACGTCGAGCGTGGCGACGACGTCGGCCAGCGCGGGCTGGCGGTGAGTCAGCTCGGAGGTCATGCGTGCGCCCCGTATTCCAGCAAGAACACCCCGGCCCCGATCAGCACCACCCCGCCGGCCATCACCGCCGTGAACGGGTCATCGAACAGAAATCTCGCCAGCACCGCCGTCAGCGCCACCCCGACGCCCGACCACACCCCGTAGGCCACCCCGACCGGGATGCCCCGCTTCAGCACGACCGCCAGCAACGCAAACGACAGCAGGTAGCCGACCACCACCGGGACCGCCCAGCCGAGCCGGCTGAAGCCGTCGGAGGCCCGCAACGACAGCGTCCCGGCGACCTCGAATCCGATGGCCCCCAGCAGCAGCACCCAGGCCATCACTCGCCGGTGAACTCGGGCTTGCGTTTGCCCATGATGGCGCCGATGCCCTCCATCAGGTCCTTGGACGCCAAGAAGGCCGAGTTCCACGCCGCCACGTAGCGCAAACTGGCCGCCACCCGGTCGGTGCGCTGCTGGTCGAGCACGTCTTTGACCCCGGCGACGGTCAGCGGCGGGTTGGCGGCGATCTCGGCCGCGGTGGCGTGCGCGGCGGCCAGGCACGCCTCGGCATCGGCATAGACGTCGTTGACCAGGCCGATCTTCTCCGCCCGGGCCGCGTCGATGTCCTTGCCGGTCAGCGCCAGCTCCCGCAGGTGCCCGTCGGACAGGATCAGCGGCAGCCGGGCCAGGCTGCCGACGTCGGCGACGATGGCCAGCTTGACCTCGCGCACGCTGAACTTGGCGTCGGCCGACGCGTAACGGATGTCGACCGCCGAGATCAGGTCGACCCCACCGCCGATGCACCAGCCCTGCACCGCGGCGATCGTCGGGGTGCGGCAGTCGGCGACGGCGCTGATCGCGGCCTGCATGCTTTGCAGTTCGCGGTGGAAGTCCGCCCGCGGCCGGGCCAGCGCCCCCTCGGCCAGCATCGGGGTCATGGTGCCGCCCATCGCGGCCAGGTCCAGCCCGTAGCTGAAGTTCTTGCCCGACCCGGTCAGCACGATCGCCCGCACATCACGATCGGTGTCCAGTCGGGTGAACACCACCGGCAGCTCCGACCAGAACGCCGGACCCATCGCGTTGCCCTTGCCCGGCCCGATCAGCGTGACCCGGGCGACGTGCTCGGAGATCTCGACGGTGACGGATTCATAGGTCTCGGCCATACCCCAGACGGTAGCGTGCGAGCGGCGCCGCCGGTTGAGCGCATTCACCGGCCGGCAACCTGCGCGCCAGCCCGGTGTCGCCGAACGTGGCTACCGTGGTCAGGACATGCACACTTCGGGGTGGTTATGGGGGCTGACGATCGTCGGCCTAGTCGGATTGCTCACATTCGACTACGTGTTCCACGTCCGCAGGGCCCATATCCCGACGCTGCGAGAAGCCGCCGGCTGGTCCGCCGGCTACGTCGGCGTGGCGGTGCTGTTCGGGTTCGGCATGCTGATCTTCGGCGGCGTGGACGCGGGTTCGGAGTACTTCGCCGGCTACGTGACCGAGAAGGCGCTGTCGGTCGACAACCTGTTCGTATTCCTGGTCATCATCGCCAGCTTCCGGGTGCCTCGTGCCGACCAGCAGAAGGTGCTGCTGTTCGGGATCGTCATGGCTTTGGCCGCGCGGGCCGGTTTCATCTTGCTCGGTGCCGCGCTGATCAACCGTTTCGCCTGGGTTTTCTACTTCTTCGGCCTGTTCCTTCTGCTGGCGGCGGGCAACATGCTCAGGTCGGGCCGCCAAGAGGAGGCCCACCGAACCCCCGATGTCATCGTCGGGCTGGCGAAGAAGGTGGTGCCCACCAGCGCGCGTTATGACGGCGACCGGTTGTTCACCCGGATCGGCGGGCGCTGGGTAATCACCCCGATGCTGCTGGTCATGCTGGCGATCGCCGGCACCGATGTGATCTTCGCGCTGGACTCGATCCCGGCGATCTTCGGCCTGACGCAGAACACTTACATCGTGTTCACCGCCACGGCGTTTTCGCTGCTGGGTCTGCGGCAGCTCTACTTCCTGATCGACGGCCTGCTCGACCGGCTGGTGTACCTGTCGCACGGCCTGTCGGTGATCCTCGGCTTCATCGGCATCAAGCTGATCATGCACGCGATGCACGAACAGGGCGTTGGCGGCATCGAGATCGGCACCGGGACCTCGCTGCTGGTGATCGTCGGCGTGCTCGCCGCCACGATCATCGCCTCACTGCGGCACCGCCGACACGCAGCCATTAGCGAGCCCGAGCCCGAGCTCGTGCTGTACCGCTGATCGCGGTCAGCCCGCCGGTGGCTTAAGAGCGGTCGCCTTCGGTGCTGTCGAAAAACCGCCACTGGCCGTCGAGGTCGACCTCCATCCGCCACCCCAGTTCGGTGTTGTCGGCCTTGACGTCGACGAACCAGGCGTGCGCGTCGTCGGCGCTGGCGATGTCCTTGGTGCCCACGACCTCGCCGTGCGGGTTCAGTACTCGGTAGGTAGACATGCCTCGCAGGGTTCCCGCCCGCCGGGGCGACCAATCGTGGAGTTAGACCCGCTCGAGGTAGAAGTAGAAGTAGCGGCCCTCATCGAGCACGCCCTTGCCGTTCATGATGCCGAACACGGTGTCGTCGTCGACCCGCTTGAAGTGGTCGTGGGTGGGCTGGCCGTCGTAGACCATGGTGGCCACCACCTCGCCGCGGAACTCCTCGGCCCACAGGCTGGCCTCGCCCTTGCCGAGCTTGGTGTTGGAGAACTTGTTGCCGTTCTCATCCAGGCAGACCAGCGGCTGCACGTCGGTGATCGAGTTGAACGTCTTGCCGAACCAGCGGGCCTTCTCCAACAACCCGTTCATCTTGTGGCCGGTGACGAACTCGCCGCCGCGCCACTCGCCGATCAGCTGATCGAGGGTGGCCGGGGGCAGTGCCGCCCAGAACTCGTCCAGTTCGGCATCCGCGATGGTGTCGGTGCGCTCCTTGAACGCGGTGAACGTCTTGCGGGCCAGGTCCTCATTCATGCGTCTAACTCCTCCCGGCCTTCTTGACGGCCCGTTTGAGCCCGAACAGCAACACGTTGGCCAACACCGAGGCCACCCCGGGCAGGCCGTTGTCGGCGCTGACGGTGTAGCTGATCTGGGTACCGGAACCCTCGGGGCGCAGCACCACGTCGCCGACGTAGTTGCGGAACGGGATGCCCGACACCCCCCGGTAGCTCAGCCGGTGGCCGGGATCGAACACGGTGATCTCCTCCACCAGCGGTGCCATCCCCGGCACCGCCTGGATGCGCCGCTGGGCGCCGACGCCGTTGGGCTCGGGGGCCCCGGGCCGGACCACGGTGATCTTCAGACCGGGAGCCCAGGCGGACATGCCCTCGTAGTCGGAGAGCACCTCCCACACCCGGGATGCGGGCGCGGCGACAGTGGCGGTTGCGGTGGCGTGCATAGATCTCCTCGTCAGATCCAGTCCTGAGCGAACCGTAACAGCGCGTCGTTCTCCTCCGGCGCGCCGATGGTCACCCGGACCCCGTCTTGGCCGTAGGGGCGTACCACGATGCGGGCGTCCGCGGCGGCGGCCACGAAGTCCGCGGTGCGCGCCGCCAGCGGCAGCCACACGAAGTTGGCCTGCGAATCCGGCAGCTCGAACCCGGCCTCACGCAGCGCCGCGGCGACCCGGGCCCGCTCGGCGACCACCGCGTCGGTGCGGGCCAGCAGTTCGTCACCGGCGTCCATCGAGGCGATCCCGGCGACCTGCGCCACGCTGGACACGGTGAACGGCACGTAGACCTTGCCCAGTGCGGTGATGATCTCCGGATCGCCGACCGCATAGCCCAGCCGCAGGCCCGCCAGCCCGTAGGCCTTGGAAAAGGTTCGCAGCACAACCACATTGGGGTGGTCGCGGGCCAGGCCCAGGCTGTCGGGCGTCATGGGATCGCGGATGTACTCCACGTACGCCTCGTCGATGGCGACCAGGATGTGCGGCGGCACCGCCGCCACGAACCGCGCCAGCGCGTCGGGGTGCACGACGGTGGAGGTGGGGTTGTTCGGATTGCAGATGAAGATCAGCCGGGTGCGCTCGGTGATGGCGGCCAGCATCGCGTCCAGGTCGTAGGTGTGATCACGCAGCGGCACCTGCACCGGGACGGCGCCGGCGGTGCGCACCTGCAACGGGTAGATCTCGAAGCTGCGCCAGCCGAACACCACCTCGTCGCCGGCGCCGGAGCTGATCTGGATGAGTTGCTGGCACAGGCTCACCGACCCGCAGCCGGCCGCCACCTGCTCGGGGGCGAAGCCGACGTGGCTGGCCAACCGGGCGCGCAGCGTCGCGTAGCCGTTGTCGGGGTAGCGGTTGATGCCGGCCAGGGCGGCCTCGACGGCCTTGACCACGCTGGGCAGCGGCTCCGGCACCGTCTCGTTGCTGGCCAGCTTGATCGATCCCGGTACCGTCTTGCCCTCGACGTAGGCCGGCAGTGCGGCGATCTCGGGGCGCAGGCGGACGGTCACGGACCACAGCATATGTGGGCCGTATGAACCGGCGGTTTAGCGAGGCTCGACGGAGGAGAGCCGAAGCTGGAACCGCCGCATGAACCCGCGGTTTAGAAGCTCGGGCATCGATCCGGTACCCTCGACAAGTTCGAGGAGGCGTGCCAGAGCGGCCGAATGGGACTCACTGCTAATGAGTTGTCCCCTTAACGGGGGACCGGAGGTTCAAATCCTCTCGCCTCCGCCACGGCCGGGCTTGCTCGACCGACAATTGAAGACAGGCGCCCGTAGCTCAACGGATAGAGCATCTGACTACGGATCAGAAGGTTGGGGGTTCGAATCCCTTCGGGCGCACTTATTTTCCTCCGCTGCGGCTACGGCGAGAAAGCGCCGGCGGCCACCGTCCTGAGTGCAGCGTCAACCCGCCGAGCGCCCCCCGATCATCTCTGCGCGGAGGCGCCCGGCGAGAACCAGGCCTGCTTGGCCTTCCAGGATCGCGCCAGCCCGTAGGCGAAGATCATCACCGATAGGCAGATGCAGCCCCAGATCGCCGGCCCGGCATAGCCGCCGGCCCAGATCGAGACGATCGCGATCAGGCATGCCAGCACCGTGAACGACATCGATGCCAGGTACAGGTTGACCGTGGTCCTTGCGCGGGGATCGCGCCGTAGCGCCAGCATCAGCCGCCCGACGTAGGCGCTCAAGTAGAGCACGATCCAGCACGCGGCCACCTCGTAGGCGGTCAGCCACCAGCCGTTGCCGGTCAGGTTGGCGAACATGTCGGGCTCGTGGCCCCGCTCGAGTTTGACGAAAGTGACCAGCAGCACCGCGACAGCCAGCCCCAGCGGCAGCTGCAGGTGTCTGCGCATGAGCGGCCGCACCTGGTCGGGATCGGCGAGTCGCACCATCATGTGGTAGATGTTCGCGATCACCGCCATGATCAGGACGAGGCTGCCGAGCAGGTGCTGGACGTTCCACAGCCCCAGCCAGTGGTACAGCCGCGGCCCCAGTTCGGCGCCGGCCCACGGCGACAGCAACACCAGTGCGCATCCCTCCGCCGCGATGGCGAAGGTGGCGGCAGCCTCCCACCGGGACCACCAGGTGTCGCGACGAACCCACAGGCTGTACAGGATCACCGCCAGTGTGGCGGTGATGAACGCCGACGTCATTGCGCGCCGATCGCCGTGCCGCCCCCCGAGGTGAACCATGCGCTCTTCGCCTGCCACGATCGCGCCGACCCGAACGCGAAGGTTCCCACCGACAAGCAGATGCAGGCCCAGATCGCCGGACCGGCATCGGCACGGCCGCCCCATGCCGCACCGACCACGATCAGACAGGCCGCGGTGGCGAATGTCATCGACACCAGGTAGAGGTCGATGGTGGACTTAGCCCGCGGATCCTTCCGCAGCATCAGCATCAGCCGGCTGACGTAGCCGCTGAGGTAGATCACCAGGGCGGAGCCCACCAGTTTGTAGACGGTCAGCCAGGGATCATTGCTTGCGGCGGCGAACATGTCCGGGTGGTACTCCTGGTCGGCGAGCAGATACGAGGGTGCCATCAGCCCGATGCCGAGCAGCACCGGCGGCATCAGGTGGCGGCGCATGATCGAGCGCACCTGATCGGGATCGGCGAGTCGCACCAGCATGTGATACACGTTCGCACTGACAGCCACGATCAGGCAGAAGTGGCCGAGCATCTGCTGAACGTTCCACGCCCCCAGTACGCGGTACAGCAGCGGTCCGATCGCGGGGGCGCCCCACGGCGACATCAACAGCAGCGCAGCACCTTCCAGCACCAGCGCCAGTGAGGCGGCGACCTCCCACCGCGACCACCAGGTATCGCGACGTATCCAAGAGCTGTAAGCGATGAGCGCCAATGTGGCGGCGATGAATCCTGACGTCATCACGCACTCTCACGAAAGCGCTGGTGGCGGGTTGGGCTCCTTGACCGGTCGAGCGCGGGCGGCGAACCACGCCGCCTTCGCCTGCCACGAGCGGGCAGAGCCGTAGGCGAAGATGACCACGGAGATGCACACGCACGGCCAGACCAGTTGGCTGGCATCGGCGTTGCTCCAGGTGGTGCTCAACTGGGCCACCAGAGCGGCCAGCGCGAACGCCGCCGAGGCGGTGTAGAGCTCCACGGTCTCCCTGGCCCGGGGATCGGATCGCGCCATCAGCAGCAGCCGTGTCGCGTAGCCGGAGAGGTAGATCAGCATTCCGCAGAACAGCAGCCAGTAGATCGCGGCCCAGGCACCGGTGTCGGTGCCGGTCGACAGACCGTCCGGGCGGTAATCGGCGTCGGCGACGATGAAGACCGCCACCAACGCCACCAGCCCGAGCCGCACGGGCCATTCCACGTGCCGGCGGAACAACGGCCGGACCCGGCCGAAGTCCGCCAGCCGGGGCAGCACGTGATAGATGTTGGCCGCGATCGCGACGATGAAGCAGATGTGACCGACCAACTGCTGAACGTTCCATATCCGCGTGACGGTGTGCACCGTCGGCCCTAGCGCCGTGGACGCCCACGGTGACATCAGCACCAATGCGCAGACCTCCAGCACAATCGCCAGCGTGATGCCGATCTCCCAGCGCGACCACCAGGTTTCGCGGCGCACCCACAGGCTGTAGAGCGCCACCAGCACGGTGGCACCGATAAAGGCCGACGTCATGCGTCGACGGTACTTCCCGCGGGTCCGCTCAGACCGGCGGTTTGTCGAGATCTGCCTTGAGATCGCCGAGGCGCAGCGGCCGCGACGACGATTCCAGATATTCGGTGACGGCATCATGCTCGATCAATCCGAACCGGACCTGCAGGTCAACGGGGTTCAACCCGAAGTACCTGGCAACCCGGATCAGATTGTCGGCACTGATAAGCCGACCCTCATGCGCCGCCTTGTAGTAGGCCGACTTGCGGTAACCAAATGCCTCGTAGACCTCGGTCGCGCCCAGCGGCCTGCCGACGAGGTAGGGCAGCACCACGGTTGGGTCTTTGTGACGATCGTCCACAGCAATAAACCTTAGCACGGATTCGTAGACTACACAATGATTCGATCATAACGGAAGTACGGAAACAGTCGCGGAACCTAACCCGTCGCCAGTAGCTCGAGCATCGCCCGGCTCGCGATCCGGGCGCCCACCGGGATCGCGGCGAGGTCGACGACATAATCGGGGGAGTGCGGGGTGTAGGGGAACAGCTGACCGCGCGCGGCCGCCTCGGCGTACACCTGCGGATCGGCGACACCCACCATCAAGTAGGCCAGCGGCACGTCGCGGTGCGGCCCCTTGAGCAGGTGGCAGTCTTCCGATGCCGAGACCGCGGGCAGCTCGGTGATGATGTTGTGCTCTCCGAGCGCACCGCGCAGGGCGGCGGCCAGCCGGCCGGTCAGATCCGCGTCGTTGACCAGCGGGGTGGAACCGCCGCCCATGGTGATGACGGGCATCAGCGCGTCGGGCAAGCTGAAGCTGTGGGCGATGCCCTCGCTGATCGCCCGGATCCCGCTGAGCAGCTGCTCGCGCACCTCCGGGTGGTACCAGCGCAGGTTGACCAACAGCCGCGCCTGGTCCGGGATGACGTTATAGGTGGTGCCGGCCTGCACGGAGCCGACGGTGAGCACGGCGCCCTCGCTCGGGGCGATGCTGCGGCTGATGATGCCCTGGAACTGCACGACGGCCTGGGCGGCCATCAACACGGGGTCTTTGGCCAGTTGCGGCAGCGACCCGTGTCCGCCGACGCCGTGGAACACGATCTCGAGCTGGTCGGTGCCGGCCATCCGCTCACCGCCCGCGGCGGCCACCATGCCCACCGGGACCGGCGCGGTGTGCAGGGCGATGAACGAGTCCGGGGGCGGGGCCACGTCGTAGAGGCCGTCGTCGACCATGGCCGCCGCGCCGGCGATCAGCTCCTCGGCCGGCTGACCGATCAGCACCGCGGTTCCCGACCAGGAGCCGGTGGTCTCGGCGAGCACCTTGGCCATCCCCAGCATCCAGGTCACGTGCGCGTCGTGGCCGCACATGTGCCCCAGCGAGGGGTCGCTGCTGGCGTAGTCCAGGCCGGTGGCCTCCGGCACCTGCAGCGCGTCCATGTCGGCGCGGTACATCACCACCGGCCCCGGGCCGTTGGCCAACACGGCCACCACACCGGTGCGGCCGATGCCGGTGGTCACCGTGAATCCGAGGTTGCCCAGCGCCTGCGCGACGATCCGCGCGGTGCGCACCTCGTGGAAGCCCAACTCGGGATTGCGGTGCAGGTCCTTGAAGATGTCGACCAGCCGACGGGTATCGGCCTGAACGATCCTGTCGATCTCATCGATCTGGTCGACCGCATCGGGGTGACCGGTCATGTCTTGCCCGCTATCAGCGTCTGCGCCCGCTCGAACAGCCACACCGCGGCCTCGTGCAATTGGTCGCCGACGTCCTGCGGGGCCATGCCCGCCGACGCCCGTGCCAGCGTTCCCTCGATCACGATGGCCAGCTTGAAACTGGCCATCACCTCATACCAGCCGATGTGCGACAGGTCGCGGGAGCTGCCCTGGGCGTACCGCTGCACCAGATCATCAGTGGAGGCCAGGCTGTCCATCCCGGTCAGAGTGTGGCTGAACACGCTGGACCCGTCGTCCTGGCGCCAGGTGGCCAGCAGCCAGCCCAGGTCCAGCAGCGGATCTCCGATGGTCGACATCTCCCAGTCCACGATCGCCGCGACCTCCGGCCCGGTGGGGGAGAACAGCACGTTGGCCGCGTGGTAGTCGCCGTGCAGGATGCCGGGCTGCCACGACGCCGGCACGTTGCGCTGCAGCCAGTCGGCGACCTCGTCGAGGCCGGGCAGCTCGGGTCCGGGGTAGTTCTCGAACTGCCGGTAGGAGTCCAGCTCGGAAAGCCACCGCGGCACTTGGCGTTCCAGGAAGCCGTCCGGCTTTCCGTAGTCGGCCAGCCCCACCGCGACGTGGTCGACCGCGCCGAGCTTGGCCAGCGCGTCGGCCATCGACAACCCCATCTCGTAGCGCACCGCGGGGTCGTTGGCGTGCAACTCGGGCAGCTCACCGCTGGCGTTGAACCCGTCGATCGGCTCCATCAGGTAGAACACCGCGTCACCGAGCACCGTGGGGTCGTCGCAGACCGCGATCAGTCCCGGGTGGGGCACGTCGGTGTCGGCCAGCGCGGCCAGCACCCGGGTCTCCCGCAGCATCACGTCATTGCTGCGCGGCCGCAGGTGCAGCGGCCCGCGTCGCAGCACATAGCTGCGGCCCGAGCGGGTGAAACGCAACATCACGTTCTGGGTGCCGCCGGACAGTTCCGTGACGTCGGACAGCGGGCCTTCGCCGAGCTGCCGGTCGGACATCCATTGCGCTACCGGTTCCAGATCCATGCGGTGTTCAGCCCTTGGGGCGTGCCAGTTGGGAGATGGTCTGCACTCGGATCGAGTCGTCGCCGAACACGAAAGTGTCCACGCCGTCGACCTGGAACCCCGGCGAGTCCAGCGTCCACTCCAGCAGCATGATCTCGTCGTGGTAGGTCTTCGACTTGATGTCGAACACCGCGGAGGCCAGCGCATCCGAGAGCTGGCTGAACGCCGCCCTGATGCCGTCGAGGCCTGTGGCGACGCCGGCGGCGGTGATCAGCACCGAGTCGTTGGTGTAGTCGATCAGCAAGTCGTTGACGTCGCGGGTGAGTAGTGCGTGGAGGTGGTGGTCGAAGATCTCCTGCGGGGTGCGGGCCATGCACCGACGATATCGGTTCACAGCACCGCCATAGTGTCGATACAGGGAAGACCCATCGCCGGCGACATACTGGAACGCGATGACTGCGCCACGGGGATCGGTGGAACGTGTCGTGATGGCGCGCGCCGACGGTAAGCCCATCACCGTGCTGGTGGTGGACGACGAGACGGTGCTGGCCGAGATGGTGTCGATGGCACTGCGCTACGAGGGCTGGACCACCGCGACCGCGGGCGACGGCGCTTCGGCGATCGCCGCGGCCAAAGCCGAACGCCCCGACGTGGTGGTGCTCGACGTGATGCTGCCGGACATGAGCGGGCTGGACGTACTGCGCAAACTGCGGGAGATCAGCCCGCGGTTGCCGGTGCTGTTCCTGACCGCCAAGGACGCGCTGGAGGACCGCATCGCCGGACTGACCGCCGGCGGCGACGACTACGTCACCAAGCCGTTCAGCATCGAAGAGGTGGTGTTGCGGTTGCGGGCGCTGCTGCGGCGCACCGGGGTCAGCACCGCCGAGGCCGGGGCGCAGATCGTCGTCGGTGACCTGGTGCTCGACGAGGACTCCCACGAGGTGACGCGCGGCGGCGACCCGATCACCCTGACCTCCACCGAATTCGAGCTGTTGCGCTACCTGATGCACAACGCCAGGCGGGTGCTGTCCAAGGCGCAGATCCTGGATCGGGTATGGGACTACGACTTCGGCGGCCGGGCCAACATCGTCGAGCTCTACATCTCCTATCTGCGCAAGAAGATCGACAACGGTCGAGAGCCGATGATCCACACGCTGCGCGGCGCCGGGTATGTCCTCAAGCCGGCCGGCTGAATCGCTGCGAGCCGGCACCCGCCGCAGTTGGTCGCTGCGGGCCCGACTGCTCGCCGGCCAGGTCGCGCTGCTCACCGTGGCCTGCCTCGGTATCGGCGCCGTGACCGAGTTGGCGCTCTATCAGTACCTGGTCAGCCAACTCGACCA
>NZ_QMEX01000074.1 GCF_003284925.1 Mycolicibacter senuensis
ACACCGGGGTGACCGCCACCTTCGGCGCACCGCTGGCGCCGGGACTGTCCACCGTGCCCGACGCGCTGGTCGGCCGGTGCTGGCCCGCGGTGTTCGCTGCCATCGGCGCGGCGACCACCGACGCCGGGTTCCCCGTCGTCGAGGGTCTGCTGTCGCTGGTGCACCTGGACCACGCCGCACACCTGCTGGCCGCGCTGCCGGAGGAGCCGGCCGAATTGAGCGTCACCGCAACGGCTTCGGCGGCCACCGACACGGAGGTCGGACGCGTCGTCCCGGTCTCGGTCACGGTCGCCGCGGCCGATGGCACGGTGCTGGCCACCCTCGAGGAGCGGTTCGCGATCCGCGGGCGCACCGGCGCCGCGGAACTGACCGACCCGGTCCGGGCCGGCGGTGCGGTCTCCGACAACGCCACCGACACGCCGCGGCGGCGCCGTCGCGACGTCACCGTCACCGCGCCGGTGGACATGCGGCCCTTTGCGGTGGTCTCCGGAGACCACAACCCGATCCACACCGACCGGGCCGCCGCGCTGCTGGCCGGCCTCGAATCGCCCATCGTGCACGGCATGTGGCTTTCGGCCGCGGCCCAGCATGTGGTCACGGCCACCGACGGCCAGGCCCGTCCGCCGGCCCGGCTGGTCGGCTGGACCGCGCGTTTCCTGGGCATGGTCAAGCCCGGCGACGACGTCGACTTCCGGGTCGACCGGGTCGGAATCGACCTGGGCGCCGAGGTACTGGAGGTGTCGGCGCGGATCGGTTCGGATCTGGTGATGTCGGCGACCGCGCGGCTGACCGCGCCGAAGACCGTCTACGCGTTCCCCGGACAGGGCATCCAGCACAAGGGCATGGGCATGGAGGTCCGAGCGCGGTCCAAGGCCGCCCGCAAGGTCTGGGACTCGGCGGACAAGTTCACCCGCGAGACCCTCGGCTTCTCGGTGCTGCACGTGGTGCGCGACAACCCGACGTCCCTGATCGCCTCCGGTGTGCACTACCAGCACCCCGAGGGCGTGCTGTACCTGACGCAGTTCACCCAGGTGGCGATGGCCACGGTGGCCGCCGCCCAGGTTGCCGAGATGCGTGAGCAGGGTGCGTTCGTCGAAGGCGCGATCGCCTGCGGTCACTCCGTGGGTGAGTACACCGCGCTGGCGTGCGTCAGCGGTGTCTACGAGCTGGAGGCGTTGCTGGAGGTGGTGTTCCACCGCGGCTCGAAGATGCACGACATCGTGCCGCGTGACGCGTTGGGGCGCTCCAACTACCGATTGGCCGCCATCCGACCGTCGCAGATCGACCTCGACGACGCCGACGTCACCGCGTTCGTCGCCGAGATCGCCGAGCGCACCGGGGAATTCCTGCAGATCGTGAACTTCAACCTGCGGGGTTCGCAGTACGCGATCGCCGGCACGGTGGCCGGCTTGGAAGCCCTTGAGGAAGAGGTGGAGCGGCGCCGCGAGATCTCCGGCGGCAAGCGCTCGTTCATCCTGGTGCCCGGGATCGACGTGCCGTTCCACTCCAGCGTGCTGCGTATCGGCGTGGACGACTTCCGGCGTTCGCTGGAGCGGGTGATGCCGCGGGACAAGGACCCCGAGCTGATCATCGGCCGCTACATCCCCAACCTGGTGCCCAAGCCGTTCAGCCTGGACCGCGAGTTCATCCAGGAGATCCGCGACCTGGTGCCGGCCGAGCCGCTGGACGAGGTGCTGGCCGACTACGACACCTGGCGCAACGAGAAGCCTGCCGAGCTGTGCCGCAAGATCGTTATCGAGCTGCTGGCCTGGCAGTTCGCCAGCCCGGTGCGCTGGATCGAGACCCAGGACCTGCTGTTCATCGAGGAGGCCGCCGGCGGCCTGGGCGTGGAGCGGTTCGTCGAGATCGGGGTGAAGTCGGCCCCGACCGTCGCCGGACTGGCCACCAATACCCTCAAGCTGCCCGAATACGCCCACAGCACAGTGGAAGTGCTCAACGCCGAACGCGACGCCGCGGTGCTGTTCGCCACCGACACCGACCCCGAGCCGGAAGATGAGCCGGTTGCCGAGGATTCCGACGCTGGCGCGTCGGACGGTGCGCCCGTGTCTGATGTCGCCCCGGCCGTCGTCGCGGCTCCGCCTGCGGCACCGTCGGGTGGTCCCCGTCCCGACGACATCGGCTTCGACGCCGCCGACGCCACGCTGGCGCTGATCGCGTTGAGCGCCAAGATGCGTATCGACCAGATCGAGGCGCTGGACTCCATCGAATCCATCACCGACGGCGCGTCGTCGCGACGCAACCAGCTGCTGGTGGACTTGGGTTCGGAGCTGAACCTGGGTGCCATCGACGGTGCCGCCGAGGCCGATCTGGCCGGACTGAAGTCCCAGGTGACCAAGCTGGCGCGCACCTACAAGCCGTACGGCCCGGTGCTGACCGACGCCATCAACGATCAGCTGCGCACCGTGCTGGGGCCGTCGGGCAAGCGCCCGGCCGCCATCGCCGAACGGGTCAAGAAGACCTGGGAGCTCGGCGACGGCTGGGCCAAGCACGTCACCGTCGAGGTGGCGCTGGGCACCCGCGAAGGCAGCAGTGTGCGAGGCGGTGCCCTGGGAGGCCTGCACGAGGGTGCGCTGGCCGATGCGGCCGCGGTCGACAAGGTCGTGGACAATGCTGTCGCTGCCGTCGCCGCCCGCCGCGGTGTGGCCGTCAGTCTGCCGTCGGCCGGCGGTGGTGGCGGTGCGACGGTCGATGCCGCCGCGCTGGGTGAGTTCACCGAGCAGATCACCGGCCGGGACGGCGTGCTCGCCTCGGCGGCCCGGCTGGTGCTGGGTCAGCTCGGTTTCGACGACGCGGTGACCGTGGCAGAGGCTGCCACCGACGGCGAGCTGATCGACCTGGTCAGCGCCGAGCTGGGGTCGGACTGGCCGCGGCTGGTGGCGCCGGTGTTCGACGGGCGCAAGGCGGTGCTGTTCGACGACCGGTGGGCCAGCGCCCGCGAGGACCTGGTCAAGCTGTGGCTGACAGACGAGGGCGACATCGACGCCGACTGGCCGCGGCTCGCCGAGCGCTTCGAAGGCACCGGCCACGTCGTCGCCACCCAGGCAACCTGGTGGCAGGGCAAAGCGCTGGCGGCGGGACGGCAGATTCACGCCTCGCTGTTCGCCCGCATCGCTGCGGGCGCGGAGAACCCCGGCAAGGGCCGCTACGCCCACGAGGTCGCGGTGGTGACCGGTGCGTCGAAGGGCTCGATCGCCGCGTCGGTGGTCGGACAGCTGCTCGACGGCGGCGCGACCGTCATCGCAACCACCTCCAAGCTCGACGACGACCGGCTGGGCTTCTACCGCAACCTCTACCGCGACCACGCCCGGTTCGGGGCGGCGCTGTGGGTGGTGCCGGCCAACATGGCCTCCTACGCCGACATCGACGCGCTCGTCGAATGGGTGGGCACCGAGCAGTCCGAAAACCTTGGGCCGCAGTCGATTCACCTCAAGGACGCGCAGACCCCGACGCTGCTGTTCCCGTTCGCTGCGCCGCGCGTGGCCGGAGACCTCTCGGAGGCCGGTGCGCGTGCCGAGATGGAGATGAAGGTGCTGCTGTGGGCGGTGCAGCGGCTCATCGGCGGCCTGTCGAAGATCGGCGCCGAACGCGACATCGCCTCCCGGCTGCACGTGGTGCTGCCCGGCTCGCCCAACCGCGGCATGTTCGGCGGTGACGGCGCCTACGGCGAGGCCAAGGCCGCGCTGGACGCGGTGGTGGCGCGCTGGAAAGCCGAGTCGTCGTGGGCGTCTCGGGTCAGCCTGGCGCACGCCCTGATCGGCTGGACCCGCGGCACCGGGCTGATGGGCCACAACGACGTCATCGTCGACGCGGTCGAGGAAGCCGGCGTCACCACCTACTCGACCGAGCAGATGGCAGCCATGCTGCTGGGTCTGTGCGACGTCGAATCCAAGGTGGCCGCGGCCAATGCGCCGATCGAGGCCGACCTCACCGGCGGACTGGCCGAGGCGAACCTGGACATGGCCGAGCTGGCCGCCAAAGCCCGCGAGGAGATGACGGCCGAAACCGCGGCCGAAGAGGCCGCAGAGTCCGCGAATACCATTGCGGCACTGCCGAGCCCGCCGCGCGGTTACACCCCGGCGCCGCCGCCGGCCTGGGATGATCTCGACGTCGACCTGGCCGACCTGGTGGTCATCGTCGGCGGCGCCGAGCTGGGCCCGCTGGGCTCGTCGCGCACCCGGTTCGAGATGGAGGTCTCCGGCGAGCTGTCGGCCGCCGGGGTGCTCGAACTGGCCTGGACCACCGGACTGATCAAGTGGGAAGACGACCCGACCCCCGGCTGGTACGACACCGAAACCGGGGAGCTCGTCGACGAATCCGAGCTCGTCGAGCGCTACCACGACACCGTGGTGGAGCGAGTGGGCATTCGCGAATTCGTTGATGACGGCGCGATCGACCCCGATCACGCCTCGCCGCTGCTGGTCAGCGTGTTCCTGGACAAGGACTTTTCGTTCGTGGTCTCCAGCGAGGCCGACGCGCGGGCGTTCGTCGAGTTCGACCCCGAGCACACCGTGGTGCGTCCGGTGCCGGATTCGTCCGACTGGCAGGTGATCCGCAAGGCGGGCACCGAGATCCGGGTGCCCCGCAAGAGCAAGCTGTCGCGCACCGTGGGCGCCCAGATCCCGACCGGGTTCGACCCGACGGTGTGGGGGATCAGCCAGGACATGGCCACCTCCATCGACCGGGTGGCGCTGTGGAACATCGTCGCCACCGTGGACGCGTTCCTGTCGGCCGGCTTCACCCCGACCGAGCTGATGCGCTGGGTGCACCCGTCGCTGGTGGCCAGCACGCAGGGCACCGGTATGGGCGGCATGACCTCGATGCAGACCATGTATCACGGCAACCTGCTGGGACGATCCAAGCCCAACGACATCCTGCAGGAGGTTTTGCCCAACGTCGTTGCCGCGCACGTGGTGCAGAGCTACGTCGGGTCCTACGGCGCGATGATCCACCCGGTGGCCGCCTGTGCCACCGCGGCGGTGTCGGTCGAGGAGGGCGTCGACAAGATCCGGTTGGGCAAGGCCGAGCTGGTGGTCACCGGCGGCTACGACGACCTGACCCTGGAAGCGATCATCGGCTTCGGTGACATGGCGGCCACCGCCGACACCGAGATGATGCGCGCCAAGGGCATCAGCGACTCGAAGTTCTCCCGAGCCAACGACCGCCGCCGGTTGGGCTTCGTCGAGGCGCAGGGTGGGGGCACCATCCTGCTGGCGCGCGGCGACCTGGCGGCCAAGATGGGCTTGCCGGTGCAGGCGGTGGTGGCCTACGCGCAGAGCTTCGCCGACGGCGTGCACACCTCCATCCCGGCACCCGGCCTGGGGGCGCTCGGCGCCGGCCGCGGTGGCAAGGACTCGTTGCTGGCCCGCTCGCTGGCCAAGCTCGGTGTCGGGCCCGACGACGTCGCGGTGGTCTCCAAGCACGACACCTCGACGCTGGCCAACGACCCCAACGAGACCGAGCTGCACGAGCGGCTGGCCGACTCGATGGGGCGCGCGCAAGGGGCCCCGCTGTTCGTGATCAGCCAGAAGAGCCTGACCGGGCACGCCAAGGGCGGCGCGGCGGTCTTCCAGCTGATGGGCTTGTGCCAGGTGCTGCGCGACGGCGTCATCCCGCCCAACCGCAGCCTGGACTGCGTCGACGACGAGCTGGCCACCGCCGGGCACTTCGTGTGGGTGCGGGAGCCGCTGCACCTGGGGGAGAAGTTCCCGCTCAAGGCGGGCCTGGTCACCAGCCTCGGGTTCGGCCACGTCTCCGGTCTGGTGGCGCTGGTGCACCCGGCGGCGTTCCTGGCCGCGCTGGACCCGAGCCAGCGGGAGGCGTACCTGGAGCAGGCTTCCAGCCGTGTGCTCGACGGTCAGCGTCGGCTCGCCTCGGCGATCGCCGGCGGCCGCCCGATGTATGAGCGGCCCGCGGACCGGCGGTTCGACCACGACACGTCGGAGAAGCGCCAGGAGTCGGCGATGCTGCTCAACCCGGCGGCACGGCTCGGCGACGGCGACGTCTACATCGGCTGACCGGCGAGCGTGCGCGTCCCCGGCCGACACGCCGTGGATGAGACCGTTTGTGCGCACCCTCGCGGGTCGGTAGAAGGGGGATAGTCACTGCCATGAGCATTGTGGGAGTGGGGATCGACCTCGTTTCGATCCCCGACTTCGCCGAGCAGGTCGACCAGCCGGGAACTGTTTTCGCCGAGACGTTCACTCCCGGCGAGCGTCGCGACGCTTCCGATAAGAGTTCGTCGGCGGCGCGGCATCTGGCGGCCCGGTGGGCGGCCAAGGAGGCGGTGATCAAGGCGTGGTCGGGGTCGCGGTTCGCCCAGAAACCGGTGCTGCCGGAGGCGATCCACCGTGACATCGAGGTGGTCACCGACATGTGGGGGCGCCCGAAGGTGCGGCTCTCGGGCGAGATCGCCCGGCATTTGGCGGACGTGACGATCCATGTGTCGCTCACTCACGAGGCCGACACTGCCGCGGCCGTCGCCATCCTGGAGGTCAATTGACGCCGAGCAGACATGAAAGCCCCCAAAATGGTGCGTCGCAGGGGGCTTTCGCGTCTGCTCGCCCGGAAGAACTGGTCCAGCGGGTGCGCGACCTGCTGCCGTCGGTACGGGCCGACCTGGAAGACCTGGTGCGCATCGAATCGGTGTGGGCGGACCCGGCGCGGCGCCCCGAGGTGCATCGCAGTGCACAACTGACCGCGGACCTGCTGAGCCAGGCGGGTTTTCCGGAGGTGCGAATCGTCGCAGCGGGCGGCGCACCGGCCGTCATCGCCCGCTATCCGGCGCCCGAAGGCGCGCCGACAGTGTTGCTCTACGCCCACCACGACGTGCAGCCCGAGGGCGACGCCGGCCAGTGGGCGTCGCCGCCGTTCGAACCGACCGAACGCGACGGCCGACTCTACGGCCGCGGCAGCGCCGACGACAAGGCCGGTATCGCAACACATCTGGCGGCCTTCCGAGCGCACGACGGGCAACCGCCCATCGGGGTGACGGTCTTCATCGAGGGCGAGGAGGAGTCGGGCTCGCCGTCACTGGGCGCACTGCTCGCCGAGCACCGCAATGCGCTGCGCGCCGATGTGATCGTCATCGCCGACTCCGACAACTGGAGCACCGAGGTTCCGGCGCTGACGGTGTCACTGCGCGGGTTGGCCGACTGTGTGGTGGAAGTTGCCACCTTGGACCACGGCCTGCATTCGGGGTTGTGGGGCGGGGTGGTGCCCGATGCACTGAGCGTGCTGGTGCGGCTGCTGGCAAGTCTGCATGATGATGACGGCAACGTCGCGGTTGCGGGGCTTCACGAAGAAGGGCGGGGGCCTTCGGATTTCCCGGCTTACCCGCCGGAACGGGTACGGGCAGACACCGGACTGCTCGACGGGGTTGCCGAGATCGGTTCCGGCTCGGTGCCGCAGCGGCTGTGGGCCAAACCGGCGATCACCGTCATCGGGATCGACACCACCAGCGTTGCGGCGTCGTCGAACACGCTGATTCCACGGGCGCGCGCCAAGATCAGCATGCGGGTAGCCCCTGGAGGCGACGCGGCGAAGCACCTGGATGCACTGAAATCGCATCTGGAACAACACGTCCCATGGGGGGCGCAGCTGACCGTCACCCCCGGTGATGTCGGTCAGCCGTATGCCATCGACGCCACCGGCCCGGTGTATGAGGCCGCCAGGGCCGCGTTCCGGCAAGCATGGGGCGTCGAACCGGTCGACATGGGTATGGGTGGTTCGATCCCGTTCATCGCGGAGTTCGCCGCCGCCTATCCGCAGGCCACCATCCTGGTCACCGGGGTGGAAGATCCGGCAACGCAGGCGCACAGCGTCAATGAGAGCCTGCACCTGGGGGTGCTGGAACGGGCCGCCACCGCCGAGGCGCTGCTGCTGGCGAAGCTGGGTAGGTTGACCGCGTAGACGCACTCACGGCCCGGCGGCCGCTGCTTCCAGCCCGGCGATGTCGAGCTTGACCATCGCGTACATGGCCTGCTTCACCCGGGCCACCCGGTCACGATCCGGGTCGGTCATCAGCTCCGACAGCCGCTGCGGGATCACCTGCCAGGACAGGCCGTAGCGATCGGTGAGCCAGCCGCACTGAATTTCCTTGCCGCCGCGGCCCAGGCGGTCCCAGTAGTAGTCGACCTCCGCCTGGTCGGCGCAGTAGACCTGGATCGAGACGGCCTCGTTGAACGTGAAATCCGGTCCGCCGTTGATCGCCGAGAATGCCCGGCCGTCCAGATCGAACAACACCTCCAGCGGGGTGCCGTCGCGCTCGGGATTCTCCGGGCCCCAGTACGAGATGTCGGTGACCGTCGAATCGGGAAAGATCGAGACGTAGTACGCGGCGGCCTCCAACGCCTGGGTGTCGAACCACAAACTGGTCCGCGTCACTGGCATGAGCTGCTCCTTACCAAGTGGTGGCTACACCGACAGGTCCCGCCGCAGCTTGGCCACATGACCGGTGGCCCGCACGTTGTACTGCGCGACGGCGATCTTGCCCTGCTCGTCGACGACGAACGTCGAGCGGATGACGCCCTGCACGGTCTTGCCGTACATCTTCTTCTCCCCGAACGCGCCCCAGGCCGCGAGCACGGTGCGGTCCGAGTCGGACAGCAGCGGAAACGTCAGCCCTTCGGCGTCGCGGAACTTGGCCAGCTTGGCGGGCTTGTCCGGGGAGATGCCGACGACGTCGAGACCGGCGTCGTTGAACTCACCCAGATTGTCCCGGAAGTCGCAGGCCTGCTTGGTGCAGCCGGGGGTGGAGGCCGCCGGGTAGAAGTAGACGACGACCCGCCGTCCCCGGTAGTCGGCCAGTGACACGGTGTTGCCGTCGGCGTCGGGAAGGCTGAATGCGGGCGCTTCGTCGCCGGGCGCCAGGCGTACGGAGTCGGTCGCTCGGTCCTCCACTGATAACCCCTTTCTGCTCGCCGGAGCGTGCGACCACGCCCGGCTGCTCTAGGGTAGTTCGGCAGGGCCAGCATCAGGCGGACAGGGAGGACGACAGTGGCGGAGCGCGATCCCGACACGATCAAGAAGGACATCGA
This sequence comes from Mycolicibacter senuensis, assembly GCF_003284925.1. Classification (GTDB taxonomy): domain Bacteria; phylum Actinomycetota; class Actinomycetes; order Mycobacteriales; family Mycobacteriaceae; genus Mycobacterium; species Mycobacterium algericum_A. The sequence goes on from NZ_QMEX01000074.1 coordinate 9,057, forward strand.
CGCCGCGCGCGAGCAGCTGGCGTCGACAGTCGACATCCTCGCCGATCGGGCCAACCCCCGCCACCTGGCCGAGCGCGCCAAGATCCGCGCGGTCGAGATCGTCACCAAACCCGCGGTGATGGCCTCGCTGGCCGGTGTCGGCGGCCTGCTCGTGGTACTGGCGATCCGCCGGATTCGCAACCGCTGAGCCCAGCGACGCTACGGCAAAACGGCCGGGAAGGATCAAGTCCCTCCCGGCCGTCGTGCACCGCAACTGTCAGGCGCCCCAGATACTGCCGTCGAACAGGCTTGACAGGAAGTCCCCGCCAAACAGGTCGGCTCCGGTCTCCCCAGGGTCAGGAACGTCCACGGCGTTGACCGGCAGGTGCGCGGTGCCCACCGTGATCGCCTCGGCCGCCCGTGCCGCCCACTCGTTCGTCAGCAGGTCATAGATGCCACCTTCGGTGAGCAGACCTGTGAAGACATCGCCGGTCTCGGGCACGACGTACCCGTTGAGGTAGCTGTTCAACACGTCAGCGGGCAGGTTGAACAGTGCCTGGAAGTCGCCCCCGGATGCCGCGCCGATGCTCTCAGTCAGCTGGTAGATGGCACCGATCGTCGGCGCCATCAGCGCGTCGCTGGCTTGCTTGATAAAGGCCCAACCGTCGAGGGGGCCGATGAACTCGTTCAGCAGGCTCGACTGGTTCATCGCCTCCAGGGCGGGGATGGACAACACCGGGCCCAGGGCTTTGCCGATGTCCTCAATGCCGTACAGCAGCCAGATGTTCACATGGTTGAAAGCCCCGAAGAAGTCCCCGTTCTGGAGTGACTCGGATACCTGATTCGACAACTCCTCCAACCCCGGGTACCGGAGGTGCTCTCCACCGACGATGGCCTCGCCGCCATCCCCGTTGACCATCAGGTTGATCGCATGGTTGATGCCGGCGAAGCCCGAGGTGACGAAGCGCGGGTCCAGACCCTCCCGGTGGTCCAGCGGGACGTTCTCCATGCCCATGATCAGCTGGCTGTAGTCGCTCTGGTTGCTGGCGTACTGGTCCAGCAACGCGTTGACGTTGGAGTTCTCCGTCAGCGCGGCGATACTCTCGCTGGTCCGCTCGAACAGCGACTCCCAGCCCGTCAACTGCACGGCGTGGTGCCGGAAGTCCTGCAGTGCCGGCGCAATCGGGTTGACGGCGATCAGGCCCGCTCCCGCCAAGGCGATCCCGGCGGCCGCGATCCGGGTCGCCTGCCCGCTACGGCGCCTGGACGTATGAGGATGTAAGACGAACTCCACAGCTAGCTCCTTGTCGATTTCCTGTACTGGGCCCGAGAGTTAGGCCACAGAATCCTGCGAGCATGAGAATAGCCAATACATCGTAGGCAAACCTAACCTAACCCCGAAAACGCTGGGTGAACATTAGGTGGACCCGATATCTTGCTTCGGCGTATACCTAGCGTGTCGGCCCACTCAGCGGACGGAGCAAATCCAGGTCCCAGGCTGCCACACCTTGGCGCCGAACGGCGTAGACAGCGCTAAAACCAAGGTACACGGCAAGGTTCCGGGCCGCGCATTCGCGCGACCCCGCACCGAAATGCGCCCGAAGCCAGCGAACATACTTACCGTTCAGGTTGTAGTACGAGGCCTGAGCCAAGTGTGAGGACAACGCAGCGGCGGCCACGGACGTGTCGGGCCGAATAGTTGCTCCCCAGCGGCCACTCGTCCGGAATCGTACACATCCCGCCATGCGCGAGTCCGGCTCGGGGTGGCGCGGCGAAAGGAGGTCGGCCTCCCACCCGTGCTCCGCGGAGGGCATCCTGGTCAGGGCTGGGAGAGGGCGATCTCGGATCGGTCATCGGCGGCGACATAGGGATCGAGCCGTCGGGCCGACCGCCCGCCCGGAGCGCCGGGTAAATAGCGAGGATCGTCACTTCCAGCCTGAATGCGTACACCCGGGGGGGGTGTAGCAGAACTGTGAACTACCTGCTGAGCTGTGCGCCGTCAGGGTTTCGAACCCCGGACCCGCTGATTAAGAGTCAGCTGCTCTACCAACTGAGCTAACGGCGCTGGGCGGTCACGACCGCGAGGAAGACAATAACAGGCGCCGCGCCGCGGAGAAAAATCAGCTGGCAAGGGGCCAGGGTCGCACGCGGAGCGGCATGCCCGATTACCCACTAGACTGCGTGCGAGCAGTTTGAGCTGGGTCAGGTGGGAAAAGGCATGGGGCAGGTTCGTTCGACACAACGTTGCCGGGGGTATCGGTCCCGGCTGGCGGCGGTGCTGATGGTGCCGGTTGCGGTGTTGGGGCTGAGCGCCTGCGGCGGCAATGCCGACGCGGAGGCGACGAAGATCATCGCCGACAAGGGCACCCCGTTCGCCGACCTGCTGGTGCCCAAGGTCACCGCGTCGGTCACCGACAAGGCGGTCGGCGTGGCGGTGGACACACCTGTGACGGTGACCGCCGAAGACGGCGTGCTTGATTCGGTCACCATGGTCAACGAATACGGTGCGGTGGTCGACGGCAAGCTCAGCCCCGACGGGTTGACCTGGTCGACGACCGAGCCGCTCGGCTACAACAAGCGCTACACGATGAACGCCAAATCCCTGGGGCTGGGCGGGGTGACCAGCCGGCAGATGACGTTCCAGACCCATTCGCCGCAGAACCTGACCATGCCGTATGTCATGCCGCGCGACGGCGAGGTGGTCGGCGTCGGTCAGCCGGTGGCGATCCGGTTCGACGAGAACATCGCTGACCGGGTGGCGGCCGAAAAGGCGATCGAGATCACCACCGATCCGCCGGTGGCGGGCGCGTTCTACTGGCTGAACAATCGCGAAGTACGGTGGCGGCCACAGTCTTTCTGGAGGCCCGGGACCAGGATCGACGTGGCGGTCAACACCTACGGCGTGGATCTGGGCAACGGCGTGTTCGGCCAGGACGACGCCTCGAGTCACTTCGTCATCGGCGACGAGGTCATCGCGACCATCGATGACAACACCAAGTCGATGGTGGTGCGGGTCAACGGTGAGATCGTCAAGACCATGCCGGTGTCGATGGGCAAGGACAGCACGCCGACGAACAACGGCACCTACATCGTCGGCGAACGTTTCCCGCACATCGTGATGGATTCCTCGACCTACGGGGTGCCGGTCAACTCACCCAACGGCTACCGCACCGACGTGGACTGGGCCACGCAGATCTCCTACAGCGGGATCTTCGTGCACTCGGCGCCGTGGTCGGTGGGCGCCCAGGGTTACTCCAACGCCAGCCACGGCTGCATCAACGTCAGTCCCAGCAACGCATTGTGGTTCTACGACCACGTCAAGCGTGGCGACGTGGTGCAGATCAGCAATACGAGCGGGCCGCTGCTGCCTGGCACCGAGGGCCTCGGCGACTGGAATGTGCCCTGGTCGCAATGGGAAGCCGGCAACGCGCAGGATCCGGTTCGCTGACGTCCTAGCGGGCCTCAGACAGGGGCCGGTTCGCCTTCTTCGCGCAGGTACTCCTCGCCGCCGTTGGGGTATCCGCCGCCGAACGTGGTGATGTGCACGTGGTCGTAGTGGCCGTTGCCTCGGCCGCTGGGCCCGGCCGGCGTGTAGTAGGTGCCGCGCCAGATCGCGTCCTGTAGCGCGAACCGGCCGGCGTTGCGCAGCGCGTAGGCCACGATTTCATCGCCGAGGGCGATACCCTCCGGGCTGCCCGGGTTGGGGATCATGATGTCGATCGCCAGCCCCGACGGGTGCCAGCGCTGCCCATCCGGCCGGACGCCGACCATATTGTGCACCTGCGGGAACGCCTCGCTGATGCTGCGTGAGAGGAGGATCGTCTTGACCTGCATGCCGCGCTCATTGGCGATGCCGGGCGGCAGCGCGTGCGGCGCCGGCATGGACCAGTTGGTCAGCAGGTCGGGCGCCGGCGGCCCCCAGTCCTGTGGCGGGGGCGGCGGCGCGTCTTCGGGAGGCGGCGGCAGATCCTCGGGTGGGGGCGGCGGCCCGTCTTCCGGGGGCGGCGGTGGCGCGTCCTCAGGGTGCGGCGCTTCGGCGATGGCCGCGGGTTCGTCGTTGTGTCCCGGGTCGGCGCCGGCGTTGCCGGCCATAAAGACGGCGGCCGGCAACACAGCCGTCGCCGCCAGAACCGAGGATTTCATGCGCAGATCAAGCAGTCCTTGCGTGAGCACGCAGGGCACCGTAACCAAAACGTGACATTCGCGCCAAACCGGCGCGCCCTGATTACGTTACAAAAACCTACCGCGGTGACACTTTTTGGCGACTGGACCCGCCGCGCTTCAGCCGGTGTCAACGGCAGCTACAGCACATGTGACCTGCGCAATTACGATATTCGGCGGCTGCAGCCCGACTGCGCCGCCGGGTCTGCGCTTAGGCGGATGCGGAGTGTGGCGTAGATCTCGTTGGCGGACGGGGTTAGACGGTAGGTAGTCAGGGACGACGAGCTATGCCATCACCGCTGTATCAACGAGTCCGGTCGGGACCCAGCCAAAGAAAAAGGTCGAAGGGCCAAAGCCCTCCGACCTATCGGGGTGGCTGACGGGACTCGAACCCGCGACACCCAGGATCACAACCTGGTGCTCTACCAACTGAACTACAGCCACCATCGCTGCTCGCCGAAGCGAGCAGCGTCGTCGATACTAGCCGCTCGGGCGCTCGGCAACCGAATCGATTACCCCGGACGCCTCCGACGGCGGTCCCAGTTCCGCGGCGACCACGGCGATGTCGCTGGTAGGCGGTCCGGGAGGGGCGACGAACGCGGTGCGGCGGTAGAACTTCAGCTCACGGATGGATTCATGGATGTCGGCGAGCGCCCGGTGCGCCAGCCCCTTCTCCGGCTGGCCGAAGTAAATCCGCGGATACCAGCGCCGGCACAACTCCTTGATCGAGCTGACGTCGATCATCCGATAGTGCAGGTAGTCGTCGAGCGCGGGCATGTCACGGGCCAGGAAACCCCGGTCGGTGCCGATCGAGTTGCCCGCCAGCGGAGCCGTCTTGGCCTGCTTGACGTGGGTTCGGACGTAGTCGAGCACCATCTTCTCGGCGGTCGCCAGGTCGACGGTCGAAGCCCTGACCTCGTCGATCAGCCCGGATCGGGTGTGCATGTCCGTCACGACGTCGCTCATCGCGTCGAGGTCGGCGTCGTCGGCGTGGATCACCACGTCGATACCGTCGCCGAGGATGTTCAGCTCACCGTCGGTGACCAACGCGGCGATCTCGATCAGCTTGTCCGAGCCCAGATCCAGGCCGGTCATCTCGCAGTCGATCCAGACCAGTTCGTCTCGCGCAACGCTCACAAGTAGCCCAGGTTAGCCGTTCGCCGCCGTCGTGGCCGCATACCGGTGCCCTCCGGCCAAGTAATGTCGTGGCCTGTGAGTCCCGATTCGGCGGCGAACGCCGCACAGCAGATCGCCGCCGGCTACACCGCCGAGGGCCAGGCCCTGGAATTGGGCACGGTCGTCATCGACGGCACCGCCGACCCGACCGCGCAGGTCCGCATCCCACTCGCCACCTTGAACCGCCACGGGCTGGTGGCCGGCGCGACCGGCACGGGCAAGACCAAGACGCTGCAGGTGATCGCCGAGCAGCTGTCGGCGGCCGGCGTTCCGGTGCTGATGGCCGACGTCAAGGGTGACCTGTCCGGGCTGTCGCGGCCCGGTGAGTCCGGGAACAAGATCACCGAACGCGCCACCGATACCGGTGACGAGTGGACTCCGACCGAGTTCCCGACGGAGTTCCTGTCACTGGGCACCGACGGCATCGGTGTGCCGGTGCGGGCCACCATCTCCAGCTTCGGCCCGATCCTGTTGTCGAAAGTGCTGGGACTCAATGCCACCCAGGAATCGACACTGGGGCTGATCTTCCACTGGGCCGACCAGAACGGCTACCTGCTGTTGGACTTGAAGGATTTGCGTTCGGTGATCACGTTTTTGACCAGTGATGCCGGCAAGCCTCAACTGAAGAACCTCGGCGGGGTATCGGCTCAGACCGCGGGGGTGATCTTGCGTGCTCTGGTCAACCTGGAGGCCGAAGGCGGCGACACCTTCTTCGGCGAACCGGAGCTCAAGCCGGAAGACTTGCTGCGCACCGACGGTCAGGGCCGCGGCATCATCTCGCTGCTGGAACTCGGCGATCAAGCTGCCCGCCCGGTGTTGTTCTCCACCTTCTTGATGTGGGTGCTCGCCGACCTGTTCACGCTGCTTCCCGAGGTCGGCGATATCGACAAGCCGAAGCTGGTGTTCTTCTTCGACGAGGCGCACCTGCTGTTCACCGACGCCTCCAAGGCGTTCCTGCAGCAGGTCGAACAGACCGTGAAGCTGATCCGCTCCAAGGGCGTCGGGGTGTTCTTCTGCACCCAACTGCCCACCGATGTGCCCACCAACGTGCTGTCCCAGCTGGGCGCCCGGATCCAGCATGCGCTGCGTGCGTTCACCCCAGATGACCAGAAGGCGCTGAGCAAGACCGTGCGCACCTACCCCAAAACCACGGTGTATGACCTGGAGTCGGCGCTGACGTCACTGGGAATCGGCGAGGCGATCGTCACCGTCCTGTCGGAGAGGGGCGCCCCGACCCCGGTCGCTTGGACGCGGCTGCGGGCACCGCGATCGCTGATGGCGTCCGTCGGCGACGCGGCGATCACCGCGGCGGCCACGGCGAGCCCGCTGCACGCCGTCTACAGCGAGACGGTGGATCGCGAGTCGGCCTATGAGATCTTGTCCCGCAAGCTCGCATCGGGGCAGGGCAGTGCGCCGCCATCCGACGCCCAGGGGTATGACGAGCTGCCGCCGCCGCCGAAAGTGCACTGGTGGACGCGGTTCGGTCGCTGGCTCGCCCGCTTCCTCTCAACCCGGGAGGGCAAGCAGGTGACACGTGCCGTCACTACCGTGGTGGTCGGTCAGATCACGCGCGGCGCGATGGGCACCGGCCGTCGCAGAAGGTGATTTTGCGGCGACCCGCTTCGATCGCCGCTGACCTGGAGGGCGCTAGCTAACCCCCGCCGAGCTTCTTGTAGACCGCGCCGACGATCGGCGTGACGATGGCACGCGGAGCGTACCCGCTGGCCACCGACATGGCCTTCGACGTGATCCCGGGCACGACGCGCATCTTGTTGCGCTCCAAGGCATCCAGCGAGAGCTTGGCGGTGTGTTGGGTGGAGATCCACAGAAAATCCGGGATCAGCTTGTCGACCAAGGAGGCTTCGGCGGCATCGGGCATCTCGGCACGCACCGGCCCCGGCGCCAGCAGTGTCACGTGCACCCCGGACTTGAGCAGTTCACCGCGCAGCGACTCGCTGAAGGTGTTGGCGAAGGCCTTGGTCGCGGCATAGGTGGCGTTGTTGGGAATCGGGGAGTTGCCGGCCGCCGAACCCGAGATCAGGATCCCGCCGGCGCGGCGAACCAGCATGCCCGGCAGCACCGCCAACACCAGATCGTGCACCGCGATCGCATTCAGTTGCACTTGGGCCTTCTCGGTGGCCGGATCGAGATTGGCGATCGGCCCGAACGTCGCGGTGCCGGCGTTGGCGCACAACACCGAGACCTCCCGCCCGGCCAGTTCGCTACAGAATTCATCGCGGGCCGGCGGATCGGCCAGGTCGACCGCCCGGACCTCCACGGTGACCCGGTATTTGTCGCGCAGCCGGGCCGCCACCTCGTCGAGCACGTCTTCTCGGCGCGCGGTGATGATCAGCGAGTGGCCCCGGGCGGCCAGCTCGGTGGCCAGCGCTTCGCCGATGCCCTGGGACGCTCCGGTGACGACGGCGCGGGCATCCGGGCTGGGAGCAGGCACTGGCATGGGCCAATCGTAGAGTGCCAGGCATGAATGCCACGGGAGTGGTCAGATCCGGTCGATCGCGGATCGTGGCATGGGCGTTGTGGGATACCGGTTCCGCGGCCGTCAGCGCGATCGCGGTGACGTTCGTGTTCTCGGTCTATCTGACCAGCAGCGTCGGCGCGGACCTGCCCGGCGCGGTGTCGCCGGCCAGTTGGCTGGGCCGCACGCTGGCCCTCTCCGGGGTGACCGTGGCCGTGGTGGCGCCGCTGATCGGAGTGTGGGTGGCGACCCCGCATCGCCGCCGGGTGACGCTGGCGGTGCTGACCGGTGCCGCGGCGGTGCTGATCGCGGCGATGAGCCTGATCCGCGATGAGCCCGCCTACCTGGCGCCGGGGTTGGTGCTGCTGGCGCTGACCGCCGCCTGCGGTGAGCTGGCCAGCGTCCCCTACAACGCCATGCTGCGCCAAGTGTCGACTCCGCAGAACTCCGGGCGGATCTCCGGATTCGGCTGGGCGGCAGGCTATGCCGGCAGTGTGGTCTTGCTGCTGCTGGTCTATGTCGGCTTCATCGCCGGCAGCGGCCCGGAACGCGGTCTGCTGGGCTTGCCCGCCGCGGACGGTCAGAACGTCCGGGCGGCGATGCTGTTGGCCGCCGGGTGGCTGGCCGTCTTCGCGTTGCCGCTGCTGCTCAGCGCCCACCGGTTTGCCGGCGCCGACGAGCCGGCGCCGCCACGCCCGGGCCTGCTCGGCGGATATCGCCAGTTGTGGCGCGACATCAGCGCCGAATGGCGCCGCGACCGCAACTTGGTCTTCTACCTGGTGGCCAGTGCGATCTTCCGCGATGGGCTGGCCGGCGTGTTCGCCTTCGGGGCGGTGCTCGGCGTCACCGTTTACGGCATCTCGAGCGGCGACGTGCTGATCTTCGGGGTGGCCGCCAGTGTGGTGGCAGCACTCGGGGCGGTCGCCGGGGGCCTGCTCGATGACCGGATCGGCTCCAAGACGGTGATCGTCGGGTCGCTGGCGGCCATGGTCGCCGCCGGGACCACGCTGATGGCACTGACGGGTCCGGGGGCGTTCTGGGCCTGCGGTCTGCTGCTCTGCCTGTTCATCGGGCCCACCCAGTCCTCGGCGCGCACGCTGTTGCTGCGGATGGCGCAGCAAGGCCGGGAGGGGTTCGAAGGGGTTGCGTTCGGGCTCTACACCATGACCGGTCGCGCCGTGTCGTTCCTGGCGCCGTGGCTGTTCTCGGTGTTCGTCGATGTCTTCCGCAGCGACCGGGCCGGCATGGGCGGGCTGTGCACCGTGCTGGTGCTCGGATTGCTGGCGATGCTGGGAGTGCGCGCGCCGCGGTGAGCGGCCTAACGGCTCAACCGGCCGCTGCGCACACCGTGAGGATCGAACCGGTGCGCTGGCGCACCTGGGTGCCGTCCACCGACACCGAGCAGGTGATCTGCTCGCCGAAGTTGACCACCGTGACCGCCGCCGCGGTCGTCGCCGGCGGCGTCAGAGTGACCTGCTTGCGCCACGGCAGCGTCACGTTGAACTCGGTCTGCAGCATTCCACCGGTGTCGATGTAGGCGATGCTGAGCGCCCGGCCGGTCCCGGTGACGCTGTAGACGATCGTCTCGGGAACCCCTGCGGTCGTCGACGTGGTCGGTGGCGGCGTGCTCGGCGTGGTGCTGGGCGTCGAGGACCGCGGTGGCGGCGTGGTGGTCGGGGTGCGCTTGGGAATCGGCGTGCTCGGCGCCGTCGGCAACGGCGAAACCGGTGTGACCGTAGCCGAATTGCGCCCCGAGCCGTTGGCGATCACCAGGGCGATCACCATGCCGACCACCAACAGCACCGCGCCACCGGCCACCAGCCACAGCCAGTTCGGG
>NZ_QMEX01000075.1 GCF_003284925.1 Mycolicibacter senuensis
GGTGGCTATCAGGTGCTGATCGACGCGCTGGTGCGCCGCAGCGGGCTGCGCTGGGTGCAGGCGGCGGTCACGCAGATCGACCCGGTGGCCGACGGCTGGCTGTTGCGGGATGCCGCCGGCGGCTTCCACCGTGCCGACCGGGTGGTGATGGCCGTGCCGGCCCAGACGCTGGCACGGCTGGCAACCGGATTCGCGCCCCGCACCGCGGCGGCGGCCAGCGGCATCGTCAGCGCGTCGTCGGTGGTGGTGGCGCTGGCGGTACCCGCCGGCGCGGCGTTCCCGGACAACTCCGGGGTGCTGGTCGCGACCGGGGAGCGATTGCACGCCAAGGCGCTCACCCTGACCTCACGCAAGTGGGGGAACTGGGGCTATGGCGGCAAGGTCGAACTGCTGCGACTGTCGTTCGGCCGGTTCGGCGACGCCCGCACCCATGCCACCGAGGCTGAGTTGGTGGGGTGGGCCATGCAGGATCTGGAGACCCTGTTCGGGGTCATGGTGGACCCGGTCGAGGTCCGGGTGCAGCGCTGGCCTGCGGCGATGCCGCAGTACCGTTCCGGGCACGCGGCCCTGGTCGGCGAACTGCGCGCCGGGCTGCCGCCGACGGTGGCGGTCGCGGGCAATTACCTCGACGGGATCGGTGTGCCGGCCTGCATTGCGGCGGCCGATCGCGCGGTGGCGGCAGTGATCAGCGCCACCCCGGCCCCCTAGCAACGGCGTGTCGTGGCAGCATGTGGGGCATGGCGCACCTCGATTTCGACAAGCTGAATTCCACCATCCGCTACGTGATGTTCTCGGTGTTCTCGGTTCGTCCCGGGGCCCTCGACGAGGGATCCGCCAGTCGCGACGAGGTCGCCGACCAGGCCGCCACCTTCCTGAAACAGCAGGAGGAGCGCGGCGTGGTGATCCGCGGCGTCTACGACGTGGCCGGCCTGCGCGCCGATGCGGACTTCATGATCTGGTCGCACGCCGAGCGGGTGGAGGACCTGCAGGCCACCTACGCCGGCTTCCGGCGCACCGCGCTGGGCCGGGCCTGCACGCCGGTGTGGAGCAACGTGGCGCTGCACCGGCCCGCCGAGTTCAACAAGAGCCACGTCCCGGCGTTCATCGCCGGTGAGCCGGCCGGCGCTTACATCTGCGTCTACCCGTTCGTGCGTTCGCACGAGTGGTATGTGCTGCCCGAGGAGGACCGCCGCCGGATGCTGGCGGAGCACGGCATGGCGGCCCGGCCCTACAAGGACGTTCGCGCCAACACCGTGCCGGCCTTCGCGCTCGGCGACTACGAGTGGATTCTTGCGTTCGAGGCGCCCGAACTCGACCTGATCGTCGACCTGATGCGCGACCTGCGCAACACCGAGGCTCGGCTGCACGCCCGCGAGGAGACCCCCTTCTTCACCGGTCCCCGGGTCGACGTCGAGCAGTTGGTGGCCGCCCTGCCGTGACCGGCGCATCCGGCCCGCCGGCCGGCGATGCCGAACGCTTCGAAGAGATCTACCGCGCCGCGGCGGGATCGCCCGCCGCCACCCCATGGGACATCGGTGGCGCCCAGCCGGTGGTGCGGCGGCTGGTCGCACTGGGCGCGATCAAAGGTGCGGTTCTCGACCCGGGGACCGGCCCGGGCCACCATGCCGTGCACTTCGCCGAACACGGCTTCGCGGCGACCGGCATCGACGTGTCCGAGACGGCGATCGAGCGGGCCCGCGCCAACGCCCGGGCGGCGGGCGTCTCGGTCGACTTTCAAGTGGGCGACGCCAAGACCCTCGACGGTTTCACCGACTGCTTCGACACCGTCGTCGACGCCGCTTTCTACAACACGTTCGGCGGCCCGGCCCAGCACGACTACCTGCGGGCGCTGCACCGGGCGACCAAGCCGGGCGCCCGGCTCTACCTGATCGCGGCCGCCGACTACAACATCAACGGGTTCTTCATGCCGCCAGCGATGTCGGTCGACGAGCTGCGAGCAGGGCTGCCGGCCGGCGGCTGGCAGATCAGCTACCTGGGGCCCACCAGCTATCTGGTCAACGTCAACGCGGCGATGTTCGCCGCCCAGGCCGAGCAGAGTCCGGCCGCGCCGCCCCGGATCCGGGAGATCGCGCGGCGACTGGCGGTCATCGAACCGCTGCTGGACGGCCAGCTGGCGCACGCGCCGTTCTGGGAAGTCCACGCCACGCGTATCGACTAGCTTTCGCCGCGGCCGTGGGCGCCTCCCACTCGCCGAGCCTGTAGTCAGCGTGGAAAAGTGCGAGTGGCGACCTCGGTAACTACAGCCTCGGCGCTCAGGGGGCCGGAATCAGCCGCAGGCAAATGCTATTGATGCAGTAACGCTGGTCGGTCGGAGTGGGGTAGCCCTCGCCTTCGAACACATGCCCCAGGTGGCTGTGGCAGGACGCGCACAACACCTCGGTTCGCCGCATTCCCAGCGAGTCATCCGGGCGCAGGATCACCGCCTCGGAATCGGCCGGGTCGAAGAACGACGGCCAGCCGCAGTGCGAGTGAAATTTCGCTGTGCTGCGGAACAATTCGGCGCCGCACGCCCGGCACTCGTAGACCCCTTCGGTGGTGGTGTCGGTGTATTCGCCGGTGTTCGGCGGTTCGGTACCGGCACGACGCAGCACCGCGAACTCTTCGGGGGTCAGCTTCGCCCGCCACTCGTCGTCGGTGAGGGAAACCTTGGGAGACGTCATGGCTCCACGGTAGCTCGCGCCCGCTCGTTCGCCAGCCATGCCGGATCGATCCCGTCGTCCAGGCGGTCTTGTTCACGGGCGTCGAGGTAGCGGTAGCACAGCACCGCGCACACCACGATCAGCAACAGTGACCAACCGTAGGTGATCTTGAGGTAGTCCAGCGGGCGCCCGACGTTCATCCACCGGAAGATCAGCCATTTGTCCAACGTCATGAACCCGTAGACCCCCAGCCACGCCGGCCAGTTGCGCAGCACCGAGTTCGGCAGCACCACCGTCATCAGGAACGGGAACAGCACGATCGAGTAGTAGCCCTGGCCCAATGACAGCACCAGGAAGGACGCGGTAAGCAGCACACCGGAGGAGGTCAGCATCCAGAACCGCGGGTCACGGGTGCGGTAGTAGCGATACAGCAGCCACAGGCTGACCGCCGCGATCACGGTGAACAACACGCGCAGGAACAGGATCAGCCCCGGTGGCAGGCCGAAGAACACGCCATTGCCCAGGATCGAGGAGTTGAAGTAGTCGCGGGTGCCCATGATGTAGGGCACCGTCTGGGTGAAGTAACTGGTGGGATCGCTCGACAGCGGGAACGCGACCGCGTTGAACGCCGCCGGCACCGCGACGGCGCCCACGAACGGCCGCCACTGCCGGCTCAGCAGCGGCAGCAGCAGCAGTGGCGCCAGCACCGGCTTGACCACCAGGGTCAGCCCGATCGCGACACCGGCCCACCACTGCCGGCTGGGCCTGCCGTCGAGCAGCCAGCGCAAGAACAGCACCTCCGCCAGCAGGATCACGCCGTTGATGTTGGTGAACACCAGTGTGCTGGAAACACTTTCGGTGAGAAACATCGCCGCCAGCAGCGCGGGAGCCGCCACCGAGGTCAGCCCGAAGCCGAACATCCGCAGCAGCAGGTAGGCGGCGATCAGGATCGCGACGGTGTTGGTGGCGATGAAGGTGTAGCGCGACAAGGTCTCCGGCAGGTAGCCGAACGGCGACATCAGCAGCGTGCCGCCGGGGGAGTAGAGATAGTGCGGGTCGACATAGTCGAAGTGCTCGTTGTAGATGTCCAGGCCGTGCCGGAAGTTCAGCACCGCCCGGTAGACCGGCTTGAAGTCGTCGGTGATGTTGCCGTTGAGCGGCAGCACCACCGAGCGGTGGATCAGCGACATGATGGCCAGCGGCCACAGCACCGACCGCAGTACGGTCGCGGTGCTCGGCGCCGTGGTGGGTGGCCGAAACGCTGTCAGCAGGGCGGTGCGCGCCCGGTTCGTAAGGGAGTCGGCTGCCGTCACCAGCGCACCGTACACCGAAGCGGGGTCAGGCCGGGCAGTAGACGTCGGTCTCGGGCAGCTCGCCGGTGTCGAGGTAGCCGACCAACGGAGGCACGGTGCACGCCGAGTACACCGTCGCCCCGTGCCCGATGCCCTGCCACATCACCCGCTTGCTGGCCGCGCCGGCGTTGATGACAGCCGCTGCGGTGGCCGCCACGCCGTCCTCGCCGACGATCGGGTCGTTCTGCACGCCCAGCAGCAGCGCATCGATCTTGAGTTCCTTCGGCTGCTCGGGGGTGGTGCTGGTGGGCCAACTCAGGCACTGTGCCATGTCGAGGGCGCCGACGGCGCCGAACTGTGGGTACTCCTTACCCCAGGCGACGACCAGTTCGCGGACGCGGTCCGGGGTGGGCCGGTTGAGCGCGTCGGCGCAGGAATTGATGAAGTGGCCGTCGCTGCCGACGGTGCCCTGCGCCCGGTTGATCAGGTTGTTCAGCAGGTTGACGTCGCCGTCGCGCGCCGCGGCCAGCGCCCGGGCCAGTTCGTTGGTGGTGTTGACGCGATCACCGGTGGGGTAGCCCAGCGCGGTGACGATGGCATGGGTCACCGCGGCCACCGAGGCGCCGCCGGGGCCATGCCCGGACCGGGCGGAGTCCAGCACCGCGTCCACGGCGCCTTTCGGGTCCGGGGCCAGCGCGCAGTCCACCGCGACGCACTGCGAGGCGAACGCGTCGAAGGCCGCCTGCTGGCCCTTGACCCGCTGCTCGGCGGCGGCCTCGGCGGCCACACCGAGCGGGATGGGGGAGTCCAGTGCCAGCCGGGCCACCTTGCCCGGATGCGAGCCGGCGTAGGCCAGGGCGACCTGGGCGCCGTTGCCGATGCCCAGCAGTGCCAGCGCCGGCACGTCCCAGATGCTGCGCAGCCGCTCCAGGTCGGTGGCGGCGTGGGTGCTGTCGTAGGAGGATTCGCCCGGTGAGATGGAGTCGGTGCAGTCGGTGGTCGCCGCCATCGCCACGGTGCCCAGATTGGCCACCGGATCGTCGCCGGGGGTGAACTGAGCCAGGTTCCACATCTCGTCGCGCTGGCTGCGCTCGCGGCAGTCCACCGGGCTCGACATCCCGGTGCCGCGCCGGTCCACCGCGACGATCGGATGGCCGTTGAGCACGTCGGCGCCGCCACGTGCCAGCCAGACCGGTAGCTGCAGTGACGACGGCAGGTCCCAGCCGGTGGTGAAGACAACCGGTCCGGCATCGGCCGGGGTCTGCACCGACCGGGCCCGCACCACGCCGATACTGATCGCCGAGGAGCCGCCGCCGAGCGGGTCGACGTCGGCGTCGTAGCTCGCGCAGTCCAACCGCACGCCGGGCGTGGCGGGCACCGCGGCGTCGCCGAACACCCTGGCGGTGCAGTCATGCCAGGGCAGATCGTTCTTGGGCACCGCGACAGGCGGTGGCCCGGCCTTGTCGGAGGTGGACTCGGGTTGCCCCTGCGGGCCGGCGCCGGAGTCGGTGGCGAAGCGCGGGTTGGCGGCCAGTCCGGGAGCGCAACCGGTTAGCAGGGTGGCCGTCGCGAGTGCGATCGCGATCCTGGAGTGCCGACGCATGCCGGCCAGCTTATAGGCGCGCGCCTTTGACGTAGCGGCCGTAGAGGTAGCCCGATTCGTCGACCAGCAGATGCGCACAACGCATCGGGGTCGCCACCTCGCCGGGGCCGGTGGCGATGCGCCGGGCCAGTCCTCCGACGAGGTACGGGGCGACGGTCAGGCACAGTTCGTCGAGCAGATCGCGTTCGACGAACGAACCCAGCAGGGTCGGGCCGCCCTCGGTGAGCACCCGATGGTGTCCACGGGCGGCCAGCGCGGCCAGCACCGCGGCCTCGTCAACCCGGTCACGGTCGCGGTCTGAACAGTTCAGCACCTCCGCGCGGCCGTCGAGTCGCCGCCGGGTGGCCTCGGCCGCCGACGCGCTGGTCAGCACCAGCGGTGGCAGTTCGGTGTCGGTGAAGACGCGAGCGTCCCGATCCAGTTGCCCCGACCGGCTCACGATCGCCAGCCCGGGCACCTCGGACTGTCCGCGGTCGCGGCGGCGCAGACGCTCGGTGACGTTGAGGCGGGCGCCGCCGTAGTTCTCGACCCGGACGGTGCCCGCGCCGACCAGCACGACGTCGGCGAGCGCTCGCAGCAGCATGAACACGGCCCGATCGCCCGGGCTTCCCAACCCGCCGGACTTGCCGGCCATCGTGGCACCGCCGTCGATGCTGCCGATGAAGTTGGCCCGCAGCCAGCTGCGCGAGCCATCGGTTTCGGGGTAGGCATACAGCCGGGCCAGTTCGGCGTCATCGACGGGTTGTGTCGAGTCCAGCCGGGTGAAACCGGGGTCTGCGCTGAGGTCGGACATGGCCACGATTGCACCATGTGGCTACAGTTCCTGCGTGCCCAATCCCGACGTCGAGGCGAGCGCTCGCCTGGTGGACCGGCATCCGGCCGTCTCACCGGAGCGGTTGATCGCGCAGCTCACCCCGCCGCCGACGTTCGCCGAGGCCAGCTTCGCCAGCTACCGGCCGGACCCGGCCGAACCGACCCAGGCGGCGGCCGTGGCGGCCTGCAGGGCGTTCTGCACGCAGGCGGTGGAGCGACGGGCCGGGCGGCGCAGGCTGCTCGGCAAGCGCGAGGTGCTGCCGGGTGTCGGGTTGTACCTCGACGGCGGGTTCGGGGTCGGCAAAACCCACCTGCTGGCGTCGGTCTACCGCCAGGTCGCCGAGAGCGCCCACGGCACGCAGCCGCATCGGACGGCGTTCGCGACGTTCATGGAACTCACCCAACTCGCCGGTGTGTTCGGGTTCACCGAATGCATCGAGTTGCTCGGCGGCTACACGGTGGTCTGCATCGACGAATTCGAACTCGACGACCCGGGCAACACCACCTTGGTGTCGCGGCTGCTGTCGGAACTGGTGGCGCAGGGGGTGTCGGTTGCCGCCACGTCGAACACGCTGCCCGAGCAACTCGGCGAGGGACGCTTCGCCGTTCAGGATTTTCTACGTGAAATCAGCGCGTTGGCAAGCATTTTCACCTCGGTGCGGGTCGACGGTCCGGACTACCGGCATCGGGACCTGCCGCCGGCGCCCGAACCGCCGTCGGCGCGGCAGGTCGCGCAGCGCGCCGCCGCCCTACCGGGTTCGACCCTCGACGACTTCGACGCGCTGTGCGCGCACCTGGCCACCATGCACCCGTCGCGGTATCTGACGCTGATCGAAGGAGTCACGGGCGTCTTCCTCACCGGTGCGCATCCCATCGAGGATCAGAACGTGGCGCTGCGACTGGTGGCGCTGACCGACCGGCTCTATGACGCCGGTATCCCGGTGGTGGCCGCCGGAGCGAAGCTGGACGGCATCTTTAGCGCCGAGATGCTGGCGGGGGGTTACCGAAAGAAGTACTTGCGGGCCACATCTCGGCTGCTGGCGTTGAGCGCCGGCTGACTCACAGATTCCACTGCGCCAGCCGCAGGCCGGTGTTGCGGGAGAGCATCACCACATGGGTGACCAAGCCGCGGTAGACATCCCAGTAAACCCCGCCGGTGACCGTGGAGCCCTCCGGCGCGTTGGTCAGCACCGCATCCAGCGCGGTGGGGTCATCGGTGTGCTTGGACACGTAGGCGTCACCGCCCGGGGTGACACCGCTGAAGGTGACCGAGGCCGCCATGATGTAGCTGTTGGGTACCGAGATGGGGTGGATCGTGAGGTTCGCCCGCCACGGACCGCCCTGGGCGCGCCACCGCGGCGACCCGTTCTGGCCCCAGCCGGGCGGGATCTCGCTGGGCACCACGTCGTGCAGGGTCACGTCCGCGATGATTTTGCCGAAGGCCTCATCCTGGTACTGGATCCGCAGCGTGTCGCCGAGCCGGCCGATCGGGGCTTCCGGAGTCAGGGTGGGCGTGGCGTTCCCGGCCGCCGGCACCAGCAGGGCCAACGTGGTGACTAGCGAGGTGACGACGGCCAGAATCCAGCGATGCATCATGTCCTTCTTCGGTTTACCTGTGGGCATGATGGCACATCGCGGTGGCAGGTGCAGCAGCTTGGCCAGCCTGATCTAGGCATTGGTCAGTTCGGGGCGGCGGCGTCGCCGTCGGCCGAGTTTGCGGTGATCGAGGCCAAGGCGTGCGCCAGGTCGGTCTCGATCCTTTCCGGATCCACCCCGGCACGATGCAGCGGCCCGGTGCCGTCTTCGACTTCGAACAGGGCCAGCAGCAGGTGCTCGGTGCCGATGTAGTTGTGCCCGAGTCGAAGTGCGGTACGGAAGGTGAGCTCCAGGGCCTTGCGTGCCGTGCCGCTGAACGGGATCAACGCGGGGGGCTCGGCGTCGCCGGCGGGGAGCGCGACGGTGGCCGCGACGGCCCCCGGCTCGATGTGCTGTGCGGTGAGCAAGGCGGTGGCCAGCGCGTCGGGATCGTTTAAAACGCCCAGGATCAGATGATCCGGGGTGATCTCGGCGTTGCGGGCGCGGTGGGCGGCGTTCTGGGCGGCCACCACCGCGTTGCGTGCCCGCGGTGTGAAACGGGCGAAGCCCTGCTCGGCATCGAGGACGGCGGCTTCGGCGCGCGGGACGAACCGCTTCTGCGCCGCCTGCTTGGTGACCCCCATGCAGTTGCCGATCTCCGTCCACGAGGCACCGGACCGGCGTGCCTGGTCGACGAAATGCCCGATCAGGTGGTCGGCGACCTCACCGAGATGCTCGGCTGCCAGCACCGCGTCGGTCAGCCGCTCCAGCGGGTTTTCGTGCACCCCGGCGATGGCGTTGATGAGGTCGTCGAGGCGGACCGGCGGAGCGAGGCGCGTCGGATCGACCATGCCGTCAACTGTAGGTTGACGAACACAGATCGTCAACCCTTGGTTGACGGCAAGGGTGGCTCAGGAGACCAGCCATTCCCCGAAGTCATCAGCGAAACCCGAGGAGGGTGCGTACTTCACCTTCGCCGGACTGACGCCATGCGGCAGCGCGAACACCACGCAACCGGTTGCGGCATCGCCCGGGGAGACATGGAACATGCCGGAGTCGAAATTGGTGCATTCGCTGACGTTGTTCAGATCCGGTTCGTAGCTGTGATCGTCGGAACCGATCACCCAGACGTTGGTGTTGGCGTTGCCGTTCATCGTCGCCGTGCCCTGGTTGGCGATCTTGAGTTCGGTCGCGATGTAGGTGACCGCCGGGTCGCCCTTGCCGGGGGCGACGGTCGCCGGGCTGATGACGCGTTCCAGGGTGACGGTGATGGTGCTGCCGTCGGCTCGGGTCAGCGTCAGGGTGTCACCGGTGTGCCCCGGCTTCGATGCGGCCGTCCCGGGTCCGGTGCTGTCCGACGACATTGCCCCGCGCTCCGATTCGGCGGGACCCGAACATGCCGCCAGCACACCGGCAGCCAACAGGGCGGCCGCCGACAGGGCGGCGATGGGTCGATTCGTGGGGCTCATCTCTCGCTACCTTTCCACCTGCGT
This sequence comes from Mycolicibacter senuensis, assembly GCF_003284925.1. Lineage (GTDB taxonomy): Bacteria > Actinomycetota > Actinomycetes > Mycobacteriales > Mycobacteriaceae > Mycobacterium > Mycobacterium algericum_A. The sequence continues at coordinate 9,437 of NZ_QMEX01000075.1, forward strand.
GCGCGTTGCCATCGATTCTGCTGCCTGGCTGCTCGTTGGTGCGGACCGGCCCACGCTTCGGGTCGGTTCCCGCTAGATGCGGCTTCACCGGCGGAGTCCGCCGGGGCCAGGCAGTGTTCGTGGCACCGCACCAGCCCGGTATGGGCCGACCGGCCGGCAAGTGCGGTCAGGGGGTCATTGCGGCGCCATCGTTGCCGCAGGCGTGCCGCAGCATCTCACGGTAGATCAGCCCACCGAACGGGTTTGACATGTCGACCCGTGGATCGGCAGGCACCAACCGGTCGCCGCATTGCGCCCAACCGGAGGCGAAGCCGCCGCCGGGCCCTGGCGGTGCGGGCGTCGGGCCGGGATCGGCGCCGGCGGGACCAGGGGCCGCAGCACAGAGCGTGACGATCGCAGCAGCGACAACGGTGATAAGGCGAGTCATGTGGCCACCATGGCACGCGGCACCGACAACGGCCGGCCGCATCGGCGCGGGCTCCTCATGGTGGTGCGAATCTGGTGCGGCACCGGTGTTGAGGTCAGAAAGTGAGCGCTGACCTGCATGAAATCTGGTGCGCGGTACTGGGATTGAACCAGCGACCTCTTCCGTGTCAGGGAAGCGCTCTCCCGCTGAGCTAACCGCGCTTAGAGCCAAGGAACGGAGGTGGAGACGGGAATCGAACCCGTGTGCACGGCTTTGCAGGCCGTTGCCTCACCACTCGGCCACTCCACCGCAAGGGGTTGATGCCACTTGACACCCTCGAGCGGATGACGGGATTCGAACCCGCGACCCTCACCTTGGCAAGGTGATGCGCTACCAACTGCGCTACATCCGCGTGCCACGAGCGAGATCGTCGCTCGTCGCGAAGCAGAACATTAGTCCACTGATGTGAGACAACACAACTTGCCCTGTCAGAACGGCGAGTCGGGCGACGATCAGGCTGCGCGTTGAGGTGGTGGGCGCCGGGCGTGCTAGTCTTCGACCTCGTTCATCCGGTCTCGTAGCTCAGGGGGAGAGCGTCCGCCTCACACGCGGAAGGTCGCTGGTTCGATCCCAGCCGGGACCACAACAAGTGAGACGCACTCAACTGCGCAGCGCAATGTCACCGGGGAGTCGTTAGGCGATCATCGGGTCGATCGCAGACCGGGGCACCAGCACGTGTAACGCCCCGGCCGAGGCGGGCAACAACACCCCCTGGTCGAAGAAGAAGATCACCCCGTCGTTGACCACCGCGAAATTCTGATAGTTGGCGGGGTCATACAGCGCGGATTGTGCGAACGGTAACGGTGCTGGCGCCGTGGTGGACGTGGTCGTCGTCGACTGTCCTGGGTCGGCGGACGGCGGTGCCAGCTGCTGCTGCAGCTCCGCCTGGACGATCGGCGCGACGGTCTTCAGCGGATCATCCACCTGCCACAACGGCGCATGTTCTTTGTCGTCCGATGCGGCCGAGAAGGTGATCGCCTTGCGATAGGTCTGGTCCCAGTTGAACGCCTTGTACTTCGTCTGTGGCTGTGCCCCGCCGACGTTTTGGTTCACCGTGAACACCACCGTCTGCGTGCCGCGCGGGGGGATCGATGAGGTGTATTCCGTCGGCTTGATGCTCAACTCGGATGGTGCGCTGTGAGGCGCGCCGGACCTGGCCGTGTTGAGGAACGCCTCGCGGGTCTGGGCGATGTACTCGGCGATCGGCTTCTGGTCTGGGTAGTTCAGCGGGATGCTGATGTCGACGCTGTACCCGGGGTCGGAGAGTTGGATCTCACACGTGCGGCCGGTATTGCCGCCCTTGAGCTCGGCGCAGTAATCCGTCGGGGCCGCCCCCGCGATGTCGGGGCAACCGAGCATGGCGGCAACCGTCACGACCACGGCTACGGTGAAAGACCGCATGGGTGATACCTCCTGGCAAAGGCGGCGACGCGCCACGACCAAAGGTTAACGCGAGGTCACCCCTCCCGATTCACGCTCGCGCAAGGTTGAGGCGCAACGGCCCACCGATGACATGGCGTTGTGCGGTGTTCCTGCCGGTGCGAGTCGATCCGCATCGCCCAGTGCCTGCGCGACATAGGCTGCGGCGGTGACGAAGTCTGCTCGCGTCGTTGCTGCCCTGGCCGGATTGGTTCTGTCCGTCACGTATGCCGGATGTGCGCACAGCACCGGCGGCAAGCCTGTCGCCGTCAAGGCTCCCGCAACCGCCACGCTGCCGCCATTGCCGACACCCCTGACCCGGATTCCGCTGCCGACCGCGAGCACGCCCGCGCCCGGCGGCCCACCGGTGGGTACCGCGACCATGAAGGTCATGGGCGCGCCGGACACCCCGGTCACCATCACTTACCGCATCAACGGCGAGCCGGAACAGACCGAGACCAACGTGCGCCTGCCGTGGGAGAGGCAGTACCCGGTCTACGACGAGGTGGAGACCTCGGTCAGCGCCGACGCCGGCGACGAAGAACTCACCTGCACCATCATCCTCGACGGCAAGTTGGCGTCGTTCAAGACCGAACCGCGCCCCACCTGCAGTTTCGCCTACTACGGCTAGCGATGGCTACACCATCTCGGGCGCGTTCAGATGCGCGATCGCCAGGTCGAACTCGGCGACCTCCAGCACATCGGCGCCGACATCGTTGATGGCCCGGGCCCAGATCGCCTGCTCGCCGCCGCGGCTGGCCACCATCGCCGCACGGTCCTCGAAGCTGATCGAGGACACCGCGCGCCCGGACGAGCGGTCGACCAGCAGGGTGGTGCTGCAGAACCCGTGCATGTCGGCCATCTGCGGGATCAGCGCCAGCTTGTAGGTGTCGATCAACCGTTCGCAGCTGGCCGGGTCGGTCCGCAGCCAGGTGACCCGCACGCCGGCGTGGCGCCGTGACCGGTGATCGCGGCGTACCGCGGCGATCTCCCAGCGGGTGATCTCGGCGGTGGCGTGGAAGATCTCGGTGGCACGGTCGCAGAGTTGCTGGGCACCGGCCTCGCTGGCCCGCAGCGTGTCCTCATCGAGCCAGGACGAGGTCACGATGCACCGGCCGGCGTCGCGGTCGACGAGCATTGACATCCCCGCGCAGCCGTCCATGTCGGCCAGGGCCGGCATCACCACGCCGCGGACGTGGGTGATGCCCTCGTCGAGGAAGGACGGATGGGCGTGGATGGTGGTTGCGCGCGCGAACATATCGGCCTCCGAGGAGATCGGGGCGACGCCCCGGCGGCGCCGCCGGTCCCTTCCACCATGCTCCGGCGACGGCGCGAGGACAACCCCTATCCGGCCGCTATTCGGCGGGTTCCTGAACGACATCGGACTGGCGGCGATGCTGCGCCTCGAGTTCGGCGATGTGCGCGCCGATGCGTCCCCGCAGCGCGAGGGTGCCGATGACACCGCCAAGCACCGCTACCGACAGCGCGACCCACGAGAACCGGGACAACCAGTGCTCGGCGGCCATCCCGGCGTAGTAAACCAGGGCGGTGGTGCCGCCGGCCCAGCAGATCGCGCCGGTCACATTGGCGATGAGAAAGTGCGAATAGCGCATCTTCAACGCCCCGGCCAGCGGACCGGCCAAGATGCGCAGCAGCGCGACGAACCGGCCGAAGAACACCGCGCTGGTTCCCCAGCGGGCAAACAGATGTTCCGCGTAGGCGATGTGACCGGGGCCGAAGTGGTTGGGAAACCGCCGGCCCAGCCGGTCGAAGAGCGGCATGCCGAAGCGACGACCGATCGAATATCCGATTGAGTCGCCGATCACCGCGCCGGTGATCGCCGCCGCCGCGACCCCGGCGGGGTCGACCGCCAACTCGTGGCGGGAAGACAACAATGCGGCGCCTACCAACATGACTTCGCCCGGCAACGGAATGCCCAGGCTCTCCAGGCCGATCACCCCGCCGACGAGCAGGTAAACCAGCAAGGGCGGGATCGACTGCAGCAGGGCGTCCACCGACATGCGGCAAGCATGCCTGACGGTGCTGTGATGCGCCCCCCGAGACCGTCATCGGCCGAATAGGAGTCAGCTAGTAGCGTAATCCGGGCGCGGGCCGGTGGTCGATCGAGGAGCGGCAATGGAATTCAATCTCGCCCAGGTTTTCTCGGCGGTGGCCGCGGCGATCCCCGACCGCGAGTGCGTGGTGTTCGGTGACCGGCGGCTGACCTACGCCCAGATCGAAGACCGTGCGCGCCGGCTGGCGCGGGCCCTGCACGAGCGTGGCCTGGGGGTGCGCCGCGAGCGCCCGGAACTGACCGGCCATGAATCCGGGCAGAGTCATCTCGCGCTGTACCTGGCCAACGGCAACGAATACCTGGAGGGCATGCTCGGGGCCTACCACGCCCGGGTCGCCCCGTTCAACGTCAACTACCGCTATGTGGCCGACGAACTGGTCTATGTGCTGACCGATGCCGCCGCCGAGGCGGTCATGTACCACGCCCGCTACGCCGCGACGCTGGCCGACGCACTGGGGCGGGCCGGCGATCGGCTGCCGCCGCTGACGCTGATCCATGTCGACGACGACTCCGGCAACGATCCGCTGCCCGGCGCGGTGCGCTACGAGGAGCTGCTGGCCGCCACCTCCGCCGACCCGTTGGAGCTGGCGCCGTCGCCGGATGACCTCTACCTGCTCTACACCGGCGGCACCACCGGCATGCCCAAGGGCGTGTTGTGGCGCCAGCACGACATCTTCATCAACGCGATGGGCGGCCGGGAGTTCGGCAGCGGTGCCGTGCCCACCAGCCTGACCGAGATCGTCGATCGCACCCGCGCCGGAGGCCCCGGTTCGATGACGGTGGCGCCGCTGATGCACGGCGCCGCGCAGTGGGCGGCGTTCATCACGCTGCTGGGCGGCCGGCCGTTCGTCATGTCCGCGACGACCGACCGGTTCGACCCGGTGGCGACCTGGGAGTTGGCCGCCAGGGAGCGGGTCATTTCGCTGTCGATCGTCGGGGACGCCTTCGCGCGGCCGCTTGCCGACGCGCTGGAGGCCGGTGGCCCCGAGCTGGCCGAAGCCCTGTCGGGGCTGTTCGTGCTGGCCAGCGGTGGCGCGCCGCTGACCGTCCCGATCAAGCAACGGATCTTGGAGCTGCTGCCGCAGCTGTCGATCCTGGATGCCGGCGGCTCGTCGGAGACCGGTGCGCAGATGGGCCAGACCACCAGCCGCGGGCAGCCGTCCACCGGTCGGTTCACCCCGAACCCGGGCGCGGTCGTGGTCAGCGAGGACCTCACCCGCATCCTGTCGCCCGGCGACGACGAGATCGGCTGGCTGGCGCAGCAGGGTTATGTCCCGCTGGGATACCTGGGCGACCCGGAGAAGAGCGCGCGCACCTTCCCGATCATCGAGGGCATCCGGCATTCGGTCCCCGGTGACCGGGCACGCTGGCATGCCGACGGCGGCATCGAGCTGCTCGGCCGTGACTCGGTGACCATCAACTCCGGCGGCGAGAAGATCTTCGCCGAGGAGGTCGAAGCCGCGGTGTGCCGCCACCCCGCCGTCTACGACGTCGTGGTGGTGGGGCGGCCCAGTCAACGGTGGGGCCACGAGGTCGTCGCCGTGGTGCAGCTGGCGGAGGGAGCCGGCGCCGAGGCCGACGACATCGTCGCCGAGGCGGCCCGCCACATCGCCCGCTACAAGCTGCCCAAGGACGTGGTGTTCTGCGAGCGTGTGCAGCGCTCGCCGTCCGGCAAGGCCGACTACCGCTGGGCCACGGCGCAGGCGATCGGGGTCGATGCCTAGCTGAACCGGGGCTTGCGCTTCTCCCGGATGGCGGCCAGTCCCTCGTGCACATCCGGGCCGGAGAAGCCGAGGAACTCCAGCCCCAGCGCGGTCTCAAAGGCCGGTGCGAACTGGCGGTACCAGTAGTTGAGGCTGTGCTTGGTGAAGCGCAGCGCGTCCTGAGCGCCGTGCGCCAGATCGTCGGCGATTCCGGTCGCGGTGGCCAGCACCTCGTCGTCGTCGACGCACTTGGAGACCAGCCCGATGCGTTCGGCCTCCTCGCCGTGCAGCGTCTCGCAGGTCAACAGGTAGTACTTGGCCTTGGCCATGCCGACCAGCAGCGGCCAGCAGATGGCGGCGTGATCGCCGGCGGCCACCCCGAGCTTGGTGTGGCCGTCGATGAGCCGGGCGGTGCGCCCAGCCACCGAGATGTCCGACAACAGCGCCACCACCAGCCCGGCGCCGACGGCGGGGCCGTTGATCGCCGAGATCACCGGCTTGGAGAAGTTGACCAGGTTCAGCACCAGGTCGCGGGCCTCGCGCAGCACCTGCATCCGCCCGGGGTAGTCGCCGATGGTCTTCTCGATCAGTTCGAAGCTGCCGCCGGCGGAGAATGCCTTGCCCTCGCCCCGGACCAGCACCGCGCGCACCGCGTCGTCGCGGTCGATGACCGGCCACACGTCGGCCAGGTCCTGGTGCATCTGCGGGCCCACCGAATTGAGCCCCGGCGCGTCCAGCACTAGCTGCAGCACACCGTTGTCGCCGGTTTCGAGTCGAAGGGTGGGGAAGTCGCGGTACCTGTCAGCCATCAGTCGTTTCTACCCGAGGCTGACCGCCGTGGTCCAGCACTGGTCTGTCAGCCCGCTGCCAGCGGGTTCAGGAACTGAGGTTTCCGGCGAATCATCAAGCAGCGCAACCCATCCGGGCCGACGTGCTCCCGGCCGTAGCTGCCGGGGCGGTGGCGTTCGAACTCGAGGCGCAACGGCTCCGGCTCGTGGTCGTTGAGCAGCGCAACCACTCGCCGGCCGCCGGCTCGGCGAAGGTCGCGACGATGGTCTTGTGCTTCCCGGATCTGGGCAGCACCCGGGCGTCGAGTTCGGCCTCCGACAAATGGGTCGCCCTTCTAGTTTCTACAAAATCCCTTGTGTAAACTCACGCCCATGGCATATGTGATCGGGAAGCCGTGCGTTGACGTGATGGACCGGGCCTGCGTGGAGGAGTGCCCCGTCGACTGCATCTACGAAGGCGGGCGAGCCCTCTACATCCATCCTGACGAATGTGTGGATTGTGGTGCCTGCGAACCGGTTTGCCCGGTCGAGGCCATCTACTACGAGGATGACCTTCCGGAGGAGTTGCAACCGCACCTGGCCGACAACGCGGAGTTCTTCACCGAGGCGCTGCCCGGCCGCGATGAGGCGCTCGGCTCACCCGGTGGGGCCGCCAAGATCGGACCGCTCGGCATCGACACCCCGCTAGTGGCCAGCTTCCCTCCCCAGGGGGAGTGAGCGACATCGCCAAACCGCCTGGGCCGCCTGGAGGACGTCGCCTCGACGTGCTTCGGCTGGTGCAGGCCGCGGACGAGCCGCTGAGCATCGCGCAGATCGCCGACGAGTTGGGGGTGCACCCCAACACGGTGCGTTTTCACCTGGACACCCTGGTGGAGGAAGGCCGCGTCGAGCACACCGAGCCCGACCACAAGGGTCGCGGCCGGCCGGCGTTGATGTTCCGGGCGATCCGGCAGATGGACCGCGGTGGCACGCGCCGGTTCCGGCTGCTCGCCGAGATCCTCACCATCGGCCTGGCCGCCGACTCCGACCCCAGTGGCAAAGCGCTGGCGGCCGGCCGGGCGTGGGGTCAGCGGTTGCGGCCGCTGAACCGCCCGGCCGATCCCGTCGGCGCCGACGAGTCGACCGATCAGCTCGTCGACATGCTCGACGAGCTCGGTTTCCAGCCCGAGCAGCTCGAACCCGACGATGCCGGTGAGAAGCAGCTCGGATTGCGGCACTGTCCGTTCCTGGAGCTCGCCGAGACCTCCACCGACGTGGTCTGCCCGATCCACCTGGGGCTGATGCAAGGCGCGCTGGAAGCCTGGGACGCACCGGTGACCGTCGATCGTCTCGACTCGTTCGCCCAGCCGGATCTGTGTGTGGCGCACTTGAAGTCGATGGAAATCGATGGGGCCGAGCCGGCCCCGAACGGGGTCCGCATCGGGCAGTCGCCGGCTGGTCCGGTGCCGGTGGAAGGAACCACCGGGTGAGCATTGCCGCCGCCGTTGCGATCGCCGCGACATTCCTCTGGCTGGGCATGGTGGCCGCGATCTCGTTCATGGAGGCGCCGCTGAAGTTCCGCGCGCCCAACGCGACGATCCCGATCTGCCTGGGTATCGGCCGGCTGGTGTTTCGGGCCCTCAACTCCGCGGAACTCATCCTGGCGGCCGCCATCGCGGCGTCGTTCGTCTCCGAGCGCCCGACCGCGCCCATTGTGGTCACGTTCGCGGTCGCGGTGACGATGCTGGTCGCCCAACTGGTGATGGTGCGTCCGGGCCTGAGCCGTCGCGCCGATCAGGTGCTGGCCGGGCTGGATGCCCCGCGCTCCCGCGCGCACTACGCCTACATCGTCCTGGAGTTGATCAAGGTCGCCGCGCTGGTGCCGCTGGGCATTCTGTTGCTGGCCCGCTGAATTGTTTGAACCGAACACCTGTCCGCCCGCCTAGCAGTAAGGATTACCGATGGAATCGACTTCGCTGATCGCGTTGGCCGACGAGAAACTGGCCGAGGCCCGGCAGCACCACAGCGGGCGCTCGGCCCACACCGTCTACGGCGGATCGGTGCACCATCTGCGTCAGACCCTGGTGGCACTTCGGGCCGGCGAGGCGCTGGCCGAACACGACAGCCCGGGGGAGTCCACCCTGCAGGTGTTGCGCGGCCGGGTGCGGCTGACCGCCGGTGACGACGCCTGGGAGGGCTCGGCGGGGGAGATCGTCGGCATCCCGCTGACCCGCCACGCGCTGGAGTCGCTGGAGGACTCGGTGGTGCTGCTCACCGTGGCCAAGAGCGCCGCGCACTGAGCGTTCCGGCAGCGCGGCTCGGCACGCCCTGGTCGCTGGGGGCGGGGCTGCGGGTGCCCATCGTCAACGCGCCGATGGGAGGGGTGGCCGGCGGACGGCTGGCCGCTGCGGTCACCGCCGCCGGCGGGCTGGGCATGATCGGAATGGGCAGCACCGCCACTGCCGCGTCGTTGGCCACCGAGGTGGCCCGGGTCGGACCGGCGAGGTTCGGAATCGGCTTGGTGGACTGGGTGATCCGCGACCAGCCGGACCTGTTCGATGCCGCGCTGGCGGCCCGCCCCGCGCTGCTTTCGGTCAGCTTCGGCACCGACCTGTCCTGGGTCGAGCGCGCCCACGCGGTCGGAATCCGCACCGCCACGCAGGTCTACGACGCGGAGGAGGCCCGGCGCGCACAAGACGCCGGGCTGGACGTGGTGGTGGCCCGCGGCGCCGAGGGTG
>NZ_QMEX01000076.1 GCF_003284925.1 Mycolicibacter senuensis
CCGGGTCGCGTCGCGACCACGCCCGTGCCACGGCGCGGGTTTCGGCGGCTTTGAGCGTGTTGATCGCCAGATCCACCGCCAGCATCGACGGTGCCAGGGCGAGCGCATTGGCGGTGGTGGATGCCAACCCTAACGCGGTGTCGGTCGCGCGCTTGCCGATGCGTTCCTCGAGCAGTCGGCGCAGCCGCGGCTGATGGTCCAGGGCGACCACGGCGCCTTGGACGCTGGCCGGCAGCCGCGGGAACCGCAGCGCGCGGCCGGCCAGCGAGATGCCCAGGCCGACGGCGGTGATACCGGCCATCGCGGCGGTGCTGACGGCCAACAAGCCATCGCCGGGAGCGGGGGCGGAGCGAGGTTGCTCACCCTCGGCCACCTCGTCGTGCTCGTTGGGCGGCTGGCTCTCGACCGCGGCAAGCGCGTCGTACAACGAATCCAGTTCCGGTTCGGTGTCATCGATGAGAGCGGCTATCGAGGGGGGCATCGGTCTCCTTCGTTCGGCGACCGAATATGCCTAGGCGAGCAGGCGAAAACTCTCGGTCGACACGGTTCATCGTCCGAAGGTCTCGCTCACGGAAAGTGATAGGCCCGCTGAATGGCCGGGCGGGGTGGCCCGCCGTACTGACGACCATTCACATCCGCCTGGCGGCGGTTAGGAACTACTCCCCTTCGCCACCGAAGATAGCCGCGCTAGGCGGCCTGCGGCTGAACGCAGTCGAGACCGCACTTGAAATATGGGTGAACTCAGTCGATTTCAGCCGGCCGGCGGCACCGGTTACCGCTCGCGCACCCACTCATCGTAGAACGGCGGCATCGCCGAGGCCCGGGAGGTGAACTGCGGATCGCGCTTCTCCAGGAAGGCGCGCACCCCGTCGGCACCGTCGCCGATGCTGGTGTAGAACATCGCCAGCGAGTCCACCCGGTGCGCCGCATGCGGGTCTGGCTGCGCGGAGTTGCGGTAGAGCATCTGGCGTATCAACGCGAACGACACCGGGGAGCGGCCCTTGGTCCAGGCGTCGGCCAGCGCGCGGGCGTCGGCCAGCAGCGCCTCGGGTTCGTGCAGGGATTGCGCGATCCCACAGGCCTGCGCAGCTTGCGCATCCAGAATGTCGGCACGGTATAGCAGATCCAATGCCGTTGGCATCCCGACGATCCGGGGCAGGAACCACGTCGAACATGCCTCCGGGGTGATGCCCAGCTTGCCGAACACCAGACCGAATCGCGCCTTGGTGGAGAACAATCGCGCGTCCATCGCCAGCATCATGGTGGCGCCGATCCCGACCGCGGGTCCGTTGACCGCGGCGATCACCGGCTTGCGGCAGTTATAGATCGCCAGCGTGGCCTGCCCGCCGGTGTCGCGTACCCGGGCCAGCTCCGGGTCATCGAGGTCGGCCATGTCGGCCAGCGTCGGGGACTTGGTCTCATCGAGGCCGAACACGTTGCCGGAACCCGACAGGTCCATCCCCGCGCAGAACGCGCGTCCCGACCCGGTGACGATCACCGCGCGGACCGCGTCGTCATCGTTGACCTCGACGAAGGTGCGCTCCAACTCGTCGGCCATCTCGACGGTGAACGCGTTGAGGTTGTCCGGGCGGTCGAGGTAAAGGGTCAGAATGCCGTCTTCGACCTCATGACGAATGGTGGTGAAGTCCATATCTGCTCCTCCTGCGCGCCGAGCGTGCACCTACTGCGAGATTTTCACAATCCTTTCGCAGCAGGCGCACGCTCGGCGACGCGGGTCAGGCCTTACACGTTGGCGCGGGCCTGCTTCGCCGCGGCGACCAGGTTGGCCAGCGAGGCGGTCACCTCGTCGGTCTTGCGGGTCTTCAAGCCGCAGTCCGGGTTCACCCACAGGCGCTGCGCCGGAACGGCGTCAAGTGCTTCCCGCAATGAGGTGGCCATCTCGTCGGTGGACGGCACCCGCGGGGAGTGGATGTCGTAGACACCTGGCCCCACCCCGTTGGAGAACCCGATCGCGTTGAGGTCGTCGAGCACCTCCATGTGCGAGCGGGCAGCCTCGATCGAGGTGACGTCGGCATCCAGGTCGGCGATGGCCCCGATCACCTCGCCGAACTCCGAGTAGCACAGGTGGGTGTGGATCTGGGTCGCATCCGACACCCCCGACGTCGACAGCCGGAACGCGCCGACCGCCCACGTCAGGTAGGCCTCCTGGTCGGCCTTGCGCAGCGGCAGCAGTTCCCGCAGCGCCGGCTCGTCGACCTGGATCACCGCGATGCCGGCGGACTCGAGATCCACCGTCTCGTCGCGAATCGCCAGCGCCACCTGGTTGGCGGTGTCGGCCAGCGGCTGGTCGTCGCGGACGAACGACCACGCCAGGATGGTCACCGGACCGGTGAGCATGCCCTTGACCGGCTTGTCGGTCAGCGACTGGGCATAGGTGGCCCACTCAGTGGTCATCGGCTGCGGCCGGGAGACGTCACCGAACAGCACCGGCGGACGCACGCACCGGCTGCCGTAGGACTGGACCCAGCCGTTGGCGGTGGCGAAGAACCCACCCAACTGCTCGGCGAAGTACTGCACCATGTCGTTGCGCTCCGGCTCGCCGTGCACCAGCACGTCCAGGCCGAGGCCCTCCTGGAGCTTGATCACCGCGGCGATCTCTGCCTTCATCCGGCGGGTGTACTCCGCCTGGTCGATCTCACCGGCGACCAGCGCGGCCCGGGCCTTGCGGATGTCGACGGTCTGCGGGAACGACCCGATGGTGGTGGTGGGCAGCGGCGGCAGGTGCAGCCGTTCGGCCTGGGCGGCGCGGCGTGCCTCGGCGCTGCCGCGGTGCGCGCCGGACGCGGTGAGGGTCGCGATCCGGCCGCGGACATCGGCGTTGTTCAGCCGCGGATCGGACTTGCGGGACGCGACGGCGGCGTTGGACGCGGCGATCTCGTCGGCGACGGCCTCGCGGCCCTCACGCAGGGCGCGGGCCAGGGTGGCCACCTCGCTCACCTTTTCGGAACCGAAGGCCAGCCAGCTGCGCAAGGCGTCGTCGAGCCCGGTCTCACCGTCGAGCGTGTAGGGCACGTGCAGCGTCGAGCAGGATGTGGAGACCGCCAGCGAGCCGACCGAACCCAGCAGCGACGCCAGCTTGGCCAGCGCGGCCTGCAGGTCGGTGCGCCAGATGTTGCGGCCGTCGACCACACCGGCGACCAGCGTCTTGGAGGCCAGCTCCGGCACCGACGCGATCTTGGTGTTCGGGCCGTAGACCAGATCGACACCGATCGCCTCGACGGGGGTGCGCGCGAGCGCCGGCAGGGCCGCGCCCGGGTCGCCGAAGTAGGTGGCGACGAAGATCGCCGGCCGCCTACTCAGCCCGCCCAGCCGGGCGTAGACCTGTTCGGCCAGGGCGGGGGCGTCGGCGGCGACGTCGGTCACCAGCACCGGTTCGTCGATCTGCACCCACTCGGCCCCGGCGTCGGCCAGCTTGCCCAGCAGTTCGGCGTAGACGTCGGTCAGCTCGTCGAGGCGGAAGATCGGCGCCGGTGCTCCGTCGACGGCCTTGCTCAGCAGCAGGAACGTGACGGGTCCGATGATCACCGGCCGGGCCACGTTTCCGCCGAAGCCCTGCTCCTTGGCCTCGGCCAGCTCGGCGAGCACCTTGGCCGGGTTGAGTGCGAACGTGGTGTCCGGGCTGATCTCCGGGACGATGTAGTGATAGTTGGTGTCGAACCACTTGGTCATCTCCAGCGGGGCGATCTCGGAGTTGCCCCGGGCCGCAGCGAAGTAGCGGTCCAGCTCGTCGGCCACCCCGGCGACCCGAGCCGGCAGTGCACCGAGCAGCACCGCGGTGTCGAGCATCTGGTCGTAGTAGGAGAAGGTATTCACCGGTATCGAGTCCAGGCCGGCGTCGGCCAGCTGCGCCCAGCCGTCACGGCGCAGGCCGGCTGCGACGTTCCGCAGTTCGTCCTGTCCGATCCGGCCGGCCCAGTAACTCTCGGTGGCGCGCTTGAGCTCGCGGCGCGGACCGATCCGCGGTGAGCCGAGAATGGTGGAGGTAAAGGGTTGAGCGGTCACGATCTGATCCTTCAATCGGAGGGTGGGTCACCGCCGGCGGTCGTCCAGCCAATCCGGTCCCGTGCACATTTAATGCACTATAACCCTCAAAAACCAGACGCCCATTCCGCGAGGCGGTGATCCGCCAGGCGCGGCGCGCCCGGCACAACGGGCAGGTCTTCGGACTCGCAGGCGCGCACCGAAGTGCTCCTAGTGGCCGTCGCTTCCCAGTCACTTCGTGACCAGTGCCTTGGACGGCGGTCGTTCCTGCATACCGCTGCGGGACAGTCCCGGATTCTCACCGGGTTCCCTCTCGCACACCGCGGAAAACCCACGTTGTGCTCGATGCCGACACCACCTTGCGGCGGTACCGGCAAACCAGTTGCGTGGCCAAGACTACCTGGTCAACTGGCTTGCAGGGCCTCCAGGATGGGGGTCTCGCCATCGTTGAACTCGATGGTGCGGCGACTCGTTGACGGCTCGACCAGGCAGGCCGCGATCACCTGTGCGACATTGGCTCGCGAGACCGTTCCCCTGCCGGTTGCGGCGCCCGTCTCGATGCGGCCGGTGGCCGGTTCGAGGGTGAGCCGGCTGGGACCGAGCACCGTCCAGTCGAGGTCGCTCGCTCGCAGATGAGCGTCGGCGGCGGCCTTGGCCTGCGCGTACGGGAAGAACGCATCGTCCTCGGGCACGCCGTGCCCTGGCCCGGCGCCGAAATAGGACACCATCACGAATCGGCGCACCCCGGCCTGCCCGGCGGCATCGATGACCCGGATCGCGGCGTCGCGGTCCACCGCGTAGGTCCGGGCGGGGTTGCCGCCGCCGGCCCCGGCGGAGAACACCACCGCGTCGTGGCCGGCGACCAGTTCCGCCAGGGCGTCGGTGTCCAGCTGTTCGATGTCGGCCACCACCGGGACCGCGCCGGTCACCGCCACTTCTTCGCTGTGGTCGGGGTTGCGGAACACCGATGTCACCTGATCGCCGCGCTCGGACAGGATCGGGCTGAGCAGCAGGGCGACCTTGCCGTGGCCGCCGAAGATCACGACGCGTGCCATGCCTTTGACCGTACGCGAAGCGTGGAGCGACCCCCGTTGACACCAGCCGAGCGCCGCGGTTGACAATCGAGGGCAACCAGCCCCGAAGCAACAAAGGAGAACACCCATGGCCGAAGCAGTCATCGTAGAAGCGGTGCGTTCGCCGATCGGCAAGCGCAACGGCGGTCTGTCGGGGGTCCACCCGGCGGAACTGTCCGCCCAGGTGCTCAACGGGTTGGTCACCCGGGCGGGTGTGGACCCCGGCTTGGTCGACGACGTGATCTGGGGTTGCGTGATGCAGGCCGGCGAGCAGGCCCTGGACATCGGCCGGACCGCGCTGCTGGCCGCCGGGTGGCCCGAGTCCGTGCCGGGGGTGACGGTGGACCGCCAGTGCGGATCCAGCCAGCAGTCGGTGCACTTCGCCGCCGCCGGTGTGGTCGCCGGGCACTACGACGTCGTCGTCGCCGGCGGCGTCGAATCGATGTCACGCACCCCGATGGGCTCATCGCTGGCCAACGGTGGACACCCCTACCCGGAGGCGTTCCGCAACCGCTACAGCCAGACCCCCAACCAGGGCATCGGCGCGGAGATGATGGCCGAGAAGTGGGGCCTGGACCGCACCGCGCTCGACGAGTTCGCGCTGGCCTCGCACGAGAAGGCCGCCGCTGCCCAGGATTCCGGCGCGTTCAAAGACGAGATCGTCGCGATCAAGGATGCTGAGGGGAATGCCGTCAGCGACGACGAGGGCATCCGCCGCGGCACCACCATCGAGAAGATGGCCCAGCTCAAGCCGGCGTTCAAGGAAGACGGCGTCATCCACGCCGGCAACTCCAGCCAGATCTCCGACGGTTCGGCGGCGCTGCTGTTCATGTCGGCGGCCAAGGCGCGCGAGTTGGGGCTGACCCCGCTGGCGCGGGTGCACACCGCCACGCTGGCCGGCGCCGACCCGGTGATGATGCTGAGCGCCCCGATCCCGGCCACCCAGAAGGCGCTGCAGCGCAGCGGCCTCAGCGTCGATGACATCGGGGTGTTCGAGGTCAACGAGGCGTTCGCCCCGGTGCCGATGGCCTGGCTGGCCGAGATCGGCGCGGATGCGAAGAAGCTCAACCCCAACGGCGGGGCGATCGCGCTGGGCCACCCGCTGGGCGGTTCCGGCGCCCGGATCATGACCACCATGCTGTACCACATGCGCGCCAACGGGATCCGCTACGGCCTGCAGACCATGTGCGAGGGCGGCGGCCAGGCCAACGCCACCATCCTGGAGCTGCTGTGAGTGACGCGGCCGTTCTCGTTGAGCGGCGCGACGGTGGCGTACTGCTGATCACCATCAACCGGCCCGAAGCCCGCAATGCCATCAACGGCGCGGTCAGCGCGGGGATCGGCGACGCGTTGGCGCAGGCCCAGAGCGACGATGAGGTGCGGGCGGTGGTGCTCACCGGTGCGGGGGACAAATCCTTCAGCGCCGGCGCCGATCTCAAGGCGATCGCCAACCGGGAGAACATCTATCACCCCGAACACCCGGAGTGGGGTTTCGCCGGCTACGTGCAGCACTTCATCGACAAGCCCACCATCGCCGCGGTCAACGGCACCGCGCTGGGCGGCGGCACCGAGATCGCACTGGCAAGCGACCTGGTGATCGCCGAGCAGCGCGCCCAGTTCGGGCTGCCCGAGGTCAAGCGGGGCCTGATCGCCGGCGCCGGCGGGGTGTTCCGCATCATCGACCAGCTACCCCGCAAGGTCGCCCTGGAGCTGCTCTACACCGGGGAGCCGATGTCGGCCGCCGACGCCGCGCGCTGGGGGCTGGTGAACCAGGTGGTTCCCGACGGCGGGGCACTGGAGGCCGCGCTGGAACTGGCGGAACGGATCACCGGCAACGCGCCGCTGTCGGTGCGGGCCAGCAAGCGGATCGCCTACGGCGTCGACGACGGTGTCATGGCCGGCGAGGCGGCCGATTGGGCCCGGACCGGCCGTGAGTTCAGTGCGTTGCTGAAGTCCGAGGATGCCAAGGAGGGGCCGCGGGCGTTCGCCGAGAAGCGCGCACCGGTGTGGAAGGCCCGTTGAGCGACGTGCCCGAGCCGCTGATCATCCCCATTAGTGGTCGCGCCCCGCAGCTGCACCCGGAATCGTGGGTGGCGCCGAATGCCAGCCTGATCGGGCAGGTCCACCTGGCCGCCCGAGCCAGTGTCTGGTATTCGGCGACGCTGCGCGCCGAGGTGGAACCGATCGAGATCGGCGTCGACACCAACATCCAGGATGGGGTGACCGTCCACGTCGACAAGGAGTTCCCGGTCCGGGTCGGGGCCCGCGTCAGCGTCGGGCACAACGCGGTGCTGCACGGTTGCACCGTCGAGGACGACTCGCTGATCGGGATGGGAGCCATCATCCTCAACGGCGCTGTGGTGGGTGCGGGCTCCCTGATCGCGGCCGGCGCGGTCATCCCGCAGGGCACGGTGGTGCCGCCGCGGTCGTTGGTGTCGGGGGTGCCGGGGCGGGTGCGGCGGGAGCTCAGCGAGGCCGAGATCCGCAATAACCGGCACAACGCCGCGGCCTATCGGCGGCTGATCGAAGTCCACCGGGCGAACTGACGCAATCCAGGCCACCGAACGGTGTTGGGCCGCTACGTTCGAGGGCATGACCCAGACCAGTTCGGCCCGGCCCGGCCTGCTGCGCGAGTTCACCGACATCTTGTCCAAGGTCTCCCCGCCGTACCACGAGTCACGGGCCGTGGTGCAGCGGCGTCGTGTCGTCGTCGCGGTGGTGGTGCTGCTCGGCGCCGCGGTGCTGGCTTTCATGCACACCAAGAATCCCGGCGACGCGGCGTTCTACCAGCTCTCGCTGGCGTTGGCAGTGATCTGGTCGCTCGGCGCGGTGGTGTCCGGCCCGCTGCACCTGGGCGCGGTGCGGTTCCGGGGCCGCAACGAACGGCCGGTGTTCACCGGCGCCGGCGTCGGCCTGGTGCTCGGCGGGGTGTTCCTGCTGGCAGGGATGGCGGTGCAGCAGATTCCGATGCTGGCCGACCAGGTGATCGCGATCCTGGACTACACCACCCAGGTCTCCTGGCGGCTGGTGGTGCTGATCGCCATCGTCAATGCGATCGCCGAGGAGATGTTCTTCCGCGGTGCGCTTTT
Source organism: Mycolicibacter senuensis (assembly GCF_003284925.1). Lineage (GTDB taxonomy): Bacteria > Actinomycetota > Actinomycetes > Mycobacteriales > Mycobacteriaceae > Mycobacterium > Mycobacterium algericum_A. The sequence goes on from NZ_QMEX01000076.1 coordinate 8,165, forward strand.
CAGTGCTTTCGGCCGCCGCTACCCGCTGGTGTTCTCGACGCTGCTCTACATTGCGGCGATGATGGCCGCCGGGAATCTGATGATCGGGGTCGCCGCGCTGGTGCTCGGCACGGTCTGCGCCATCGAGCGCCGCGCCACCGGCGGGGTATTGGCGCCGGTGCTGACGCATCTGGTGTGGGGACTGATGATGGTGCTCGCGCTGCCGTCGATCTTCGGGATGTAGCCCAGCCCCCTTGCGCGAGCGTGCGTGTCCCCGGTTGACACACCGTGTGCGACACCGTTTTTGCGCACGCTCGCGGGCCGCCGAGTCCCTCAGGAGTCGGTGAAGTTCGGCGTGCGCCGGTCCTGAAACGCCCGGGTGCCCTCCCGGAAGTCGTGGGCGTTCAACAGGATCGACTGGCCGACGTACTCGCGGTCCAGCGTCGCGTCGAGCTCGCTCAGCGTCGCGGCGTTGATGGCGTGCTTGGTCTTGGCGAACGCCGCCGCCGGCCCGGCCAGCAGCCCGGCCAGTGCCTTGTCGACCTCGGCATCGAAATCCTCGGCCGGGTACACCGCGCTGATCAGTCCCCAATCGAGGGCGTCGGCGGCCGACAGCCGTTCGGCCAACAGCGCCAGCCGCATCGCCCGGATCCGGCCGACCGCCGCGGCGACCAGAGCCGAGGCGCCGCCGTCGGGCATCAGCCCGATCTTGGTGAACGCCAACAGAAAAAACGCCTTGTCGGAGGCCAGCACCAGGTCGCAGGCCAGGGCCAGCGACACCCCGACGCCGGCGGCCGGGCCTTGGACCACGGCCACCACCGGCCGCGGCAGCGCCACGATCGCCCGGATCGCGCGGTTGGCCTCGACGATGATCTCCGTCGGCACCCCGTCGGAGGCGTCCTCGGCACTGATCCCTGCGCCCGAGCTGAAGCCACGTCCGGCGCCGCCGAGTCGTACCGCCCGCACCCGGGGATCGCGCGCGGCGCCCTCCATGGCGTCGGCGATGCCGGCCAGCACACCGGTGGTCAGCGAGTTGAGGCTGTCGGGGCGGTCGATGGTCACCGACAGCACGCCGTCGGCCAGGGTCACGGATAGCCCCTCCACCGGTGCCAGGGTGTCGATGCCGGAGTCGATAGTCGTCATGGGTGTCACCTTAGGATGCACATCACAGGCGCAGACGACGAGGAGGCGGTTATGGCGGGACCACTGGCGGGCTTGCGGGTCATCGAACTGGCGGGGATCGGGCCGGGGCCGCACGCGGCGATGATCCTCGGTGATCTGGGAGCCGACGTGGTGCGAGTCGATCGGCAGCCCAAATTCGGCGCCGAGGCGTCGAAGGACACCATGCTGCGCAATCGGCGTTCGGTGACCGCCGACCTCAAGTCGCCGGAGGGCCGCGACCTGGTGCTCAAACTGGTCGCCAAGGCCGACGTGCTGATCGAGGGCTTCCGGCCGGGCGTCACCGAGCGGCTCGGACTGGGGCCGGAGGACTGCGCAAAGATCAACGACAAGCTGATCTACGGCCGGATGACCGGCTGGGGGCAGACCGGTCCCCGCGCGCTGCAGGCCGGCCACGACATCAACTACATCTCGCTCAACGGCACGCTGCACGCGATCGGCCGCAAGGGCGAGCGCCCGGTACCGCCGCTGAACCTGGCCGGTGACTTCGGCGGCGGATCGATGTTCCTGTTGGTCGGGATCCTGTCGGCGTTGTGGGAGCGCCAGAGCTCGGGCAAGGGGCAGGTGATCGACGCGGCGATGGTCGACGGCTCCAGCATGCTCGGGGCGATGATGTGGAGCTTCCGCGCGCAAGGCCTGTGGAGCGACGAGCGCGGTGTCAACATGCTCGACACCGGTGCTCCCTACTACGACACCTACGAGTGCTCCGACGGTCGCTACATGTCGGTGGGCGCGATCGAGCCGCAGTTCTTCGCCGAACTCCTGGCCAAGCTGGGGCTGGACCCGGCGGAGCTGCCCGCGCAGAACGACACCAGCCGCTGGCCGGAACTGCGCGAGGTGTTCACCAAGGCGTTCGCCGCGCACGACCGTGACCACTGGGCGAAGGTGTTCGCCACCTCCGATGCCTGTGTGGCGCCGGTGCTGGCGTTCGGCGAGGTGCTGGCCGACTCGCACATCGCCGAACGTGACACCTTCTACGACGTCGACGGTTATCTGCAGCCCATGCCGGCGCCGCGGTTCTCCCGCAGCGTTCCCGACGTCCCGACGCCGCCGGCGGTACTGGGGGCCGACAACGCCACCATCCTGGGGGACTGGGTATAGTCCCGACCAACTAGGTGGTTGGTCGACGAAGGGATGGCACGTGCAGATCAAGGATGCGGTGGCAGTAGTCACCGGAGGCGCTTCCGGGCTGGGCTTGGCGACGACGAAACGCCTGCTCGACGCCGGTGCGCAGGTGGTGGTGATCGACCTACGGGGCGCCGATGTGGTCGCGGAACTCGGTGACCGGGCCCGGTTCGCCGAGGCCAACGTCACCGACGCCGAGGCGGTCACCGCGGCCCTGGACGTGGCCGAATCGCTGGGCCCGTTGCGCATCAACGTCAACTGCGCCGGCATCGGCAACGCGATCAAGACGCTGAGCAAGAACGGTGCGTTCCCGCTGGAGGAGTTCACCAAGGTCGTGCAGGTCAACCTGATCGGCACGTTCAACGTGCTGCGGCTGGCCGCCGAGCGGATCGCCAAGACCGAGCCGGTCGGGGAGGAGCGCGGCGTCATCATCAACACCGCCTCGGTGGCCGCGTTCGAAGGACAGATCGGCCAGGCCGCCTACTCGGCGTCCAAGGGCGGCGTGGTCGGCATGACGCTGCCGATCGCCCGCGATCTGTCCCGCGAGCTGATCCGGGTCTGCACCATCGCGCCCGGTCTGTTCAAGACCCCGCTGCTGGGTTCGCTGCCCGAGGAGGCGCAGCGCTCGCTCGGTGGGCAGGTGCCGCACCCGGCGCGCCTCGGCGACCCCGACGAGTACGGCGCGCTGGCCGAGCACATCATCAGCAACCCTATGCTCAACGGCGAGGTGATCCGCCTCGACGGCGCGATCCGCATGGCGCCCCGATGAGTGCGTGCGCGACGAGTTTTGAGCAGAGCTAAGGAGCCGATATGACCATCACGACGAAATTCACCGAGGTCTTCGGGGTCGAGCATCCCATCGCCCAAGGTGGGATGCAGTGGGTGGGCCGCGCGGAACTCGTTGCAGCGGTGGCGAACTCGGGTGCACTCGGGTTTCTCACGGCGCTCACCCAGCCGACCCCGGCGGATCTGGCCAACGAGATCGCCAAGACCCGGGATCTGACCGACAAGCCGTTCGGGGTGAACCTGACCATCCTGCCGACGATCAACCCGCCGCCTTATGACGAGTACCGCCAGGTGATCGTTGACGCCGGTATCAAGATCGTCGAGACGGCCGGGTCCAACCCGGCGCCGCACCTGCCGATGTTTCACGACAACGGCATCAAGGTGTTGCACAAATGCACCTCGGTGCGCCACGCGGTCAAGGCGCAGAGCCTCGGGGTCGACGGCATCAGCATCGACGGCTTCGAGTGCGCCGGGCATCCCGGCGAGGACGACATCCCGGGTCTGGTGCTGATTCCGGCCGCGGCCGCCCAGATCGAGATCCCGATGATCGCCTCCGGCGGGTTCGCCGACGCCCGCGGCCTGGTCGCCGCACTGGCGTTGGGCGCCGACGGCATCAACATGGGGTCGCGGTTCATGTGCACGGTGGAGTCCTGCATCCACCAAAATGTCAAGGAAGCCATCGTCGCCGGCGACGAGCGCGGCACCGAGCTGATCTTCCGGCCGCTGCGCAACACCGCCCGGGTGGCGTCCAACACCGTCTCGCGTGAGGTCGTCGAGATCCTGGACAAGGGCGGCCAGTTCCCCGACGTGCAGGAGCTGGTGGCCGGCGTGCGGGGCCGCAAGGTCTTCGAAGACGGCGACGTCGAGGCCGGGATCTGGTCGGTGGGCACCGCGATGGGGCTGATCAACGACATCCCGACCGTCGGGGAGTTGGTGTCGCGGATCGTGTCCGAGGCCGAGGAGCTGATCTCCGGTCGGCTGGCCGGCATGCTCGAGGAAGAGGACGAGGAGAACGTCGCCTGACCGCGATAGCGCCAGGCCCGTCCGCCTGAGGGTTCGACGGCGCACGCCGAGCGTGTAGTCACTGCGAAATTTTCGGTGATCGTTCGCGGTGGTTGCACGTTCGGCGTTGTGGTGCCCGGTGTTGCTGCCGAGGGCATGCAGCGGCCCAACGCTGAATGCAGGAAAAGGATGAGTTGGGGATTGCGGCTGCCGGGATTCGGGCGGCCGCCGTCGCGGAGGGGCGCGCTAGTGAAAGGCGCCGGTTACGCCGCGCCGATCAGTCAGCTGGCGAGCGGACGCCAGTCTTCGAGCTGCTCCGAGGTGTCGCCCTCGACCAGAAGGTCGCCGTGGTAGAGAGCCTCGAAGTCAACCTTGATCACGTCGGCACTTGAGTCGTCGATCCACATGACCCTGAGCGTATGGGTAACTATTAAGGGATCTTTGAGTCACGTTTCGGGAAATGGTGGCAATCCTACTGACGAGTAGCGTTTGCCAGACTTTTCGGCTGAAACCGGCCCGATTGGCTGACTGGCGGTGTGATCGGCGTCACATCTGTCGGTAGCGGGGTCCGCGGTGACCCGCGTCGCCCGGCTCACGAGCACCGCTGAGCCCGTGGCGGTGGCCCGCTTCGCCCGGCTCCGCCGCGCTCGCGATCACCGCTGGGCTGGTGGCGGTGACCCGCTTCGCCCGGCTCCGCCGCGCTCGCGATCACCGCTATGGTGGCCGCATGGCATCTCCGGTAACCCTGGACAACCCGCTGTTCGCTCGAATCTGGACCTTCATGTCCAGCCGCGAGACCGACTGGCTGCGTGACCGGCGCCGGGAGAACCTCGAGGGGCTTTCCGGGCGAGTGCTGGAAGTCGGTGCCGGCACCGGAAGCAACTTCGGTTTCTACCCCGACACCGTGACCGAGGTGGTGGCCCCCGAGCCGGAGTCGCGACTGCGCGAGGCCGCCCGGGAGGCCGCCGCTGCCGCGCCGGTGCCGGTGACGGTCGTCGCGAGCACCGTCGAGGCCCTGGACGCCGCCGAACAATTCGACGCGATTGTTTGCTCATTGGTGCTGTGCTCGGTGGATCAGCCTGAGCAGGTGCTGCGGCAGCTGTACACATTGCTCAAGCCCGGCGGCGAGCTGCGCTACTTCGAGCATGTCGCCAGCAGGGGCGCACGCGGCGGGCTGCAGCGGCTGGCCGACGCCACCTTCTGGCCGAGGCTGTTCGGCAATTGTCATACCCACCGTGACACCGAGGCGATGATCACCGCCGCCGGCTTCACCGTCGGCACGTCGCGGCGCGGGCACCAGTTCCCGGTGTGGGCGCCGGTGCCGGTCTCGGAGTTCGCGCTGGGTTGCGCCAGCCGGCCGGCCTGAGCCGCGCTGACACCGACCCGGAGTCGCGCTAGCGCTGGCCCAGCAGGAACGGCAACCGCTGCACCATCCCCGGTAACGCCGCCGACGCGGTGGTGCGCAAATACGCCGTGGCCCGCTCCGACAGCGGGGTCGGCTCGGGGTTGACCTCGATGACGACTTTGCCGAGCTCCAACGCCCGCTCGGGCAGGCCGGCTGCCGGATAGACCACGCCGGAGGTGCCCACCACGACCAGCACGTCGGCGTTGTCGATGGCCTCGACCGCGGCGTTCCACGGTTCCTCGGGCAGGTTCTCGCCGAACCAGACGACGTCCGGGCGGACCAATCCGCCACACTCGCACACCGGCGGCGCCACCTCGAGTACCGGCTCGGTCATCACCGGCACCTCCGGGTCGTGCGGCTGATCGCAATCCCCGCAACGGAAGGTGAACATCCGGCCGTGCAGGTGGTGGACCCTGGAACTGCCGCCGCGCTCATGCAGATTGTCGACGTTCTGGGTGATGACGTCGACCTCGGCGTGCTGCTCCCAGTCGGCGACGGCGCGATGACCGAGGTTCGGTTCGACGCGGCGGGCCAGCTGGCAGCGCCACAGGTACCAGCCCCAGACCAGTTCCGGCTGCCGGTTCCAGCCGTCGATGCTGGACACCTCGTAGGGGTCGTACTGCGACCACAGCCCCTTCTCGTCATCACGAAAAGTGGGCACCCCGCTCTCCGCTGAGATCCCCGCACCGCTGAACACCGCCACCTGCACGCCACCAACATAGCTGGATACTGGGCGAATGGACTTCACCAAGCTGCTGCGGATCGACACGCGGCCGGGCGGGCCGCTGTTCGAGCAGGTCAGGACTCAGCTGATCGAGGCGGTGCGGCAAGGAGCCCTACCGGCGGGAACCCGACTGCCGACCGTGCGGGAGCTGGCCGGGCAGCTCGGTCTGGCGGTCAATACGGTGGCGCGGGCCTACCGGGAACTGGAGGCCGCCGGCATCGTCGAAACCCGCGGCCGTTTCGGCACTTTCGTGGCGAGCAGCGATCCGGCGGATGCGGCCATGACGACCGCCGCCGCTGCCTTCGTCGCCGCGGCCCGCGCGGTCGGCCTGGCCAAGGCCGACGCGCTGCGCTACCTCGACGCGGCGTTCGACAACGCCGAGACAAGTGGTCGTTAGCCGAATTCGAGCAGCGTCAGCGACGGCCGCGCATCGGCCAGGAATCGCAGTCGGTAGGCGTTGGGCAGCACGGTGTTGAACAACCACCCGCGGCCGCGCGGCAGTTGCAGGTCGTGGACCGCCCGGATGCCCGGCACGGTGTCCACCAGCTTGGCGGTGTCGGCAGCAGACAGTGTGAACGGCATCGCCGGCGCCCGGTAGCGCAGCGATGTCGGCACGCCGTGGCGGATCAGCCAGCCTATCCAGGCCGGCGGCAGGTCGAAGATCATCCGGCCGCCCGGAAAGCGGCGCGCGCACTCGGCGATGAGCCCCAGCGACTGTTCGGGCTGCAGGTACATCAGTAGGCCCTCGGCGCTGATGAACACGCCGTCGGACTTGTCGACCTGGTCCATCCAGCTGTAGTCCAATGCCGATTGCGAGCACACCGACACCCGCGGCTCCTTCGGCAACAGTCGCTGGCGGATCTCGATGATCGGGGGAAGATCCACTGTGAGCCACCGGAATTGCGGATCCGGCGCCGCTTCGCTGAGTCGCCAGAAGCTGGTCTGCAAGCCTTCGGCCAGCGCCACCACGGTGCCGGTCGGGTGTTGCCGAAGGAAGCGCTGGGCCTGGGCGTCGATGCCCAGCGCGCGCACGGCGATGTCTTGGCGCGTCGAGCCGAATTTCGCGAAGTCGAAGTCGATCGAATCCGCCAGCCGGACCGCCATCGGATCGTTGAGGATGCGGTCGGGACGGCGGGCTTCGGTTGCCCGTGCGTTCAGGGTCAGCAACGCGGTCTCGGAGACACCGGTCAGGGAAACTTTCTGTGCCTGGCTCACCTGGGCGACTTTACCGTTGGCACCTCAGCGCAGCACCTTGCGCGGGGTGCGCAGATCGCGGGTGGCCGTCGACGAGACGGTGCGGACGCCGGTGAATCCGGCGTGGGTCAGCGCAGCGGCGACAACGACGGCGAACCCCCGCATCAATCGGTACGCTTCGGGGATGGGCCGCCGGGTGTTCGACGACAAGTTGCTGGCATTGATCAGCGGAAACTCGCTCGGCGTGCTTGCCACCATCAAACGTGATGGCCGCCCTCAGTTGTCGAACGTGCAGTATCACTTCGATCCCCGCACGGTGGCGGTGCAGGTGTCGGTCACCGAACCGCGGGCCAAGACCCGCAACCTGCGGCGTGACCCGCGGGCGTCGGTTCTGGTCAGTTCCGACGACGGGTGGTCCTATGCCGTCGCCGAAGGCGACGCTGCGTTGACGCCGCCGGCGGCCGCTCCCGACGACGACACCGTCGAGGCGCTCGTTGCGCTGTACCGCAACATCGCCGGCGAGCACCCGGATTGGGACGAATACCGCCAGGCGATGGTCACCGATCGCCGCGTGTTGCTGACGCTGCCGATCACCCACCTGTACGGCATGCCGCCGGGCATGCGCTGACGTCGGTTCGATGACAGCGGTCCGCCGCGAGCGCTAGGCTCCGGGCATGCCCGAATCAGATTCCGCCGCAGCCGAGAACAAGCGCAAGTTCCGCGAAGCATTGGAGCGCAAGAACGCAAAATCGGCCGGGGGTTCTGAGCACAAGGACGCCGGTGCCAAGCAGTCCCGGTCGCACGGTCCGTTGGAGAGCCGCCGGGAGTTCCGCCGTAAGAGCGGGTAGTTACTGCACGGGGCAGGCGTACTTGCGGGCCACATCCATCAGGCGCTGGTCCGCGCCCGGGCCGATGACGCCCTGAGCGACCAGTTCCCATCCGATCAAGCCGGGAAGGCCGCCTTCGCACGCCTGATGGGCGACACGCCATGCCGTATCGGGATTCAAGTTGAACCCGTTGCGTTCCAGGCCCTGCATGTAGGTGTCGAACTCGGGCGTGCCCTGGTCCGGTATCGCGCCGGCCGTGGCGGCAAAGGCGAGCGCGGTAACCATCGCTCCGATGAGAGCTGTCACTACACGTCTCATGGCTGCCTCCTGCAAGTCGGTTGTCGTTAATACCGTTCCACAGTCCACCGACACAGACGTAGGCACCGCAGAATCGGGTTCGTTCTACACGGGCACTCGTGCCGAAGCCGCAGCCGGCCCCGCGGTCGCGACGTGTAGATCACCACCGGTGACGCTCCCGGTCTATAACTTCCTGACGACGCTCCCAGGTGTCCTCGGTGCTCTTGGAACCGCCGGCGGTGTCGCACGTCGGTTGTTCTCCCCGCAGCACGTGCCACCGAGAGTCGGCGTCGAGGTTGCCGTTCATGTGCTGCACGACATGCTGCCGGCCTCGGTGGAGACACGGCACCGCGTCGGCGCGCGGGGCCGGCACAATCACCAGGCCCCCAACGGTGAACAACAGGGCTGCGATCGCCTTAAGCATCTGGCGGGTCTCTTTCGCTCTCGAGTGCACGGGTTGATTCTCCACTCTTGGGCCGACAACTGGCTGAGATCGCTTCGAGAACGAACTCGGTCGGGAGTTTGATCCGATGGCCGCACTGGCGGGCGGCTCCGGCCATCGGCCCGCGGGGCATCACGGGTTACGCTCTCCGCAGTGGGTGTAACGCGGGCGCTGGCATCGCCCGCTTCGGCAGAGAGGAGGCTCAATGACGCCGAAACTCTGCCTCGCTCAAGACCCCGAGGCCGACGAACTCCTCTCGATGGATCCGTTCGCCCTGCTCACGGGCATGCTGCTCGACCAGCAGATACCCATGGAGGTCGCGTTCGCCGGCCCGCAGAAGATCGCCGAGCGGATGGGTGGGCTGGACCCGCACGACGTCGCCGGCCGCGACCCCGAGGAGTTCGCCGCACTATGCGCGGAAAAGCCTGCGGTGCACCGGTTTCCGGGATCCATGGCGGGCCGGATCCAGGCCCTGGCCCGCGCGGTCATCGACCAGTACGGCGGCGACACCACAGCGCTGTGGACGGCCGGTGAGCCCGATGGGGCCGAGGTGCTCAAACGGCTCAAGGCCTTGCCCGGCTTCGGCGAGCAGAAGGCGCGGATCTTCCTGGCGCTGCTCGGCAAACAGTACGGCGTGACCCCGCCGGGCTGGCGGGACGCCGCAGGAGCTTACGGTGAGGCGGGCACTCATCTGTCGATCGCCGACGTCGTCGACGAGGCGTCGTTGCAACAGGTGCGGTCCACCAAAAAGGCCCAGAAGCAGGCTGCAAAGCAAGCCCGGGACAGCTGAGAACGCAACGGAAAGGCGGCGACAATGAAGACCCACCTGAACTGCCCGTGTGGCGAGGCCATCGTCGGCAAGGACGAAGACGACCTGGTCGACCTGGCCCAGAAGCATCTCGCCGATGCGCACCCCGGGATGAGCTACGACCGGGACGCCATCTTGTTCATGGCCTACTAACGGCTCAGGGCACCACCGTCGAACCGATGGTGGGCAGGAAGTTGCACTGGTGATCCTTGGTGCTGACCTGCCCGAAGATCGTCGACATGATGCTGCCCGAGCCGGTGTCGACGATCGCGGTCAGTGTCGTCGGCCCCTCGGCGTTGATGTCTGAGCGAGGTTGCAGGGTCGCGCTGCCGGACTTACCGGTGGTCAGATTCACCCAGGTGACGTTCAACGGCAGCTTCTGGATCTCGGCGGGCCCGGGCGTGCCGACCGCGGTGAACACGTAAGCGGTCTGACCGGCCTTGGGGCCCGGGGTCGGAATGGTGGCCGGGCCGGCCACCGACAACGCGGTGGCGATGACGTTGCCGCCGTCGGCCAGGCAGTTCTGGCCGATGGACGGATACATGAAGTCCTGGGTCGGCGGCGCGTCCGGCCCGAATCCCGGATTGGCGGCGGCCGGGGACG
>NZ_QMEX01000077.1 GCF_003284925.1 Mycolicibacter senuensis
CAACAACATGGCCAACACCGACGCCTCGGTCGGCTCCAGCTGGGCCTGACCCAAGCCAGAACACAGCCGAGAACCGGTGCAGCCCACGGGCTGCGCCGGTTCTTGGCGTTAGCGAGGTCGGTTCAGCGCGCCGGGCGGGTTACCGGCCGGGCACCGATGCCGAGGCGCACGCGCCCAGCACCGTGGTGGAGATGAAGGTCGCGGCGTTGGCCAGGTAGTTGTCCGACGGGTCGTAGGTCGGCAGCGCCAGCACGAACGCCCGCCGGTACTGCGCGGACAGCTCCGCGAAATCCTGCAGGGTGGGGTTGTTGCTACGGCGGCCCAGCTGCTGCATCTTGTTGGCCAGGCTGATCATCACCGGGCCGACCGCCAGGTTGATCGCCTTCTGCTGGGGATTCCAGTAGGTTCCCGGGATGCTCGGGTCGATCTCCGTCCATTCGGCGGTGTCGGCGCCGAATTTGTCCAGTGCCGCTTTCCAATCGGCGCAGACCGGGTTGGGCCCGGTCAGGTAGCGCTGGGGGTTGGTGGGGTTGCCCGGCGGGGCCGTCTTGGTGGGCGCGGACTGTGCCTCGACCAGCGGCGCGCGGGTAGCCGCCGATCCGTTGTTGGCAGCCGCGCAGATCGCCGCCAGCGCCGAGGCCGCGCTGTGCGCGGTACCGGCCAGCGCGGCGTCGCGTTCGGTGTAGGTGGGAATGTGCTCAACGAACGCGCGGGCATAGGCGATGAACTGCTCGTAGAGCTCGCGCATCACCCGGTGCGGGGTGAGCTTCACCAGCCCGACGGTCTGCGCGGCGGCGTTGCGCACCACCTGCCCGGCGGCCAGGTACTCCTTCTTCTGTTCGTCGTTCCACTCCGAGGCCGGGATCGACTGATCGCGCTCATTCCATTTGCCATGCCCGAGCAGCGACAGCGTGTTGGACAGGTTGCTGCTGATCGACCCCCACGCGGTGCAACTCGGGTCGCTCATGATAATCGCCACCGGACCGGTGTCGTCCGCGCTGGCGATGCCGGCGGCGGCCGCGTTACGGCTGGAGCTCCCGCCGTCAGCCATCGAGCCCTTGCCCGGGTCCCCGCCCAGCAGCACCACCGCGGCCAGCACCAGAGCGACCACGGCCAGCACCACCACGGCGGCCAGCCCCCATTTGAGGCTGTTGGATTGCTTTGGGGTGGCGACTTCCTCGTCGTCCTCGTAGTCGTAGTCGAAGTCGACGTCATCGGTCCCATTGGTCACAGTGAGCCAGCTTAAAGCACCGGGCGGCGGGCGGCAGGGCAGCGTGATGCCTCTAGACTTGGCCACCGTCGAACCGTTACCTGACCGTCCTCAAACCAGGGGGTATTTAGTGCTGCGCAGCCACGACGCCGGCTCATTGCGGGCCACCGACGCCGGGCGCAGTGTCACCCTTGCCGGCTGGGTGGCACGCCGACGCGACCACGGCGGAGTCATCTTCATCGACCTGCGGGACGCCTCCGGGGTGGCGCAGGTGGTGTTTCGCGACCCGGCGGTGCTGGAGCAGGCCCACCGGCTGCGCGCCGAATTCTGCGTTGCGGTCACCGGTGCCGTCGAAGTCCGCCCCGAGGGCAATGAGAACCCCGATCTGCCCACCGGCGCCATCGAAGTCAACGCGTCGGAGCTGACGGTGCTCAACGAGGCGGCACCGCTGCCGTTCCAGCTCGACGAACCGGTCGGCGAAGAGGCACGGCTGCGGTACCGCTACCTGGATCTGCGCCGTGAGAACGGCCCGGGGGCGGCGCTGCGGCTGCGTTCGAGAGTCAACGCAGCGGCGCGAACGGTATTGGCCGAGCACGGCTTCGTCGAGATCGAGACCCCCACGCTGACCCGTTCCACCCCGGAAGGCGCGCGGGACTTCCTGGTACCGGCGCGGCTGCAGCCCGGCTCGTTCTACGCGCTGCCGCAGAGCCCGCAGCTGTTCAAGCAGCTGCTGATGGTGGCCGGCATGGAACGCTACTACCAGATCGCCCGCTGCTACCGCGACGAGGACTTCCGCGCCGACCGGCAGCCGGAGTTCACCCAGCTGGACCTGGAGATGAGCTTCGTCGACGCCGAGGACGTGATCGACATCGCCGAACAGGTGCTCAAGGCGCTGTGGGCGCTGATCGGCTACGACCTGCCGACCCCGCTGCCGAGGATGACCTACGCCGACGCGATGCGCCGGTTCGGCTCCGACAAACCGGACCTGCGGTTCGGGCTGGAACTGGTGGAGTGCACCGCGTTCTTCCAAGACACCACGTTCCGGGTCTTCCAGGCCCCGTACGTGGGTGCGGTGGTGATGCCGGGCGGGGCATCACAGCCGCGGCGCACCCTGGACGGCTGGCAGGAGTGGGCCAAGCAGCGCGGGGCCAAAGGCCTGGCCTATGTGTTGGTCGGCGAGGACGGCGAACTGTCCGGCCCGGTGGCCAAGAACCTCACCGATGCCGAACGCGCCGGACTGGCCGGACACGTCGGGGCCGCGCCGGGCGACTGCATCTTCTTCGCGGCCGGGCTTGCCAAACCATCCCGGGCGCTGCTGGGCGCGGCCCGCGGCGAGATCGCCCGCCGGCTCGACCTGATCGCCCCGGACGCCTGGGCGTTCACCTGGGTGGTGGACCCGCCGCTGTTCGAGCCCGCCGACGACGCCACCGCCGCCGGCGACGTCGCTGTGGGCTCCGGGGCATGGACCGCGGTGCACCATGCGTTCACCTCGCCCAAGCCCGAACACGCCGACAGCGTGGAATCCGACCCGGGCGCGGTGCTGGCCGACGCCTACGACGTGGTGTGCAACGGCAACGAGATCGGCGGCGGCTCGATCCGTATCCACCGCCGCGACATTCAGCAGCAGGTCTTCACGGTGATGGGGCTGGACGAAGCCGAGGTCACCGAGAAGTTCGGATTCCTGTTAGACGCCTTCAGTTTCGGTGCACCGCCGCACGGCGGGCTGGCGTTCGGCTGGGACCGGGTGGTGGCGTTGCTGGCCGGGGTCGACTCGATCCGCGAGGTCATCGCGTTTCCGAAGTCCGGTGGTGGCATCGACCCGCTGACCGACGCCCCGGCGCCGATCACCGCGGCGCAGCGCAAAGAATCCGGGATGGACGCGCCGCCCCAGCCGCGCTGAGGCCGGTAGACATCGGCAACGGTGTCGGCAAGGCTAGCGGCTATGGATTCGGTTGAATTCGCCCGGCTGGTGGTCTCCAGCATGCCGTTCGCGTCGGCCCTCCAAATCGACATCACCGAGCTGACACCGCAGCAGGTGACCGCCACCATGGCATGGGCGCCGGAACGCTGCACCACCGCGGGCATCCTGCATGGGGGAGCGCTGATGGCGTTCGCCGACACCGTCGGTGCGGTGTGCGCGGTCGCCAACCTGCCGCAGGGCGCCAGCACCTCGACCATTGAATCGAAAACCAATTTCTTCCGCGCGGTTCGCGACGGCACCGTCACCGCGACCAGCCTCCCGCTGCACGTCGGACGGACCACCATCGTGGTGCAGACCGACCTGACCGACGACAACGGCAAACTGGTCGCCCGAGTCACTCAGACTCAGGCGGTGTTGGCCCCGAAGTAGCCCGGCTCACCAGAACGGCTTGAGCAACTGGCGCATCGCCGGCGGCACCCAGCCCTTCACCGACGACGGGAATACCTTGCCGGGACCGCATTTGGGCCAGGCATACGGTCCCTGTTCATCGAGCACCCGGTTGGCGACGGCGATCTGTTCTTCGCGCGACGCCTTCGACGGCAGTCCGACACCACCGAATGCGCGCCACGTCGACGGTTTGAACTGCAGCCCGCCGTAGAAGCCGTTGCCGGTGTCGGCGGCCCAGTTGCCGCCCGATTCGCATTGGGCGACGGCGTCCCATCCCATCAACATGTTGCTGTCGGCGCGGGCGACGCCGGCCGGCGCCAGTAGTCCGCCCATGATCCCCCCGGTGATCAGCCCGGACACGGTCCACGCGAGACGCCGCCTGCCGAACTGCACGACACGCCGTGCCGTGTTCCGGTGCATATCACAACCTCCGTGATAGTTGTCTATCAGTGAGGTTTACGAGCATAACGCGATAATTGAGGAAATTGCACATTTTGAATAGCTAAAGATGCAAATGGGATTGGTGTCATTAGCTGGTGTAGTAGTCGTTTAAAGTGGCTAGAGTTAACGCTGTTGTTATTGATACGTATGTTGCGAGAGATCTCTTAGAAATTAAGACTATTTTGAGTGTCTATTGTTGTTGTTGGGGCTATTGATGCTCAAGTGACAGAAGTGGCCGGCGGTGTCCCAAGGCTCGGGGCGCACTCCCGCCGAAAAAAAGTCGTCGGAATCGCGCGGCCGGTTCGCCCGGCGGCGGGTCGGCGGCTCTAGGCTGCCTCGCGTGGCCGACCGCTATGGAACCGACATCCTCGCCGACAACCCGCACAGCGCCCGCAAGATCCGTTCCACCGAGCTGCCGGTGCAGCGCGGCATGGTGGTCGAGGACGCCCAGACCGGTTACGTCGGCGCCGTGACGCGCATCGAATACGGCCGCATCGAGCTGGAGGATCGGCACGGCCGCACCCGCGGCTTCCCGCTGGGGCCCGGCTACCTGATCGACGGCAAGCCGGTGATCCTCACCGAGCCGCGACCGGCCGCACCCCAACCGCCCGCTCGCACCGCGTCGGGCTCGGTGGCGGTACCGGGCGCGCGCGCCAAAGTGGCGCTGGCCAGCCGGATCTACGTCGAGGGCCGCCACGACGCGGAACTCGTCGAACAGGTCTGGGGTGACGATCTGCGCATCGAGGGCGTCGTCGTCGAATACCTCGGTGGCATCGACGACCTGGCCGGCATCGTGGCCGACTTCCAGCCGGGCCCCGGGAGGCGGCTCGGCGTGCTGGTCGACCACCTGGTCGCGGGTTCGAAGGAGACCCGCATCGCCGAGGCGGTACGCCGCGGCCCGGGCGGTGCGCACACCCTGATCGTCGGCCACCCCTACGTCGACATCTGGCAGGCGGTGAAGCCCGGGCGGCTCGGCTTGCAGAACTGGCCGACGATCCCGCGCAGCATCGAGTGGAAACACGGCATCTGCGCCGCCCTGGGCTGGCCGCACAACGGACAGGCCGACATCGCCGCGGCGTGGCAGCGCATCCGCGGCCGGGTGCGCGACTGGACCGACCTGGAACCGGAGCTGATCGGCCGGGTCGAAGAGCTGATCGACTTCGTGACCGCGCCGGCCTGAACGAAATCCGGCTGAATCGGTCCGGTGCGACCACCCAGCCGGTTGGATGGCGAGTATGAAAACAATTGCTGCCGTGGCTCATGCGCCCAACCAGCCGTTCGAGATCATGGAGCTGGAACTGGATGGGCCAGGGCCGGGCGAGGTGCTGATCAAGTTCGCCGCCGCCGGGCTGTGCCACTCGGATCTGCATCTGGCCGACGGCGACTGGCCGAACCGGTTCCCGATCGTCGGCGGACACGAGGGCGCCGGGATCATCGAGGACGTCGGGCCCGGGGTCACCAAGGTCGCCCCCGGCGATCACGTGGTGTGCTGCTTCATCCCCAGCTGCGGAACGTGCCGGTACTGCTCGACCGGCCGGCAGAACCTGTGCGACATGGGGGCCACCATCCTGGAGGGCTGCATGCCCGACGGCACGTTCCGGTTCCACTCGGGTGGTACCGATTACGGCGGGTTCTGCATGCTGGGCACGTTCGCCGAGCGGGCGACCGTCTCGCAGCACTCGGTGGTCAAGGTCGACGACTGGCTGCCGCTTCAGACCGCGGTGCTCGTCGGCTGCGGGGTCCCCACCGGCTGGGCGAGCGCCAACTACGACGGCGGGGTGCGCGCCGGGGACACCGTGGTGATCTACGGCATCGGCGGGGTCGGCATCAACGCGGTGCAGGGCGCCGCGCATGCCGGCGCCAAGTACGTGGTGGCCGTCGACCCGGTGGAGTTCAAACGCGAGACCGCCTTGAAGCTGGGCGCCACCCACACCTTCGCCACCGCGGACGAGGCGATGGCCAAGATCGCCGAGCTGACCTGGGGGCAGATGGCCGACCAGGCGCTGATCACCGTCGGCGATCTGGACGAGGCCGTCACCACCGCGGCGTTCAACACCATCGGCAAGGGCGGCACCGTGGTGGTCGCCGCGCTGGCCAAGCTGGAGAGCCTCGACGTGCACATCTCGGGGTCGCAGCTCGCGCTGTTCGGCAAGACCATCAAGGGAACCCTGTTCGGCGGCGCGAACCCGCAGTACGACATCGTGCGACTGCTGCGCCTCTACGACGCCGGCCAGCTCAAGCTCGACGAGCTGGTCACCCGCCGCTACACCCTGGAGCAGGTCAACGAGGGCTACCAGGATCTGCGCGACGGCAAGAACATCCGCGGGGTGATCGTGCACCGCTGACGCAACGGCGGCCGGCCGGAAATGGTATGCCTGAAGGCGTGTCCGACGGCCTCTTCGACGTACCCGGCGCGGCGTCAGCAGAACCAGGCGCCACCACGCCGGTGCCGCTGGCGGTGCGGATGCGCCCGGCATCGCTGGATGAGGTGGTCGGCCAGGACCACCTGCTGGGGCCCGGCTCACCGCTGCGCCGGCTGGTCGACGGCTCCGGGGCGGCCTCGGTCATCCTCTACGGCCCGCCCGGCACCGGGAAGACCACGCTGGCCTCGCTGATCTCCGGCGCGACCGGCCGCCGCTTCGAGGCGCTGTCGGCGCTGAGCGCCGGGGTCAAAGAGGTGCGCGCCGTCATCGACACCGCCCGGCGCGCGGCAGCCTACGGCGAGCAGACCGTGCTGTTCATCGATGAGGTGCACCGGTTCTCCAAGACCCAGCAGGACGCACTGCTGGCCGCCGTGGAGAACCGGGTGGTGCTGCTGGTGGCCGCCACCACCGAGAACCCGTCGTTCTCGGTGGTCGCCCCGCTGCTGAGCAGGTCGCTGATCCTGCAACTGCGCCCCCTGGGCCCCGAGGACATCGCCGCCGTGGTGGGCCGCGCCATCGCCGATGAGCGCGGGCTGGGCGGGCGCGTCGAGGTGGCGCCCGAGGCCGTCGAGCTGCTGGTGCGGCTGGCCGCCGGGGACGCCCGCCGTGCCCTTACCGCGCTGGAGGTCGCCGCTGAGGGGGTGGCGGCGGGCGAGGTGGTCACCGTCGAAACCGTGGAGGCCTCGCTGGACCAGGCCGCGGTGCGCTATGACCGCGACGGCGACCAGCACTACGACGTGATCAGCGCGTTCATCAAGAGCGTGCGCGGCTCCGATGTCGATGCCGCGCTGCACTACCTGGCCCGGATGCTGACCGCGGGGGAGGATCCGCGGTTCATCGCGCGGCGGCTGATGATCCTGGCCAGCGAGGACATCGGAATGGGTGATCCGACCGCGCTGCAGACCGCGGTGGCCGCCGCGCAGACCGTGGCGCTGATCGGTATGCCCGAAGCTCAGCTCACGCTCGCGCACGCCACCGTGCACCTGGCGACGGCGCCGAAATCCAACGCGGTGACCACCGCGCTGGGTGCGGCGATGGCCGACATCAAAGCCGGTAAGGCCGGGGCGGTCCCGGCGCACCTGCGCGACGGACACTATTCGGGGGCGCAGGCGCTGGGCAACGCGGTCGGCTACCGCTACGCCCACGACCACCCTGATGGTGTTGTGCCACAACAGTATCCGCCCGACGATCTGGTCGGCACCGACTACTACCAGCCCACTGCGCGGGGCGCCGAACGCGAGCTCGCCGGGCGGCTGCAGAAGTTGCGGGCGATCATTCGCCGCCGGGGCTGAGCCCGCAGCGCCGAGCCGGAATTTCCCGACGCGACACACCAAGCGTCGGGAAAGTCCGAGTCGGTGCGGCGCCGGACGGGCGCCGGCCCGCCACGATGGTGGCCGAAGATGCGCGCTATCAGCCGGCGGCGGTCTGGCCGAGCCAGTCGGCCAGCGAGCGCCCGGCGTCCAGGACGTGCCGCTCGGCGATGGCACGAGCCGCCTCGGCCTCGCGCTCGGCCAGTGCGGTGACCAGCTTCTGGTGATCCTCGAGTGAATGGTGTTCGTGCTCGGGAAACACCGTGAGGAAGTTCGTCGGCACGACCCGCGCGGCATGCCGGATTTGGATCAGCAGTTGCGGCGAGTGGGCGGCCCGATGAATTTCCTGGTGGAACTGCCAGTTCGCGTCACCGATGCGATCCGAGCCGCGCAGCGCTTCGACGTCGGCGGCCAGCGTCCGCAGCTGCGCGACGTCGTCGGGGGTGAGGCGCTCGGCGGCCCATGCCGCTGCCTGACCGGTCAGCACGCCCAGGATGGTGAAGCTGTCCAGCACGTCCTCGGGGCGGATCCCGATCACCGTGACGCCGCTGCGGGGCGCGACCTGCACCAGCCCCTCGTAGGACAGCTCCAGCAGCGCCTCGCGAACCGGGGTGCGGCTGGTGGCGAACTCCGCAGTGATGGCGTCGAGGTCAAGCCGGGTGCCGGGGGTCAGCTCGCCGGTGAGGATCCGGTTGCGCAGCTCACGGGCGGCACGCTCGCGCACGGTGCCGCCGATGTCGACGTTGTTGGCCGTCACGGCAGGAATGGTACACATCACAAAATCTAAACGTTGATATCTGATATATCAGATGATAGATATCAACCATGACCTCCCGAACGGACCAGATGGCGCTCGTCGCCTTCATGCAAGCCGGCAACGCCTCGGTCTACGCCGGGTCGTGGCGCCACCCCGCCACCGAACACGGCTACCTCGACGCCTCCTACTACGCCAAGATCGGCCGACAGCTCGAGGAGGGCTGCTTCGATCTGATGTTCTTCGACGACCGACTGGCCATGCCGGCCATCTACGGCGGAGCGGTCGCCGAGGCGGTGCGCTACGGGGCGCGGCCGGTGAAGCTGGACCTCTCGACGGTGCTCGGGGTGCTGGCTCAGGCCACCACGCGGATCGGGTTGGGTGCGACGTATTCCACCACCTACTACGCGCCGTTTCACGTGGCGCGCACTTTCGCCACCCTCGATCACCTATCCCGTGGGCGCGCGGCGTGGAACGTGGTCACCTCGGTCAACGACGGTGAAGCCCAGAACTACGGGCTGACAAGCCATCTCAGCCATGACGAGCGCTACGACCGCGCCGACGAGTTTCTCGACGTGGTGGCGGGATTGTGGGACACCTGGGAGGACGACGCGATCGTGGCCGACCGTGCGCGCGGCTTCTACGCCGACCCGGACAAGGTGCACGAGTTGCGGCACGAGGGCGAGTATTTCTCGGTACGCGGTCCGCTGACGGTGCCGCGCACCCCGCAGGGCCGGCCCGTCATCATCCAGGCCGGCTCGTCGGGAAGGGGCCGCGAATTCGCCTCCCGGTGGGCGGATCTGATCTTCACCGGGGACCCGGGACTCGAGGTGGCCCGCAGTCATTACGCCGATCAGAAGCAGCGCATCGCCGACGCCGGACGTGACCCCGCCTCGGTGAAGCTGTGCCCGATGGCCTACGCCGTGGTGGGCGAGTCCGAGGACCATGCCAAGCACCGCGAGCAGGTCTTCCTCAACGACCTGGTCGACCCGATGGCCTCGCTGACACTGCTCTCCGAGCTGATGAACTACGACTTCGCCCAGCATCACCTGGACGATCCGATCACCGACGACCTGATCGCCTCGGTCTCGGGCATCCGCGGGCTGGTGCAGAACCTGCGCGCCCACATCGGCAACGACATCACGCTGCGTGATCTGGCCGGGCACCGCGCCACCCTGCTGCAGGGCCCGCGCTTCGTCGGCACCGGAACCCAGGTCGCCGACCAGATGGCGGAGTGGTTCCACGGCGGCGCCTGTGACGGATTCGTGCTGGCGGCAACACATTCGCCGGGAGCCTATGAGGATGTGGTGCGCATGGTGGTCCCGGAGTTGCAGCGGCGCGGGCTGTTTCGCACCGAGTACCGGGGCGCCACGCTGCGCGAGCACCTGGGTCTGGCCCGCCCGGGTCTGACCGCGGCATGATGCTGCACGGGATCCGGGTGCTCGACCTGGCCACACTGGCCGCGGCGCCGCTGGTGGCGACCTATCTCGGCGAATTCGGCGCCGACGTGATCAAGGTCGAACAACCCGGGTCCGGCGACCCGATCCGCGGCTGGGGCCACCAGCGCGACGGCGTCGGGCTGATGTGGAAGTCGGTGTCGCGCAACAAGCGATCGGTCACCGCCAACCTGCGGGTGCCCGAGGGCCAGGAGTTGGTCCGCAAGCTGGTGGCGCATGCCGACGTGGTGATCGTCAACACCCGGCCGGCCACGCTGCGCGGGTGGGGGCTGGACTACGACGCGCTGCGTGCGGTCAACGACCGCATCGTGATGCTGCACATCACCGGCTACGGCTTGTCCGGCCCGAAGAGCGAACGGCCCGGCTTCGGCACGCTCGGGGAGGCGATGAGCGGCTTCGCCAACATCACCGGCGAGGCCGGCGGGCCGCCCACGCTGCCGCCGTTCATGCTCGCCGACGGGGTGGCGTCGCTCAATGCCGCCTACGCGGTGATGATGGCGCTGTATCACCGTGACGTGCACGGCGGACCGGGCCAGCTGATCGACGTCAACCTCATCGACCCGCTGGCTCGGCTGCTGGAGCAGACTCTGCTCGGCTACGACCAGCTCGGGCTGGTGCCCACGAGGGCCGGCAACCGCTGGGACATCTCCGCACCCCGCAACACCTACCGCACCAAGGACGGTCGCTGGCTGGCGATGTCGGGAAGTTCACCGGCGTTGGCGCTGCGGGTGTTCCGGGCGATCGGGCGCGCCGACCTGGTCGATGACGCCGACTTCGCCGATCCGCAGCGCCGGCTGGCCCGGGCCGGCGAGGTCGACCGGGTGGTCGCCGGCTGGGTGGCGACCAAGACCCTGGCCGAGGCCATGGCCGTCTTCGATGCCGAACAGGTTGCGGCCGCTGCGGTCTACGACATCACCGACCTGGTCGCCGACGAGCAGCTGGCCCACCGCGCGGTGTTCGTCAAGGTGGGCGACGAGGAACTCGGCGCCATGACCGTCCAGGCCCCGGTGCCGCGGTTCTCCGACGCCGAAGGTCGCGTCGAGCACCTCGGGCCGCGACTGGGCGAGCACAACGCCGAGGTGTACCGCGACCTGCTGAAGCTGACCCCGTCCGACATCGACGATCTGCACGCCCGCGGCGTGCTGTAGTTCCCAATCGCAAGGAGACATACTCATGCTGTTGCGTCGTTCCGAACTGGCCGTCCCGGCCGCCAACGACAACATGTTCGCCAAGGCTGCGGCCGCGGACGCCGACCTGGTTTTCCTGGACCTGGAGGATGCCACCGCGCCGGCCCACAAGGTAGCCGCCCGGGCCAAGGTGATCACCGCCCTCAACGAACTGGACTGGGGGCGCACCGCGCGCGCCATCCGGATCAACGGGCTGGACACGCCGTGGTGTCACGACGACATCATCGAGGTCGTCACCGCCGCCGGGCGCAACCTCGACACCATCGTCGTGCCCAAGGCCCGCACCGCCCGCGACGTGTGGTGGGTGGATCTGCTGCTCACCCAGTTGGAGACCAAGCTCGGCCTCGAGCGCACGATCCGCCTCGAGGTGCTCATCGAAGAGGTCGAGGGGCTGGCCAACGCCGAGGAGATCGCCACGGCCAGCCCGCGGATCGACGCGCTGATCTTCGGCGTCGGCGACTTCTCGCTGTCGCAGGGCGCCCGGGTGGACACCAACTTCGTCCCGCTGGGCGACTACCCCGGCGATTTCTGGCACTACGCCCGCAACAAGGTGCTGGTCGCCGCCCGCATCGCTGGCATCGAGGCGATCGACTCGCCCTATCCTGACTACGCCGACCTGGCCGGTTACGAAACCGAGGCCCGCCGGTCCTCGCTGTACGGTTACACCGGCAAGTGGGCGATCCACCCCGATCAGATTCCGGTGGCCAACGCCGTCTTCGCGCCGACCGCCGACGAGATCGCGCTGGCCGAACGCAACATCGCCGCCTACCGCGAGGCCGAGGCCAGGGGACTGGGCGCGGTCGGGGTCGAGGGGGTGCTGGTTGACGCCGCGCACGTGAAGATGGCGCGCAACACCCTGGCCCGGGAGGCGTTGATCAACGGCGGCTGAGCTCCTCGCGAGCAGTCCCCCGCAAGCGGGAGGTGCCCCCAGCTAAAGCCCCCTTTTGACGCCCAAATAAGGTGCTTTCGCGTCTGCTCGCGGGGGGAACTCGCCCCGTAACCTGGAGGCCATGAACACCGAAGTGCTCGATGTCGACACCTCCCGGCGCCGCACCGTGGACCTCACCGACCAGGTGCGGTCGTTCTGCGCCGGTCACGGTGACGGGTTGTGCAACGTGTTCGTGCCGCACGCGACGGCCGGGCTGGCGATCATCGAGACCGGGGCCGGCTCCGACGCCGACCTGGTCGACACCCTGGAGCGGCTGCTGCCGCGCGATGACCGCTACCGGCACGCCCACGGGTCGCCGGGGCACGGCGCCGACCACGTCATGCCGGCGATCGTCGCGCCCTCGATCACGGTGCCGGTGGCCGGCGGCGAGCCACTGCTCGGGATCTGGCAGTCGGTGGTGCTGGTCGACCTCAACCGGGACAACCCGCGACGGTCGGTGCGGCTGAGTTTCCTCAACAGCGCCTGAACCGCACCCTCTTGGCGTCGAGACGGTGACCGGCAGACCGGTACTGTAGGGCCGTCCAATAGGTGCGACAACGGCGGGAAAGCGACTTTAGAGTGCAGACACACGAGATCAGGAAGCGCTTCCTCGATCACTTCGTGAAGGCGGGACACACCGAGGTGCCCAGCGCTTCGGTCATCCTCGATGACCCCAACCTGCTGTTCATCAACGCCGGCATGGTGCAGTTCGTGCCCTACTTCCTGGGGCAGCAGACCCCGCCCTATGCCACCGCCACCAGCATCCAGAAATGCATCCGCACCCCGGACATCGACGAGGTCGGCATCACCACCCGGCACAACACCTTCTTTCAGATGGCCGGCAACTTCTCGTTCGGTGACTACTTCAAGCGCGGCGCGATCGAGCTGGCCTGGACGCTGCTGACCAACAGTGTCGAGCAGGGCGGCTACGGCCTGGACCCGGAACGGATCTGGGCCACGGTCTACTTCGACGACGACGAGGCCATGGAACTGTGGCAGGAGATCGCCGGGTTGCCGGCCGAGCGCATTCAGCGTCGCGGGATGGCCGACAACTACTGGTCGATGGGCATCCCCGGTCCCTGCGGTCCGTCATCGGAGATCTATTACGACCGCGGCCCCGAGTTCGGTGTCGGCGGCGGGCCAATCGCCAACGAGGACCGCTACATCGAGATCTGGAACCTGGTGTTCATGCAGAACGAGCGCGGCGAGGGCACCGGCAAGGAGGACTTCGAAATCCTGGGGCCGTTGCCGCGCAAGAACATCGACACCGGGATGGGCATCGAGCGGGTCGCATTTCTGCTGCAGGGTGTGCATAACGTCTATGAGACCGACCTGTTGCGGCCGGTCATCGATGTGGTCGCCGAGCACGCCCCGCGCCCATACGGAAACCCCGACGCACCCGAAGATGACGTGCGCTACCGGGTCATCGCCGACCACTCCCGCACCGCGGCGATCCTGATCGGCGACGGGGTGAGCCCGGGCAACGACGGCCGCGGCTATGTGCTGCGTCGGCTGTTGCGCCGGGTGATCCGCTCGGCCAAGCTGCTGGGCATCGAAGGCCCCATCGTGGGGGAGTTGATGGCGACCGTTCGCGACGCGATGGGACCGTCCTATCCCGAACTGGTCACCGACTTCGACCGGATCAGCCGCATCGCTGTCGCCGAGGAGACCGCCTTCAACCGCACCCTGGCATCAGGGTCACGGTTGTTCGACGACGCCGCCCGGGCCACCAAGTCCTCCGGAAGCGCCGTGTTGTCGGGCACTGACGCCTTCACCCTGCACGACACCTACGGTTTCCCGATCGAGCTGACCCTGGAGATGGCGGCCGAGGCCGGCCTGACCGTCGATGAGATCGGTTTCCGGGAGCTGATGGCCCAGCAGCGGGCCCGCGCCAAGGCCGACGCTGCAGCCCGCAAGCACGCCCACGCCGACCTGAGTGCCTACCGCGAACTGGTCGACGCCGGACCCACCGAGTTCACCGGCTTCGAGGAGTTGAGCTCGGAGGCAAGGATTCTCGGGATCTTCGTGGACGGCAAGCGGGTGCCCGTGGTGGCGCGCGCGGGTCGGGGCGAGGTGCCGGACCGAGTCGAGTTGGTGCTGGACCGCACGCCGCTGTACGCCGAGTCCGGCGGGCAGATCGCCGACGTCGGCACGATCAGCGGCGGGGCGGCCAAAGCCGCCGTCACCGATGTGCAGAAGATCGCCCAAACACTGTTCGTGCACCGGGTCAACGTGGAGTCCGGCGAATTCGTGGAGGGCGACACCGTCACCGCCGCCGTGGATCCGGCCTGGCGCAAGGGCGCCACCCAGGGCCACTCCGGCACCCACATG
Source organism: Mycolicibacter senuensis (assembly GCF_003284925.1). Classification (GTDB taxonomy): domain Bacteria; phylum Actinomycetota; class Actinomycetes; order Mycobacteriales; family Mycobacteriaceae; genus Mycobacterium; species Mycobacterium algericum_A. The sequence continues at coordinate 14,410 of NZ_QMEX01000077.1, forward strand.
GTGCACGCCGCGTTGCGGCAAGTGTTGGGTCCCAACGCCGTTCAGGCCGGTTCGCTGAACCGGCCGGGATATCTGCGATTCGACTTCAACTGGCAGGGCCCACTGAGCGAGGAGCAGCGCCGGGAAGTCGAAGAGGTGACCAACGAGGCGGTGCAGGCCGACTTCGAGGTGCACACCTTCAACGAAGACCTCGAGAAGGCCAAGGCGATGGGTGCCATGGCGATGTTCGGCGAGAAATACCCCGATCGGGTGCGGGTCGTCGAGATCGGCGGGCCGTTCTCGCTGGAGTTGTGCGGCGGCACCCACGTCCACAATTCGGCGCAGATCGGCCCGGTGACCCTGCTCGGCGAATCGTCGGTCGGATCCGGGGTGCGCCGGGTCGAGGCCTACGTCGGGCTGGATTCGTTCCGCCACCTGGCCAAGGAGCGGGCGCTGATGGCCGGCCTGGCGTCTTCGCTCAAGGTGCCGTCCGAAGAGGTGCCCGCCCGGGTAGCAAATCTGGTGGAGCGACTGCGGGCCGCCGAGAAGGAACTCGAGCGCGCCCGGCTGGCCGGTGCCCGCGCCGCTGCCTCGAATGCCGCTAGCGATGCTGAGCGAATCGGTAACGTGCGCGTGGTGGCGCAGCGAATGTCCGGTGGTATCGGAGGTGGCGATCTGCGTTCGATGGCCGGGGACATCCGCGGCAAACTCGGCGAGGAGCCCGCGGTGGTGGTGTTGATCGCCGACCCGGCCCCGGATTCGCCGGGCAGCGTGCCTTATGTGGTCGCCACCAACAGCGCCGCACAGGAACTCGGGCTGCGTGCCGATGATCTGGCCAAAGAACTGGCGGCCGCGGTGGCCGGCCGGGGCGGCGGCAAAGCCGACCTGGCGCAGGGCTCCGGCAAGGACCCTACCGGCATCGACGCCGCCCTGGCGGCGGTCCGCTCGGCGGTCGCCCGGAGCGCGCCGGCGTGACCTTCCCTCCCCATCGCACCCCGGACCGGCCCGGCGGGCCGGATGATCCCGGCCGCGGACGACGGCTCGGGGTGGATGTGGGCAGCGTGCGCATCGGGGTGTCGTGCAGCGACCCCGACGGCCTGCTGGCGACCCCGGTGGAGACCGTCCGCCGGCATGGCTCCGGGTCGCACCTGCGTCGGCTGGCCGCCCTGGTCGACGAATTCGACGTGGTCGAAGTCGTCGTCGGGTTGCCCCGCACCCTGGCCGACCGGACGGGAACGGCCGCCGTGGACGCCATCGCGGTGGCCGATGACCTGGCCCGGGTGCTGGCCAGGCTGGATCGGCGGGTCCCGGTGCGGCTGGCCGACGAACGCCTGAGCACCGTCAGCGCGGCTCGGGCCCTGCAGGCGGCCGGTGTACGGTCCAAGCGTCAGCGCTCGGTGATCGATCAGGCCGCAGCGGTGACCATCCTGCAGAGCTGGCTCGACCAGCGCCGGGCATCGGGCATGGTGACCCCGGCGACGGAGGACAACGGTGTCTGACGACTATTCCGCCGCCAAGGCCAAGCCGGTGGCGGTCGGACCGCCGCGCCGCCGGCTGAGCCGGACCGAGCGCGCCCGCGACCAGCGGCGGCGACGGCGGCGTAACCGGCGCCGGCGGGTGATCGGCGCCGTGGGCGTCGCGCTGGTCACCATGATGCTCATCGCCGGGGTGTTCCTCGGCTCCAGGCTGTGGCACTCACGCGGCCCCGTGGTCGACTACACCGGCGAGGGCGGCCAGCAGGTGCTGATCGAGGTGCACGAAGGCGACTTCACCACCGCTATCGCCGAAACCATGCTGGGCGCCGGTGTGATCGCCAATGTCAAAACGTTCCTCGACGTCGCGCAGGGCAACGCCGCCATCGCGGCGATCCAGCCCGGCTTCTACCGGTTGCGGGCCGAGATCCCGGCTGCCACCGCGGTACAGCAGCTCACCGACCCGGCCAACCGGGTGGGCAAGCTGGTGATCCCGGAGGGCCGCCAACTCGACGACACCACCGACATGAAGACCAACGTCGTGACACCGGGAGTGTTCACGCTCATCGCTCAGGCCAGCTGTCTGGATCTCAACGGCGATCGTCACTGCCTCAGGCCGCAGGAGTTGCGGCGGGCCGCGGCGACGGAGACGCCGGAGGCGCTGTCGGTGCCGGACTGGGCGTTCGGTCCGGTGACCAGGATGGGCCGCGACCACCGCCGTATCGAGGGGTTGATCACGGCGGGTACCTGGAACGTCGACCCGACCGCGCCGGCACCGGTCGTGCTGTCGAAGGTGATCGGCCAGAGCGCCGCGGAGTTGGCCAAGACCGGACTGCCCGGCGTCGCCGAGCAGTTGGGTATGACTCCCTACGAGCTGTTGATCGTGGCCTCGCTGGTGCAGCGCGAAGCCCTGCCGCACGACTTCGCCAAGGTGGCCCGGGTCATCGACAACCGCCTCAACGAGCCCCAGCGCCTGGAGTTCGACTCGACGGTCAACTATCCGCTGGACCGCCAGGAGGTGGCCACCACCGACGCCGACCGGGCCAAGGTGACGCCGTGGAACACCTACGCCGCCGAGGGACTGCCGGCCACCCCGATCTGTTCGCCGGGAGTCGAGGCCCTGCGAGCCGCCGAGCACCCGGAACCGGGCGACTGGCTGTACTTCGTCACGATCGACAAGGACGGCACCACCTTGTTCACTCACAACTATCAGCAGCATTTGAACAACATCGAGATGGCTCTGGGCAACGGTGTCCTCGACAGCTCCCGCTGATCCGCGGCCACGCAAGGCGGCCGTGCTGGGGTCGCCGATCGCGCACTCTCGCTCGCCGCAACTGCACCTGGCGGCCTACCGTGCGTTGGGGCTGCGCGGATGGACTTATGACCGCATCGAGTGCGACGCCGAGCGGTTGCCGGCGCTGGTGTCGGGACTAGGGCCGGAATGGGTCGGCCTGTCGGTGACCATGCCGGGCAAATTCGCCGCGCTGGCCTTCGCCGACGAGCGCACACCGCGCGCCGAGCGGATCGGCTCGGCCAACACCCTGGTTCGCATCCCGACCGGCTGGCTGGCCGACAACACCGACGTCGACGGGGTCAGCGGGGCGCTGGGATCGGCCGGACCGATTTCCGGGGAGGCGATCGTGCTGGGGTCGGGCGGTACCGCCCCGGCCGCCGTGGTGGCGTTGACCGACCTCGGGGTCAGCGGTATCACGGTGGCTGCCCGCAACTCCGACAACGCCGCACGGCTGGTGGCGCTGGCGACCCAAGTCGGTGTGCCGGCGCGTTATTGCGCACTCGACGAGGCCGGGCTGGCCGAGGCCGCCGGGTCGGCATCGGTGGCGGTCAGCACGCTGCCGGCCGAGGTCGCAGCCCGGTACGCGCCGGTGCTGGCCGGGGTGCCGGTGCTGCTGGACGCGATCTATGATCCGTGGCCGACACCGCTGGCGGCGGCGGTCGCCGCGGCGGGTGGAACCGTGATCAGCGGCCTGCAGATGCTGCTGCACCAGGCGTTCACCCAAGTCGAGCTCTTCACCGGCCGGCCCGCACCCCGGGCGGCGATGACTTGCGTGATCGCCGACCCGGCCTGAGCATGGCGCCGTGGCGCAGGCGGCGGCGGTTGTGGTGCTGATGTGGCTGGCGCTGCTGAGCGGCTATGACATCGCACAGC